>NZ_LT840184.1:1725280-2043212 GCF_900177425.1 Paenibacillus uliginis N3/975 | reverse complement strand
GTTTCACCCGTTACTCCTGTGGCTCCTGTTATCCCTGTTACTCCGGTAACTCCCGTGGTTCCTGTTACTCCGGTTGCCCCGGTTTCACCTACTGCTCCAGTTCCTCCTGTTGCTCCCGTTGCCCCTGTTCCACCAGTCTCTCCGGTTGCTCCCGTTGCTCCCGTTGCTCCTGTTTCACCAGTCTCTCCGGTTGCCCCTGTTGCTCCCGTTTCTCCTGTTGCCCCGGTTTCACCTACTGCTCCAGTTCCTCCTGTAGCGCCTGTCGCCCCTGTTCCACCAGTCTCTCCCGTGGCTCCTGTCGCTCCTGTTGCTCCTGTTGCTCCCGTTGCTCCTGTTTCACCTGTTACTCCTGTAGCGCCTGTCACACCTGTCGCACCTGTTTGTCCTGTGGCTCCCGTTTCTCCTGTCTCACCACCTGCTGCGCCCGTTGCTCCTGTCACGCCTCTGGCACCGGTTACTCCCGTTTCCCCCCTAGCTCCAGTTCCTCCTGTAGCTCCTGTGGCTCCTTTAGCTCCGGTTACCCCCCTGGCTCCAGCTACTCCTGTTGTCCCCCTTGCACCAGCTACTCCTGTTGTCCCCCTTGCACCAGTTACCCCTGTAACACCCGTTGCACCTGTCGCCCCTACTAATCCTGTTGCTCCGGTTGCTCCAGTAACCCCTCTAATTCCAGCTAATCCTGTTATACCTCTAGCCCCTGTAACACCTGTTGCACCTCTTGCTCCGGTAGACCCTCTAACTCCAGTCGATCCTAATGGACCTGTCGCTCCAGTGGCTCCTGTAGATCCTATTGCTCCGGTAGCTCCTGTTTCACCAATTGCTCCTGATACCCCCTCTAACGCTTGCATTACCGTAACCCCATAAACACTCTCAGCACTCGAACGTGACACCGCACTAAATGATTGAAACAATGATGCCTCTCCTGCTAACGGTATATTTAAAGTCGGGACTAATCCTGCTAAAGTGGTTAAATAATCAGTCAATTCCTCGTTAATAAGCACTGCCGGAATAGGGTCCTGTTCCAAAAGATTGATAATATTCTGTTCTGTTTCTCGAAGCCTGTTACTTTGCAAAGTTGTAGCTCCCAACAAAACAGTCTGCTCGCTGATTCCGCTTAATACACCCCTTAGCTGCTCTCGTGCTTCCATCCCGGGTTGAGTCATCGCATTCATGATAAAGAACGGTAAACTATCCAGCGAATTTATTAATAGTGTAGGATCCTGTGGTGTGTTTGAGCCAATTCCTGCTTCCAGCACTTGCCGTAAAACCCTCAATCCGTCGTTCACAGGAGTCTCAACAGCCCTTCGTACACCTATGCGAACTGCTGAAATCATCACTACATTTATAAAATGTTGTAATCCTTTTGCAACCTCAATCGGGTCGGACACGTTTGGCATTATGTCAATTTGCTGTGCAGCGTTTCGAATCGCTCTTTTTTTACGTATACTAAAAGGCATATTTTGAATTAGTCTGTTCACAGTTTGCACCTGCGATTTAAGCAGTGTAAAACTCCCGTCCCCCCCGTCGTCTGTGAACACCTTTGGTATATTAGCGCTCAACTGTCTAATCAATTGAATAAGTGTTCTTGTTCGAGGGCCTCTCGTCTTAAGAGAACTTTTAGCGCTCTTAACCTTTAACTTTTGACCTCTGCGCCTCTTCTGTTGGTTCATGTTCTCCCTCCCAAATCGTCATCGCCGGACCCATAATTTCCAGTGCCTATGTGCCTATAAGGACAGATTATTCCCATTAGCTCGGTTCAGTTCTGCTCCCAGTAACAAAAAAAGCAATCATCCCCTAATTGTTCAGGAAGATTGCTTAGAGTAAGTCATGAATAGAGCTATCTCAGTGTCTTTATTATAGTTTCTCAACGTGCCTGGCAGGAATAAAATGAACCTCTCTGGTAACGATGTCACTCGGATTATATCCACACTGGTCAATCTCAAATGCAGACCGGCCAACACTCCATTTCTGACGAAATTTGTCCGCATTTTTTAACGAGGAAAGTTTGTAAGTGATATCCCTACCGCCAAAAGTCCCGTGTCCTTCATGGTGAATAAACACATCTTGCGCTACCCAAAGTGTATAACCACTAATCCGGGCTCTGATACAGAAATCATCGTCTTCATAATTTCCAGGGAAAAACCTTTCATCCATTCCACCGATCCGGTTTACGAGTTCTACAGGAAACAACATACATAATCCAGTTAAACGGTGAGGATAAAACCCTTTCTCCTTGAAAAGCAACGACCGTTTTTCCGCATATGCATCTAATTCTTCCAGCGATTGATACACCGCATCGTCAACTCTTTGAATAGGAGCAACAAAATTTGAAACGGGTCCTACAATACCAATAGAAGGTACTCTCTTTAACCACATGTGTAATTTTGAAAGCCAACCTGGTGTCACCACAGTATCATTGTTCAGAAGAACTATATATTTCCCGCTCGCAGCGACAATCCCTTGATTGCAGCCTGCAGCAAATCCTTTATTTTCCGAATTTTGAATGACTATAGCGTTCTGTACAGTTTGCAGATATTCAATCGTATCATCTTTTGAACCGTTATCTATAAATATCCACTCAAAAGGAATATCTGTATTACGTATAACACTTTCCACACACCGTTTTGTTAAATCCAAGCGATCCTTCGTAAGAACAACAATTGAAGTTAAGCTATCACTCAATCCTAAACCCTCCTTTTTTGAGTGACCTATTTTACAATCCGGAACTGTCTAATATGTAAGATATTTGTGAATAGATGAGTGAATCTTCATCTTCCGATACCAAAATACTAAGACCATTGTTAGAAAACAGTTCATAGTGCCGCAGCTTTATTGGAGTTTCTTTTATAAAATCCTCAACCGCTGAACGAACACCATTGCGTTCTCCGCCTTCATAAAGCGCATTGTAAGCTATATTGTTGAATCCGCCGATCTCCAGCAGCTCGGATTGTCCTGGTTTCATCCCTTTTGTTGCATACGATTTCCGAAAGGCCTCGGGTATAGAATCAGGATAATAATACATATCTCTCCGGCCATAAGGCCAATCGGTATCATGAAGAAGAACCACAGGAAACCGTCCTGTTTTGTCGGCCATTTGCTCTACTAACTTCAACTCATGATATACCGTATACCAGTTATGATCTCCATCAATTAGAATCATGTCATATTGATCTATAGAGGGCAGAGCCTCCAGACTGAATTGTTCGATGATGCTTACGACTTCCTCGCCGTAATGTTCCCTCAACAAAGCTACATCGTATTGAGGATTAGGATCCACGACAATGCATCGTCCTCCAAGGTGTTTACAATACTGCAGCAGCTTAAAAGTCGTTACACCTGTTAAAGAGCCGATCTCAACAATGGTTTTCGGCCTTACTGCTATTAGCACGTGCTTAATCACATGTTCCCAGAAACGGTGCATAGACATCCTCCATCTAGACAAATTAAGACAATGACGAATACCAGTATGTTATGCAACAGAGCTCATCCGTTATGTAACATTTCCCACAAAAAAAGAGAAAGTCCGCAAAGGACTTCCTCTTCGATATATTCTTTCATTATTCATGATTCTCACGTTCACGATTCGCACGAAGTTTTTCCAGAAAAATCTTATCTTTTGGGGTAAGCTCCAGACTTTCCAACAGTTCTGGACGCCGCTCCCAGGTTCTCTGCAATGCCTGCTCTCTGCGCCACACCTCAATATTCGCATGATGGCCGCTCAACAAGATATCCGGCACTTTCCATCCTCTGAACTCAGCCGGACGAGTGTAATGCGGATATTCCAGCAGACCTGTACTGAAAGAGTCTGTAACGGCAGACATTTCATTACCAAGGACTCCAGGGAGAAGCCGGACAACTGAATCAATGATTACCATGGCCGGAAGCTCTCCGCCTGTCAGCACATAATCACCGATGGATAGTTCATCCGTTACCAGATATTCACGAATCCGTTCATCATAACCTTCATAATGGCCACAAACAAATATCAAATGTTCTTCCTGCGCAAGCTCTTCCGCTTTTTTCTGCGTAAATGTTTCACCTTGGGGGCACATCAAAATAACACGGGGTGGCTTCTGGTGAGCCGCGACCTGCACTGAAGGTACCTCTTCAACTACAGCAGTATCCGAATCCGTATCACTTCCGGAAGCTGCTGACGTCGATGACAGCAAATCCTCAACAGCCGCAAAGATCGGATCCGGTTTAAGAACCATTCCGCCCCCGCCTCCATAAGGCGTATCATCCACCTGTGAGTGTTTATTGCCGGAATACTGGCGGAAGTTAACCGCATTCAAAGAGACGATTCCCTTCTCAGCAGCTTTACCCAATATGCTAGAATGGAATACGCCGTCAAACATTTCAGGAAACAGCGTCAGAACATCAACCTTCATGTTATAACAATCCTTCCATCAGGTGAACCCGAACAATTTTGGAGACTTTATCCACATCCAGCACTACATCCGGAATGGACGGAAGAAGGATTTCTGTACCTTTAGGAGTTTTCACTACCCATACATCGTTAGCACCTGGTGTCAGAATCTCCGTAATGGTACCTAACTCTTCAGCAGGCTCGTCATCAGTGATGACACGGCACCCGATGATTTCATGAAAGTAATACTCGTTCTCCGGAAGTTCCTCTTGAAGCTCTTCACTGATTTTAAGAAGACTTTCTTTATATTTCTCAGCTTCATTAATTCCACTAATTTCTTTAAACTTGATGACATACATGTTTTTATGAAAGCGGGATGATTCCACCGTTACGGGTACAGGTCTGCCACCCTTTGGCGACACGATAAACAGCTGACTTTTGCTCGCGAAACGCTGCTCTGCAAAATCCGTATGTGGCACTACCTTAATTTCGCCGCGAATACCGTGTGTATTCACGATTTTCCCTACGGTAAATAACTTCTCAGACATGTCTTCCTCCTGCATCTCGTTATGAATTCAGATCACATTCCAACCTACCGGATTTCTTCAGCATGTACGAAAAAGGGCTAGGACATGCATCCTAACCCCCTTTCGTATATCTTTAAGAAAAAGTCTTTAAGAAATGATATCAACGGTCACCCGTTTATCCATTTTAACTGCCGCCGATGTTACGACCGTGCGCAGTGATTTGGCGATTCGCCCCTGCTTGCCTATGACCTTCCCGACATCGTCAGGATGCACGTACAGTTCATATACAATCAAGTGCTCCTTCTCAACTGTCTTCACGGTCACATCTTCTGGATGATCCACTAAAGCCTTAGCAATTACACGAACTAATTCTTCCATAGATGACCCTCGCGATCAGTCTTATTTCTGATGCTTAAGCTCATGAAACTTCTTCATAACGCCCGCCTTGCTCAGCAAGTTGCGAACAGTATCGGATGCTTGCGCACCGTTTTGAAGCCAGTTGAGCGCTTTTTCTTCATCGATCTTAACTTCAGCCGGTTGAGCAACCGGATTATAATAACCGATTTCCTCGATAAAACGACCGTCACGCGGGGAACGAGAATCAGAAACCACCACGCGGTAGAAAGGGGCTTTGTGAGCACCCATACGTTTCAGACGAATACGTACTGCCATTTGAAAATTCACCTCCTTCAAAAAATGTCCTGTTTCTTTCCTCTATTTAAACCTTAACGGAAAGGAAACTTCATTCCTTTACCGGTTAAACCCTTCAACTGCTTCATGGCCTTATTCTTGCCACCCTTTGGACCCATCATATCGGAGAACTGCTTCATCATCCGGCGCATTTCATCAAACTGCTTGATGAGGCGGTTAACCTCGGCAAGCGATGTACCACTACCGGTTGCAATCCGCTTACGGCGGTTATGATTGATGATGTCCGGCTGCTGCTTCTCTTCGGTTGTCATGGAGTGCACGATCGCCTCGATGCGACCCATCTGCTTCTCATCTACCTTGAGATCTTTCGTCTGCTTCATCTTGCCCATACCTGGAATCATGTCCATCAGCTGGTCCAGTGGACCAAGCTTCTTAACCTGCTCCATTTGCTCCAGGAAATCCTCGAACGTGAACTCAGCATTACGCATCTTCCGTTCCATTTCCTTGGCTTTATCGGCATCGATGTTCGACTGAGCCTTCTCGATCAGGGAGAGCATATCACCCATTCCGAGAATCCGGGATGCCATCCGCTCCGGATGGAACGGCTCCAAAGCGTCGATCTTCTCTCCGAGTGCTGCGAACTTAATCGGGCATCCGGTGACTGCTTTAACAGATAATGCGGCACCGCCTCGAGTGTCACCGTCAAGTTTGGTCAATACAACACCAGTTAACTCTAACTGTTTATTGAAGCTGTCTGCCACATTGACAGCATCCTGACCTGTCATCGCATCCACGACGAGCAGAACTTCATCCGGATTTACAACACTATGAATCTGTTTCAGCTCTTCCATCAGCTCTTCATCAACATGAAGACGTCCGGCAGTATCGATAATGACATAATCATGACCATTATCCTTGGCATGCTGCAAACCTTGCTTCGCAATTTCTACCGGGCTTGTTTTGTCACCAAGAGAGAATACAGGAACCTTGATCTGCTCACCCAGAACCTCCAGCTGCTTGATCGCTGCCGGACGATAGATATCACCGGCTACAAGTAGCGGACGGCTGTTCTGCTTCAAAAGAAGCTTGGCAAGTTTACCCGAAGTTGTTGTCTTACCCGCACCTTGCAGACCTGCCATCATAATAACGGTTGGGGGCTTGGTGCTCTTCGCAAGCTTCGATTGGCTTCCGCCCATCAGCTCTGTCAGTTCTTTGTTGACAATGTCAATGATAACCATACCCGGCGTGAAGCTGTCCATTACTTCCTTGCCAATAGCTTTTTCTTTGACCTTGGCTACAAATTCCTTTACTACTTTGAAGTTGACGTCGGCTTCAAGAAGTGCCAGACGAACCTCGCGCATGGCTTCAGTTACATCCTCTTCGGATACTTTACCTTTACCGCGAAGCTTGCTGAACACATTCTGCAGCCTGCTGGTCAATCCTTCAAATGCCATATCCGCCACCTCCGTCCTACATTCTTAATCCCATAACATGAGTTGATTTACCATATCGGTCATTAATTTCTTATCGTGTTCATTCAAGGCGCTATCATTAAGCAGATTTCTCAGCTTTTCAAGCTCATGGAGACGCTCCTCGTGCTTCTTCAGAAGACCGAGCTTCTCTTCATAAGTCTCCAGCACCTGTTCTGCACGCTTGATGTGCTCATAAACAGCCTGACGGCTAATTTCAAACTCACTCGCAATTTCACCCAAGGAGAAATCCTCATGAAAATAGTGCTTTAAAAACGTCTGCTGCTTCTCTGTAAGCAGTCGTTCGTAGAAATCGAACAGCAGATTAATACGGTTCGTCTTCTCGAGTCGGTTCTCCTGACTCATTTAAGGGCACCCCCTCGTCAAGGAAAAACACTTTACAGTTCACTTAACGAACATTATCATACAAAAAACATAGAAGGATGTCAAGCTTTTCTCCTTGTCATCCTTCTCATTTTATTGTCTTATATTTTTCAAGCAATCAGCGAATTGGCAGCAGGTAGATCAGTACTGCGAAAAAGTGCAGCACACTGCCTGCCAGTACGAACAGATGCCAGATCGCATGATGGAACGGAAAACCTCTCCATACATAAAAAATGGTGCCTAGCGTATACAGCAAACCACCACCAACTAATAAATTTATGCCTTGCGGAGCGATAACCGCAGTCAACGGATTCCACGCAATGACAATCAGCCACCCCATTGCGATGTAAAACACCGTGGACATGAAAAGAAATTTTTTGACGAAGAAGGCTTTAAATATAACCCCGAACAAAGCGATGCCCCAGATGACCCCGAACAAGCTCCATCCAAGAGTTCCACGAACCGCCACCAACAAAAATGGAGTATAGGTTCCGGCGATAAACAAGTAGATGGAAGAGTGGTCAAGGAACTCAAACACATCCTTCGCTTTCCCTTCCTTAAAACTGTGAACCAGTGTGGAATTCAGGTACAGAAGCAGCATGGTTGTTCCATAAATCGTAAAGCTCACCACATGCCAGACAGTTCCTTCGATACTGGAGAAGACAATCAGCAGCACGAGAGCGGCTACACTGAGCGCTGCGCCAATACCATGAGTAATTGCGTTGGCTATTTCTTCCCTGCGGGGATAAGTATAAGTATTCGCCACAACCAACTTCCTTTCGTACTAATCTTTATTCCTCATTATAAGCGCTTCTGTCATTCAAATCCAGCCGAGAAGCAGCATCACCTTCATTCTCAAAATTGCAGTTTCATAGACGATGATAGTTTCAAACTTTCTTTGAACAAGTCCTCCATTCATCCAATCTATAAAGCTATCAATGCATATAATGTCGTAGAACGTTGAAAGGAGGAATAGCCTTTGGCTGTAGTAATCTACCCCAAAACTATGAACTGGTCTTATATGAAGCAACGTCCACAGCAGCTGATGACACAGCTGGGCGCTCTCGGACATCAGGTATTCTTTGAAAATCTGGCACCGGTGAATCAGGAATTCAGGGAAATCGAAAAAAATGTGTATCTGTTTACAGATACCAAAACATTTTTATACCGAAAACTGCCCCAGCTGCGAAAAGAGCACCCCATCGTCGTATGGACCACTTGGTCGAAAATGCGGACACGGATCAACACATTATTTAATCCTGATACTGTCATTTACGACTGTTGTGATGAGTTTCCACACTGGGCCAAATATGAGCCTAAGATGGTAGATAGTGCCGATCATCTTGTATGCACCTCAGAAGTCATTCAAGCCCGGTTGAATCTGGCTTATCCTACCAAGCCTATTACGCTGATTCCAAATGGTGTAGATGCGTCTTTCTTCCAAATTCCAGTTCAAGACAGACCTGCCGACCTCCCGACTGGACCCGTTGTAGCTTATATCGGAGCTTGGGCTTATTGGGTGGACCATACATTGTTCGCAACGCTGGCTTCTGTATTCCCTCATGTACAGTTTGTTTCGATCGGCGCTCCATACGGCAGTTCAAGGGACTACAAAAACCTGCCGAATGTGCATATTCTTGGCGAAAAGCCGCATGATGAACTGAAACGCTATCTGCCTCACATCGATGTAGCACTTATTCCGTTTCAATATCATCCCATTACGTTGGCCACGAACCCTATTAAAGCTTATGAGTATATGGCAGCAGGTGTGAGAGTGCTGTCCACAGCTTTGCCTGAATGCATCTTAATGGAGCCACATGTAACAACAGCCACTACTCACGACGATTTCATCTACAAACTCTCTCATATGCTGAGCAATCCCGATAATCAGGACAAAAAACTTGCACGAATGGCATATGCGCAGCAGAACCGCTGGGTGGAGCGAGGCATCCAAGCCAATCAGGTTATACAAACCACCCTTGCATCCAATGGACGGAACGGCGGTGTCCGTTGATGTGATCATTCGGACGCTCGCCGTAAGGTTATGAATTGTAAGGTCACTATTTCATAAAGAAAGGAGGTATCTGGCTATGCCTATGTGTTTCTTCACCAGAGCAAAAAAATTAACTCGTCAAGTGGAAGTTCTCAGCCTACAGACTGAATTGCTAACCGACCGGGTCCAATCCCTTGAAAATCAACTGTTGACCGGTCTTACGATCATCCCGTCATTTATTGATTTCTTCGGAAATCGGACGAGCCAAAGGGTTCGAGTCAGCACGATGTTTGTCACGCTTGAGGGCATAGTTATCGCAACCGCAGATGATGGTGTCCAGCTTCGCGAGCCTTCGGGAGACCTCGTGCTGATTCCATTCTCAAAAATAAACTCTGTTCATTAATGCTCATGCTGATTTAGAAAGGTGGTGTATAAGTTATGCGCTATGTCGATTGGCTTAAAGGCTTTCTCGGATCTGAGGTGGAAGTAACCGTGTCTGGTGATATCGTTGTCGGAACGTTAATAGACTTTGATGAATCGACTCTCTCTCTGAAAATCCCTCCTACCATTCACGGCCCCCCCACCGACACAGCGACGATTCCGCTGCAATCGGTTGAATTTATCCGTATTGTCTCCTCATAAAAAATAACTATCGGCGGTGATATTAAAAGAGAGGAACGAAAAAGAGAACCTACACAAGTAGATCCTCTTTTTCGTCTATATCAATAAATTGCGTTACACGGAATCTTCCTTGCCCTCTTCTTCCTTAATCAGTCCGGCAAATAGTGCATGTACAAACTGTTCGGAATCAAAGGTTTGCAAATCGCCCATTTTCTCACCGAGACCCACCAGTTTAACCGGCAGATTCAGCTCTTGGCGGATGGCTACAACAATACCGCCTTTAGCCGTACCGTCCAGCTTCGTCAGTACGAGGCCGGTTACCCCGCTTTTCTCGCCAAACAGTTTTGCCTGGCTCAATGCATTTTGGCCTGTTGTAGCATCCAGTACCATTAGCACCTCATGGGGAGCACTTGGAATTTCACGCTGGATAACACGGAAAATTTTATTCAGCTCATCCATAAGGTTCGTCTTGTTCTGGAGGCGTCCCGCTGTATCACATAACAGAACATCCGCTTGACGCTGCTTCGCGGCTTGTACCGCATCAAACATCACTGCCGCCGGATCGGAGCCCGGTTGCTGCTTAATGACCTCAACCCCGACACGCTCTCCCCACACTTCCAGCTGCTCGATCGCTCCGGCACGGAACGTATCACCAGCGGCAAGAAGCACTTTTTTGCCTTCCTGCTTGAAACGGTGTGCCAACTTACCAATGGTAGTCGTCTTGCCAACCCCATTAACACCTACGAATAATATGACGGTAATCCCGTCTGGATTCATTCTGAGCTCATTATTGTTGTCACCTCGAAGCAAACCCATCAATTTCTCGGACAAGACCGGCTGAAGATCAGTAGCATCTTCAATACGCCGTTTTTTCACTTCGTCACGCAGTTCATCCATCAAATTCATTACCGTGTTTACGCCAACGTCGGCGCCGATAAGAATCTCCTCGAGCTCTTCATAAAACTCCTCGTCAATCTTTTTGCGGCGGATCACCAAATCGGAAACCTTTTCCACAAGCCCTTTACGGGTTTTCTCCAGACCGTCGCGGAATTGTTTTGTTACACTTTCTGTTTTGCTCGAAATGCTCTCTTTAAGTTTCTTAAAAAAGCTCATATGTTTCCTCCATGTGATTGTATATATTTAAGCAATTACTGCTTCCTCGCTCTCAAGCTTGACAGAGACAAGCTTCGACACACCGCCTTCTTCCATCGTCACACCGTATAATACATCTGCTTCTTCCATCGTACCTTTGCGGTGTGTGACAACAATGAATTGGGTTTGCTCCGAGAATTCACGTAAATACTGTGCAAATCGGACGACGTTTGCTTCATCCAAGGCTGCTTCCACCTCATCCAAAACACAGAACGGCACCGGTTTAACCTGCAATATCGCAAATAACAGCGCCATTGCGGTCAGTGCCCGTTCTCCGCCGGAGAGCAGCTGAAGATTCTGAAGCTTCTTTCCTGGAGGCTGAGCCACGATATCAATGCCTGTCTCAAGCAAACGCTCCGGATCTAGGAGAATCAGGTCTGCCCGTCCTCCGCCGAACAGTTTCGTAAACACCGTGCCAAATTCTTTGCGAATCGCATCAAAGGTCGTTTTAAAGCGCTTGGACATCTCATCATCCATCTCTTTGATGACCTGATACAGTGTTGTCTTCGCTTCCACCAGGTCAGCCTTCTGCTCACTGAGGAATTGGTAGCGTTCGTTAACACGCTGGTATTCCTCGATCGCTCCCAGATTGACATCACCCAGTGCCGATATACTGCGCTTCAGGTCACGCACTTCATTCTGTACAGTCGGCACATCCTCAGGCACGGGATAACGATGTTTCGCGAGCTCATAACTCAGCTCGTAATCCTCGCTCAATTTTTTCAAAATGTTCTCCAGTTCCACATCCAGACGGTTTACACCAATTTCGGTCTGACGGAGCTGGTCCTCAACAGATCTCAGCTGAGTTCGCTGTTCCTTCGTCTCACTTTCCTCCAGCTCTAGCTTTCGACTGAGCTGTGCACGTGATGCCCGTTTAAACTCAAGTTGTTGTGAGGCCTCGTCCTTCTTCAATTTGAAATGGTTCAGATCCTCGATCTGCTTTACACTCTCTGCAGCGTTCTGTTCCAATTCCGCCACTACGGAGGATAGCATCGTCCGGTTCTGTCGCTGCTCTTTCTCGTGGTTGTTCACATCAGACTGCAGTCGTTTCAACTGCTCTTCTAATGAGAAGGTTTCCTGATCAAGCTTACCCTCCCGAACCTTGAGCGTAGTCAGCTGTGTCTGAAGCTCGTCTTTAGCGGATTCGTTCGCCTTACGGGCGAACTCTGCAGCCTGTATAGCCTGATGTGTCGCCTTTTCCTCAGCCTCCAGCTCAGAAAGCAGCTTTTCTGCACGAGCGCGACTCTCCTGAATCTCCTTGGCTTCCTGCTCGTAACTTGTCTTTTCCTGACCTGCCAGCTCTGCCTGCTCCAAAACATGACGAAGTTCATGCTCCAGCTGTTTCCGGTCACCCGATGCTTGCTGCTCTTCTATTCGTTTATCGTCACCGGATTTTCGCAGCTCATCAAGCTTGTCCTGGGACTCGACCATCTGACCTCTAACCTGCTCAACTCCCTGTTGCAGCTTCCCGATCTGTTTCTCCGTCTCCGTAATTTCCTGATCCAACTGGTCCAGTTGGCGCTTACGTCCCAGAAGGTTGTTGCTCTTCTTATGATGGCTACCGCCTGTCATAGAACCGCCGGCATTGACCACGTCTCCTTCCAGAGTTACAACACGGTAGCGGTACTGGAACCGGGCAGCAATTTTGTTAGCCTGCTCTAGCGTCTCCGCAATCACTACATTACCGAGCAAGCTGCCAACGATGCTACTGTATTTCTGATCATATTGAACCAGCTCTGACCCGAACCCAACGAAACCAGCTTCCCCTTCAGCCATTGAGCGGTCTGAAGCCGAAACCTGACGTGGACGAATAACGTCGAGTGGCAGGAATGTGGCACGACCCAGCTGACGCTGCTTCAGAAACGATATAGCTTGCCGTGAGACAGCTTCATTATCCATAACGATGTGCTGTACAGATGCACCGAGTGCCGTTTCCATAGCCAATTCCAGTTTTTCCGGGACACGGATCAGCTCAGCAACTGCTCCGTGAACCCCATGCAGGACAGACTTACGGGATGCTTTGAGCACTTCTTTAACACCCAACATAAAGCCGTCGAAATCATCTTGCATTTCTTTCATCGTATCACGACGGGAAATTTGCGCTTCCCGCTTCTGTTCCCATTTGCGAAGTGCGTTCTGACTTTCCTCCAGCAGCTTCTGTAGCGAATTGTATCGCTCGCTCTCCGTAATATATCCGTTGCGAAGTTCAGCAATCTCCTTGCCGAACCGTTCAACATTACGGTCGATTTGCTCTTTGCGGCTGAGCAGTTCCTCTTTCTGACCTTCCCATTTGCCGGACTCCTCTTCAGCCCGGTTCATCCGGCGTCCTAACGCCTCCTGCTGCTGATCCGCATAACGGATTTCATTGCGAGCCTGGGCCATCCGGTTCATTAGCTCCAGAAGGTTACCTTTCAAACTCTCTTCTTGCTGCTGGCTAATTCCGCCAGTAACGCCCACCAGCTTTGCTTCCTCTGCAGAAAGATTATCTCTCAGTTCAGCCAGCTCTTTCTGCAGAGCGCCAAGCTTGACCTTCATTGCGGCCAGTTCTTCCTGCCGGTCGTTCAGGCGAGTATCTCCAGATTCTACGTTCTGGGATAACTGATCGCGAGTCCGCTCCAGATTGCGGCGACGCTCCTTTAGAACTTCACCGTAACCCTCATTTTTTTCGAATGATTCACTGTACTGCAGCAACTGGCTCTGGATTGTTTCAACTTCCTCTTCCAGCTGACGTAGTGCTGAACGATCGTTCTCCAGTTTGGCATCATGTGCAGACACCACCGTAGACAACGCCAGCTGTTCTTCCTTCAGCTGCTCTAGCTTGGCGTTCGCCTCACTCCATGCGCCATGTATCTGTTCGATCTGATACACATACAACGATATTTCTTGGCGCTTCAACAACTCTTTAAGTTCCTTATAACGTATTGCCTTCTCCGATTGATCCTTCAATGGTCCAATCTGGTCCTCAAGCTCAGTTACAAGATCATGGATACGAAGCAAGTTCTGCTCCGTCTCATCCAGCCTGCGTACAGATTCCCGCTTACGGGACTTGTATTTCACAATACCCGAAGCTTCCTCAAATATACCCCGGCGATCCTCGGAACGAGTACTTAAAATCTCTTCAATCCGGCCTTGTCCGATAATGGAATAAGCCTCTTTACCGATACCAGTATCCATAAACAATTCAGTTATATCTTTCAGTCGGCATGACTGTTTGTTAATTAAATATTCACTATCACCGCTGCGATGTACACGACGGGTTACAGTCACTTCATTAAAATCAAGCGGGAGCACATGGTCTTCATTATCCAGAGTCAAGGATACTTCACCATAATTTACAGCCTTACGGGCATCACTTCCGGCAAAAATGATATCTTCCATCTTGCCGCCACGAAGTGATTTCGCACTTTGTTCACCCAAAACCCAGCGGATGCCGTCAGAGATATTACTCTTACCACTTCCATTTGGGCCGACGACTGCAGTAATTCCCCGAACGAACTCCATTTCCGTCTTGTCGGCAAACGATTTGAAACCCGCTAATTCTATCCGTTTCAAAAACATATATTCCAAATCACCTCTACCGTTATTGTACCATATCGAATAACCTCAAGCTGCCGTTAATCCCTGTATGTAAGGAAGCTTCTCTTAACATGAAGTTCCTTTCATCTTCTAAGGGAAGGACAACGAAAAAGAGCAAAAAACAGTCGTGAACTCGGGTTTCCGGTTGTCCTCTTGACTGATCTTTGCTCTTTGTTTGTCCTCACATCGGCGAAGCTTAGGCGTTAGCGCGCTTCAGCTGCTTTAAGGCTACTGCCGCTGCCTGCTGCTCGGCTTCTTTCTTGGATCGGCCACTGCCGCGTCCAAGACATTCGCTTCCCATAAATACCTCAGAGACAAACTCACGTTCATGCGCAGGTCCCCGCTCTTCAACGATACGATATTCCAGCGTACCCATACCGTGATGCTGTGTTAGTTCTTGAAGCTCGGTCTTATAATCGCTCATTTGAGGCCGGCCGTTCACTGTGACCGATCGGAATACATGATCACTCAAAAATGAACGAACTGCCTCTAACCCTTGATCGAGATAGAGCGCCCCCACAAAAGATTCGAACACGTCGGCAAGAAGAGCCGGGCGGGTTCGTCCGCCCGTCATTTCTTCTCCCTTGCCTAAGAGCACATAACGGCCAAAATCCAGTCTTTCAGCAAATTTGACCAACGAGGGCTCGCAAACGATTGCGGCCCGGAGTTTTGTCAGTTCCCCTTCTGGACGATCTGGGTAAAGGTCGTACAAGAACTCACTCACCGTGAGTTCCAGTACGGCGTCACCCAGAAATTCCAGACGCTCGTTATCCTGACTCTGGCTAAAACGATGTTCGTTGACATATGAGGCGTGGGTAAAGGCCTGCTTCAGCAGCATCCCGTTACGAAACTGGATTTGAAGTTTATGCTGTAACTGCTTCAGATCTCCACTCAACACACTGTCCCCTTACTCGGCGTATTTTTTCAGAATAATGGTGGCGTTGTGGCCCCCAAATCCAAACGAATTGGACATAACGACGTTCAATTCGGCTTTTCTTGGTTTATTTGGCACATAATCAAGATCGCATTCTGGATCCTGATCCTCAAGATTAATCGTAGGAACGATCGTCTGGTTTCCAAGGCTCAGTGCACAAATAACGGCTTCCACACCGCCTGCAGCACCAAGCAAATGGCCTGTCATCGATTTGGTGGAGCTCACCGCAACTTTATAAGCATGATCGCCCAACGCCATCTTGACTGCCTTGGTCTCCGAACGGTCGCCAACCGGTGTGGATGTTCCATGAGCATTGATGTAATCAATGTCTTCCGGAGTAATACCTGCATCTCGAATAGCCATCTTCATACAACGTGCTGCGCCATCCGGATTAGGCTCGGTAATGTGGTAGGCATCAGCACTTAATCCATAACCGATAACCTCAGCGTAAATTTTGGCACCGCGCTTCTGTGCATGCTCCAAAGATTCCAGTATCAGCACCCCAGCACCTTCACCCATTACGAATCCGTCACGCCCAGTATCAAACGGACGGCTTGCCTTCTCAGGCTCATCATTACGGGTTGACATCGCACGCATCGCGCAGAAACCGGCCATGCCTGTTGGACGGATGGTAGCTTCAGCACCACCGCACACCATTACGTCAGCATCTCCGCGCTGGATCAAACGGAAAGAATCACCGATAGAGTGGCTGCCGGTAGCACAGGCGGTCACCTGAGTTGTGTTCGGTCCTTTGGCACCCAAATTAATCGACATTTGACCAGAAGCCATATTAGCGATCATCATCGGAATGAAAAACGGACTTACACGCTTAGGGCCCTTTTCCAGCAATATGTTATGCTGGTCTTCCCATGTTCCCAATCCGCCAATGCCGGAGCCAATCGATACACCGACACGTTCTGCTTCAGCGTTAACACCAATCTTAATTCCGCTGTTTTCAAGCGCTTTACTGCCTGCTGCAACCGCAAACTGGACAAAACGGTCCATCTTGCGAGCTTCCTTGCGATCCATGTAATCTTCCGGATTAAAATCCTTTACTGATGCGGCAATCTGTGTCGTATAGCCACTGACATCAAAGGCTTCAACATGCGACACACCGGATTTACCACTCATCAGACTATTCCAAAATGTTTCGAGGTCTTGACCCAAGGAGGTCATGACACCCATTCCTGTTACAACCACTCTTTGATTCAAACAGACTCACCTCTATATGGACTGCCCCTACCTTTCCAAAGACTGCAGAAAGTTCAAGGCAGCAATTATCTATCAAATTGATTTAATACATGAAAATCATTTTCTTGAAAGTGGAGAAGTCCCGCCTTACAACAAGAACGGGACTCAACTTTAAGACTTAGGTATGAGATTGTATGTACTTAACAACTTCACCTACGGTCGTAATTTTCTCTGCATCTTCATCAGAGATCTCCATATCAAACTCATCTTCCAATTCCATCACCAATTCTACTACATCGAGAGAATCAGCTCCAAGGTCATCTTTGAAAGATGCTTCTAATGTTACGTCGGCTTCGTCAGCACCCAGGCGGTCGACGACGATGCGTTTCACGCGTTCCAATACATCGGACATCCGGCTCACCTCCTCTTTGGTAATTATACGAGATATGATTTCAAATTGCCATAGAAGGCAATTGAAAACGTTATTTATTGCGACGGATTTGCTGTCATGACGAAACCGTCCTTACATATACATCCCGCCGTCTACATGCAGGACCTGCCCTGTCATATAAGACGCTCCGGAAGAGGCCAGGAAAGTAACGACATCTGCGATCTCTTCCGGCTTTCCAAGACGTGCAAGCGGGATATCTCCCATAAGCTTTTCACGCATGTCTTCCGGCAGCTCCCGCGTCATGTCTGTATCAATAAATCCAGGCGCAACCGCGTTTACTGTAATTCCACGAGAAGCAAGCTCACGTGCTGCCGATTTCGTCAGACCGATGACTCCTGCCTTCGCTGCAACATAGTTGGCTTGTCCCGGATTACCGAGCGCTCCTACAACAGATGAAATATTAATGATGCGCCCATAACGCTGCTTCATCATCGGACGGGTTACCGCTTTGAGACAGTTAAACACACCCTTCAGATTCGTTTCGATCACTTGATCGAATTCTTCTTCTTTCATCCGCATGATTAAATTATCTCTAGTAATCCCCGCATTATTCACCAGAATATCAATTCTGCCCCATGCATCGATTACTTGCTTAACGAGAGCATCAGCTTCGGTACTGATTCCGACATTGGCTTTCAAGGCAATCGCCTCTACGCCTTTGGCCCGTATTTCAGCTACAACTTCATTGGCGGCAGCCTCATTACCGGAATAATTCACAGCGACATTAGCCCCCATGCCCGCTAATGCGAGTGCAATACTGCGCCCGATACCGCGGGAAGCGCCTGTAACTAGAGCCGTTTGCCCTTTTAAAGCTTCGATCATGAATGTACCTCCTTTCCTCGAGTTTACCCATCTAACTGCTGCTTCAACTCATTAGAGGCTGTTCAAACAATTTTTTGAACACAAACTTAAAGAGTCTAAAGCTCTTTAATGCTGCTTAGGCTGTTAATATTGATAAGCTTCACACTTTTATCAATTTTCTTGATTAATCCGGTAAGAACATTGCCCGGCCCGATCTCTACAAAGGTATCGACGCCTTGACTGATCATCCATTCCACACTGTCCTGCCATAAAACCGGGGAATAGACCTGTTCCACCAGCAGTTTCCGGATTTCTTCAACGTCGCTGACCGGAAGAGCAGTCACGTTGGCTACAACAGGCACAGCCGGAGTAGACAACTTAACATTTTTCAGCTTCCCAGCGAGACGATCAGCTGCCTCTTTCATCAGAGATGAGTGGAAAGGACCGCTGACTTCCAGCGGAATAGCCCGTTTGCCACCTGCTTCTTTCACACGTTCTGCAGCAGCGCCCACACCTTCTGCGGAACCGGAAATGACGATCTGTCCCGGACAGTTCATGTTAGCAAGCTCAACAGGTGTTCCATCCTCTGAAATACTGCAGCACAGATTGCTTAACGCTTCACGGTCGGCTCCTAGGACAGCAGCCATGGCACCTTGTCCGCCTGGTACAGCTTGCTCCATATACTCGCCGCGTGCACGGACAATCACCGCTGCCTCCTCTAAAGACAAAACTCCTGCAGCTACCAGTGCACTGTACTCACCAAGGCTGTGACCGGCCACATAATCGGGAGTGATACCCTTTTCGCGGAAGGCCTCCAAATATGCCACGCTTGCAGCAAGTAGTGCAGGCTGTGTGTTGTAGGTTTGCTTCAGCTCCTGATCGGGACCTTCAAACATAATAGAGCTAAGCGAAAATCCAAGACTTTCGTCGACGGTCTCAATGACGCGCTGGGAAGAGGAAACCTCTTCAAACACATCTTTAGCCATACCTATCGACTGTGCACCCTGTCCGGGAAACACAAATGCTATTTTGCCCAAATGTACGGCTCCTCTCAGCTGATTCAATTTAATTTAAAATTACCATTTAAGAACGGATGCTCCCCAAGTCAGACCCCCGCCAAAACCAACCATAACGACGGTATCGCCTTCCTTGATACGGCCCTCTTCGTACGCCTCTACCAGAGCCAGCGGAACCGAAGCTGCTGAAGTGTTGGCATATTTATCAACATTGATCATAACTTTTTCATCCGGAAGATTTAAACGCTCCTTGGCGGATTGAATAATTCGGACATTCGCCTGGTGAGGAATGAACAGGTCGATATTTTCTTTGGTTACACCCGCTTTGGACAATACCGTCTCTGTTGCAGAGCTCATGACCCGAACAGCGAATTTGAACACTTCACGTCCGTTCATATAGATAAAATGTTTATTTGCTTCAAGTGTATCCGCTGAAGCAGGCAAGCGAGAGCCGCCTGCTTCGAGATACAAATGAGCACCACCAGCGCCCTCTGCTCCGAGGTCAAAGGCTTGGAAGCCGCGTCCTTGCGGCACTTCACCAAGGATGACCGCACCTGCGCCATCACCGAACAAAACGCAGGTATTACGGTCCGAGTAATCTGTAATTCGAGACAGACAGTCTGCACCAATCACGAGCGCATTATTGTACATTCCTGTCTGCAAGAAATTCGTTGCTGTCGCCAGCCCATAGACGAATCCTGAGCAGGCAGCCGACAAGTCAAAAGCTGCCGCTTTTTTCGCGCCAAGACGATCCTGAAGCAGGCAAGCCGTGGAAGGAAAAGACATGTCGGGCGTTACGGTAGCGACGATGATCAGGTCCAGGTCCTGACCCGTCATTCCAGCTGACTCCAATGCCTTTACAGCAGCTTCGTAGGCCAGATCCGAAGTGGCCTGTTCCGGAGACGCGATATGCCGCTCCTTGATGCCTGTGCGGGAGACGATCCACTCATCGCTCGTTTCCACCATTTTTTCCAAATCACTGTTCGTTAAAATTTTCTCAGGGACATATTTGCCAGTACCAATAATACCAACCGAACGTAAATTGTTGTTCATATTCTCACTCACTTCCCGCTAATTTCGTTTGAAATGCTTTCGACCAAACGATTTTGCATGGCTACTCGGGCTTGTCGAACCGCATTTTTAATTGCGTTGCCGTCTGCTGAGCCGTGGCTCTTGACCACAAGACCGCTTAATCCAAGGAGAGGTGCCCCTCCGTGCTCTTTGTAATCCATGATCGACTTTAGATTTTTTAGCTGTGGCATCATCATGGCGGCTGCCAATTTTGTCTTCAATGACTGACTGAACTGTTCCTTAAGCAGTGAGAATAGCGCTCCCGCGGTTCCTTCGATCGATTTCAACAGGATGTTTCCCGCGAATCCGTCGCAAACCAGTACGTCGCAAACGCCGTTCATTACATCACGAGCCTCCACATTGCCAACAAAATGGATCGGCAGTTGTTCAAGCAGAGGGTATGCATGCTTCGTCAATTCGTTGCCTTTGCCTGGTTCCGTTCCGACATTCAGCAAGCCTACACGAGGCTTGGATACTCCGTGAACCTTTTCACGATACAGGCTTCCCATCAGTGCATACTGCTGCAAATGCTCCGGCTTGGAATCCATATTCGCACCCAAATCCAATGCCAGTACACCTTTACCATCTAGTGTAGGAATCATCGGTGCCAGCGCAGGACGTTCAATACCCTGCATCCGTCCCACAACGAGCAATCCGGTTGTCATCAGTGCACCCGTATTTCCTGCCGAAATCATAGCTTCCGCTTCACCCTCACGGATCATTCTTCCGGCAACAACCATCGAGGCATCCTTCTTGCGGCGCACTGCCTTAACGGGCTCGTCCTCTGCCTCAATGATCTCACTCGTGTGGCGCAGTGTCAGGTTCGAGGGCCGCTCCTTGAGAAACGGCGCCATCCGGCTCTGATCGCCGACAAGAATGATCTCGGTGTCTTTCCATTCCTGTGCTGCAGCTACCGCTCCTTCCACCGTGCTCTGCGGAGCGTTGTCACCGCCCATGGCGTCTATAGCAATTCTCATGTTGTATCCTCCTTTGCTTGGCTCTGTTCCTCTCCTGTCGACCGGTATACGATGAAATTACCCTGGAACACCATTTCATCACCGACATAAGTGAACACTTCAACTTTAGCCTTGCCCTTCTGTCCTGCGTTTGAACGCACATAAGCTTTTGCGATACACTTCTCTCCAAGCCGAACCTGCCGTAAAAAACGGATATCTGCTGAGGAAGTCAGCGCAATTTCATCATTGATAACCGCGACTGCCAATGAGTTAGCCTGAGCAAAAACATAATGTCCTCTCGCAATCAGCGTCTTGCTGAATACATGCTCTTCCCGAATCTCAAATATCGATATGCCGCTCTTGTCCAACTGCAAATCCACCACATCACCGACCACCTCATCCAGTGACAGTGAACGGACCTGATCGTATGAGTGCTCCGCCATCTGTTTCATCCGCTCTCGAAGCTCCGGAATGCCGAGTTCCATCCGGTCGAGGCGAATCGTCTGTATGCTCACTTTAAGCTGGCGCGTCAGCTCACGGTCCGTGACAAAAGGGTTATCATCAATCAGCTGAATCAAACTCTGGTGCCGGTCTTTTTTGGTTAGACGTTCGATGATGATACAACTCCTTCTGCCGTAAGGGCGCCATTCTCATAATATATGTAAAAGTTAAACCTTAATATTAGAACCTGGTACTAATGTGTAGTATAAATCATGTTGGTATAAAAAGAAAGGGGCAATCAGACAAAAAAAATAGCACCTCACCAGAGATGAAGTACTACTTGTTAAAAACTATTGTTTGATGATCTCTCTTGCTTTGTACGTTCCGCACACTTTACATACGCGGTGAGCAAGTTTCATTTCTCCGCACTGTTCGCATTTCACCATACCTGGCACAGCCAGTTTAAAATGAGTACGACGCTTATCACGACGTGTTTTGGACGTTCTACGTTGAGGTACTGCCATGTTCCCACCTCCTTATCAGTTCAACCCGCTTTCACGGGATGTCATATCCATCATCATTTAAAAAAGTCCTTCAGCCCGGCCAGCCTCGGGTCGATCACTTCTGTGTCGCAATCGCAGGAGTCTTGGTTCAGATCTTTACCACAGCTTGGGCAAAGTCCCTTACAATCCTCACTGCAAACCGGGGCCAGCGGCAAGTAGAGCACCAATGCTTCTTCCACATACTGAGCGAGATCCACACTCTCGCCTTTCACGTACGTGATGTCTTCATCTCCATCCTGAACATCGTCAGGATTCTCTACCGGCTGGAATACTTCATGAAAAGGGATGTCCAGTTGTTCAGTAACCGACTTAAGACAGCGAGAGCATTTTATCTCAAGCTGACCTTGTAACCGTCCACGAACGTCTACCGAGCCCGTGACGGATGGAGTCGCCTTTAGGTCCACTTCAAGCGGTGTTACGGCGACAATCTCCTTCCGGCCTTTAACAGCACGGCTTACATCCACGGTTTGATGGAACTGTAACGGTTGATCGCTGGTTGTCAATTTTCGAAATTGAATAAGCATATCCATCACTCCAAACAAACAAAGATTATTATACCGATTTATAGAGACTTTTGTCAACAGCAATTCCTGCAAGTTTCCACGCTGAACTTGTTATTGCAGTATAGTACTGACATGGCCGTGTACCTTCAATTATTCTTGCAGAACAATCAAAGAATTATGATATATTTTTAGCACAAGGAGTTGGTATTGGTGAAAACTGTTGGAATTATCGTGGAGTACAACCCGCTGCACAACGGCCATGTGCTTCATTATACAAGATCCAAAGAAATAACGGGTGCCGAAGCCGTAGTTGCGGTCATGAGCGGTCCATTCCTGCAGCGTGGAGAACCTGCGCTCGTTAATAAGCGGGCCCGTACAGAAATGGCTTTACGAATGGGTGTTGATCTTGTCATCGAGCTGCCAACAACCTATGCTGTGCAGCCTGCAGAATGGTTCGCATACGGTGCTTGTGCTCTTCTGAATGCAACCGGGGTCGTGGACTGCCTTTCCTTCGGCTCTGAAAGCGGAACACTCCAGGATATCCTTCCGCTTGCTGAAAGGCTTGCCGAGGAAAGCGGAGAGCTCCGTCAGGAAATTGCAAAGCGCATGTCGTCCGGGAGCAATTTCCCATCCGCATATGCCGCTGCGGCCGCAGCCGTAACCGGTGCTTCAGAAACATCCATACATACTTTAACACAGCTGCTATCTCAGCCCAACAACTCGCTGGGTCTGCATTACTTGATAGCACTTAAACGACTCGGCAGCCAGATCGTTCCTTATACAATTCCACGGGACAGTGCGCAGTATCACGATTTAGTACCTGCTGCCCCGTCCATAGCTAGCGCAACTTCCGTCCGGAAGCTGATTCTGGAAAGCGGGCTTGATTCAGTAGCTTCGTACGTCCCGGATTATACCCTTGATATTCTTCACCGGGAATTCGCTGAAGGACTTGGACCCATGGACTGGGAAAGGTTCCGTCAGCCGATGTTCCATGCTCTTTTTACACAAGATGTCGCTAAGCTGGAGTTGTATCACGAAGTTACCGAAGGTTTAGAGCACCGGATTCATCGGCTTCTCCCCCAGCTTGCGGAGCCAACTGTGGAATCTTTGCTGGACGCGTTAAAGACCAAGCGCTATACCCGAACTAAGCTCCAGCGTATGCTTTTGCACATTTTGCTTCATCACAACAAATCCGAGATGACGCGTAAGCAACTCGAAGAAGGACCGGGCTATATCCGTATCCTCGGATTCAGCGCAACAGGACGAGCACTGCTTAAGAAAATGAAAGAGACAGCCTCACTCCCGGTGATCGTGAGACCGTCCACCTTCAATCATCCCCATCTGGCGCGGGATCTCGAAGCAGCAGCCATTTATGCTAACGCATGCCCGAAACCTTCCGTATCAGCGATGTTCAGCGATTATTTTCTGCCTCCGGTTACCCTTTAGGAGGCAGATTGTTCATGTAATCGACTGCATCCTGCAGCTTGTCAACCGGGACCAGTTTCATGGCGGTACCAATGCGGTCTGCTTTGGCCTTCGCTTCGTCGTAATTTTTGCGCGGAACGAAGAATAGCTCCGCCCCTTCCCGATGGGCGGCCACGATTTTGTGTTTCACTCCACCGATCGGCCCTACCGTTCCCTCTTTATCGATGGTTCCGGTTCCGGCCACACGGTAGCCTTTACTCAAATCCCCAGGTGTGAGTTGATTGTAAATCTCCATCGTAAACATAAGACCAGCTGAAGGACCACCGATCTTGGTGTCGGTGAAGGTTATACGATCATCCGGATTGTCTGGTTCGATCTTCTGCATTGTGGCGATGATTACGCCTAAACCGGGCCGTTCGGATCCGGTTTTGTCGTCCTTAATCGCGACCAAACGCACCTGTTCAGTTACAGGTTTACCGCCACGCTCTAGTTTCACTTCAACAACGTCTCCGACCTTTTTGGAAGACATCAGCTCTGCTAGCTTGGCATTGTCTGAAGCCGGATTCCCATCCACGGACAGAAGCTTGTCGCCAGGATGAAAAAACTCCTTATTCGCCGAATCCTTCGGAACCGAAATGACAAACATGTAAGCCGGGATAATGCTGTAATCAATACCAGCCGCATGATAAGCTGCTTCCATCGCCAGAGACTGGGAGGAATTCATGTAATATACCTGGGTAGCCGCATACTCCTCTTTACTTTGGTTACCAAGCTTCTCTTCTTTTTGCACCACTTCCGCATTTGAATTAAACGCAGCCATAATCAGTAGTGCCGTATTGGCATAACTCGCCGAGACCGTTGTCAGCATAAAAGTACCCTCTTCAGCTGGGTCACCTTTTTCAACAGAAATCATCGGTCTTATTTCCTCAGCGCTACCCGGCTGATACACCATGTAAGGTGTGGGCATGTACACAACCACATACAGCAAAATTCCAACAAGCACAAGATATAAAAGTACTCGTAATCCACTTGGTTTAACGGTTTTTTTCATGGTTTTCCCTTCCCTCTGGCATGTCTCTCGCCACTCCTGACACCGCATATGGTCTGACGGTTGTCTCCTCTGCATAAAATGGTACTAGCCATGTTTACGCGGAGAGGAGAATCCTTATGAATAAAGCTAATGCCGTCAACCGGTCTTCCAGCCTGTGGACCACCGTTCTTCTTGGAGCCGCAGCTTTTCTGCTGGTACTGGCTGTCGTCAGCGCTCCTGAATCTGCGTTTCAAACCTCTCTTCAAGCTTTAAAACTGTGGTGGAACATTGTATTCCCCGCCCTGCTCCCTTTTCTTGTCCTTGTAGAGATTATTATTGCCTATGGCTGGGCTCACGGTGTCGGTATTCTTCTGGATCCCTTCATGCGAAAAATATTCAAAGTGTCAGGTAGCGGGGGCGCGGTGCTGATTACCGGAATGATTGCAGGCTTCCCGGCAGGGTCCCAGGTTACTGCCAGTATGGTGAAACAAGGAGATCTCGGTGCCCAAGAAGCCGGAAGACTCGCCGCTCTATCGCATTTCTGCAACCCGATGACCATCATGGTCGTGATCGGCACCGGACTTCTTCATCAGCCTGCGGCCGGATATTTCCTGCTGATTGTTCACTGGTCTGCCGGTTTGCTGGCAGCATGGACGTACTCACTCAAGCGAAGAGGTCTGGACCGAGCGGAACTTGAACACCCAGCAGGATCAAATAAAGTCATAAAACAGACAAAAAACGCCTCATTACTGCTTCGTGCAGCAAATGCAGCTTCCGAGGCACGTACGCGTGATGGACGCAGCTTCGGCAAGCTGCTTGGTGATTCCGTTACACGTTCGGTCCAGACGCTAATGATGACCGGCGGCTTTATAATGATTTTTGCGGTCATCGTTAAAGTGTTGTCCACTTATTTGTTTCCGTATGCTCCTTCCTACACAGCAGGCCTGCTGGAAATTCATATTGGAGCCCAGATCATTAGTGAAGGCACTTTTTCATCCTCTTCATTCCAATTGGCAATTCTGTCAGCCATGCTCGCATGGAGCGGTATCAGTGCACACCTTCAGAGCCTTTCGGCTCTTGCAATAGGCAGCACGAAATGGACGGTGTTCGCTGGAAAAAGACTTCTGCATGCAGCTTACGCCTTCTGCCTTGCTATCATCTTTTGGAAACCCGTCGGTTCCATTACTTCCGCAGTGCTTCCGGCATTCGGTGTTGTACCGCAAGAACCTCTGCAAGATGAGCACATATTTAACCTATGGGGCGGTTTTCATGTAGTTCTGAAGTGGCAAATTTTAACCGCTCTTATCTTAATGTGCTTATTTTGGATCGGCTCCCGTTTTATTTCCCGACATTCCCGTTAACTTCTGACGGAGCGCCTTATCAACCTCCGGGCTCACCAAATCGGTCGTGTCCCCATTGAAGTGGGCAATTTCTTTAACAAGACTGGAGCTGAGATAGGAATACTTCGGATTGGTCATCATGAATATCGTTTCTGCGTCAGGATTCAGCTTATGGTTTGTGGATGCCAGCGTCAGCTCGTATTCAAAATCAGTAACCGACCGGATTCCGCGTACAATAACTTGGGCATTTTTTTCACGGACATAGTTAGCTAGCAAATCCCGGAAGCCGTCCACCTCCACATTCGGCAAATGCGATGTGACTTGGCTGAGCAATTCTTTTCGTTCCTCTAAGGTAAAGAGGGGGTTTTTGCTTAAGTTGTTAAGCACGGCTACGATCAAAAGATCAAACTGTTTTGATGCCCTTGTGATAATATCCATATGCCCCATCGTTACAGGATCAAAACTGCCTGGATAAACGGCAACACGATATGTACTTTTCTGCTGTCTTTTCATTGATGTTATTCCTCCTCGCCGGATTTCTCCGACTCGCTTTCAAGTTGTTCATACTCATATATCGATACAGTGGTCTCACCATATTTGGCTGTTCGCAAATGGCAGAAGCCGTTAATTCCCTCGGTATACGAATAGCTTGACTCGTATTCCAGCACCAATAAGGCTCCTGCACTTAGCAGCCCCCGGGTTGCCATCTCAGTCATCAGGACATCACCGTTTTTCATTCGATAAGGAGGGTCCAGGAACACGAGGTCGAAGATATACTTCCTCTTTTCCAATGCTTTTATTGCCCTTCCCGCTTCATTACGATATATTTCAGCACAGGGTTCAAAGCCCGTCGATTTCAGGTTAGCCTTGATCGTATCAATGCTCTTCGGTTCCATATCGATAAATACAGCCCGCTCCATTCCCCGGCTCAGCGCCTCAATTCCAAGTCCGCCTGTACCGGCAAACAAATCCAGAACGGTCCCTCCATCAAAATACGGACCAATCATGCTGAAGATCGCTTCTTTCACTTTATCCGTCGTCGGACGGGTACCCATGCCCGGCACGCTTTTCAGCGGCCTGCCTTTGGCTCTTCCCGCTACTACTCTCACTACAAATCTCACCCGTTCCATGTCTAAATGTTGAATGCCGACAAACAGAAACGACTTCGTCGTACCTCTCAAATGACGACGGCGTTTCTGCGAGAAATATAAGCCAAGTATAAGTGAATTCTTATACTTGCTTATATTTTGAAAAGGCATTTTATGAGATTATCGTAACACAATCACCCCGCATATGAAAAATGAATCATACCCGCCTTCAAATTTTTTCAATAAACAGGTATATTTCCATCTGTGAGGGGCATCCTTGAACTATCGACATCAACGTATGTCGTAGACAACCGCGGAGAAGACTTACGTTTCCCCATAAGCTCTTCGTCCGGTTTCTCCTCTCCCATGAAGGAACCTCCTCGGAGGTTCCTGAACAAAATCCCTGTAGATTAAAGGTTTTCTACAGGGATTTTGTTCTTTTTTTAGTGGCAAATGAGTTTCATAAAAAAACCCTGCCTATATAATGGCAGGGTTTTATATTGACGGTCACTATTCGTCTCAGTTTGGCGCGGCTCGCCTGTCATGGATCTGTATCAAGGATTAGATAAATGCGCGTGTAATAATCACCAACAGAATGAACAATACCAAAATGGCACCTACAGAAGAGCCCATTCCGTATCCACCGTAACCTCCAGCTACTCCGCTCACATTAATCCCTCCTCTTTTGAACATACCACATGTTATGCCTTTTCCCTCAAAACGAACTAGGCGAGCGCCTTTTGATCATAAGATTGATGAATTCGCCTATCAGCTTTAGCGCCGACGTAGCTCAAAGAAGACAGACCGCTCTTAACAGTAGTCTTTCTTGCGAGATAAGGTTGCTATTTACTCCGAAGTTTATACTTTCTTATCTCATAAAAAAAAGCGTGCCGATATATCCATCGGACGCGCTGATCCATATGACTGTCTATACATCTGCATAATTACTCTACCGCTTCATTCACAGAATTCTTGTCAGGTAACTCAGAACGTCTGCGCCGATCGATGAGCCCTTCTTCTCCATGTTCCCGATATTTCCGCATCCACACCTTCAGCCGACCGATATCAGATATCTCCAAGGCTTCTGCAACTTCTTTTTTTGTCATTCCATCCAGCCGCATGGCGACTGCCTTCTTTTTAGTCTCCAGACTGTAATAATGAAAAATCTGTCCCTTTTTCGCCATTGATATCACCTCTACCGATATATATCGGCTTAATCAGGCGTTTTTTCAATATATGTTGACTTTATCTTACTAGCCTTTATGCGTTTACAATTAGGGCTGCAAATATCCTCTGCGTACCGCATCGTCGATCAACTCTTTCGCCCACTCACAAATGCCAGGCACAGAGGAAGATATAGATTCAATTCGCGATAATACTTGTGCGGAGGTCACGCCATGTTCGCGCCATGACTTCCCTTCAGTCGCATAATTGTGCAGCAAAGGCTGAAGCCGATCCATCGCACAGGCGAATTGTGCATCCCGAGAGGAGCCTTCCTCAAATTCGAGCCACAACGCCATCATATCCTTACCCTGATCTTCAGGCAAAATACTGAATATCCGCTCCGCTGCGACTCGTTCACGCTCAAACTTCCCCACACTTCCCTGAACGTCATACGCAAAAGTATCACCCGCATCAATTTCGACCAGATCATGGATCAGCAGCATTCGAAGAACACGCAGAAGATCCGGTTTGATTCCTCCTACAGCATACTCCTCAAGCACTGCTGCCATAAGCGCAATATGCCAAGAATGCTCCGCATCGTTCTCCCGTCTTGTACCGTCGGTAATATACGATTGTCTAACGATATTTTTCAGCTTATCTACTTCACGAATAAAATCCAGTTGTCTTAAAAAACGTTCATTCATGCTTGATTCCCCCTAAAATATCTTGCTTCCACATAACCTAAGCATACTTAAAAACAAAAGGCAGTCCAGAAAAATCATTTTCTGTTCTGCCTAATGATTCTTTACGTTCCTTCTGGAGATTCATCATGCTGCTGAGAACGATAATAAGTGTGATATACTTATTTAGTATATTAAAGTGCGTGTTCAAAAAGGTCGGTTTTCAGCACCGAGAAGGTTGGAAGAAGCTAGGGACTGAGGAGCGGAGCGTACGTTTTGGGTACGTGAGCACCGGAAGGACCGGCTAAATTCAAGATTCGATGCCGAGCCCACTTCCTGATTCACTTCGTGATCAAAAGCGGACTTTTTGAACAACCTCTTAAAACAACAATTCGTAGGAGCCTAAACAGATGCACAAGACCCCGATTCGTAATGTTGGTATCTTCGCTCATGTCGATGCCGGAAAGACGACAACCACCGAACATTTGCTGTTTTACAGCGGGGCTATACGCAAGCTGGGCAGCGTTAATGATGGTACCGCCCAAACCGATCGGTTGGAGGTGGAACGCGAACGGGGCATATCGGTAAAATCCGCCTCAGCCTCGCTGGAATGGAACGGCACAAGGCTCAACCTGATCGATACACCGGGACACGTCGACTTTCTGTCCGAGGTAGAGCGGCCGCTTAGGGTCATGGATGGTGCTGTACTTATCATCTCCGCAGCCGAAGGTATTCAATCCCAGACCGAAACCGTCTGGCAGACCTTGCGTTCGCTCGGGATTCCAACCTTGATCTACATAAATAAAATGGATAGGACAGGTGTCGACACCAAGAGTCTGATGGATGAAATCCGGCGTGTACTCTCCCCTGACATCTTTCCTGTAAACTCACCACTTGGTGAAGGAGAAACTTTTCATAGCGTGTCCTCTATCTGGAGCGATAGTGACAGCAGCAACCCTGCTGTCGAGACCAGCCTGCATTATGCAACGGAGCTGGCTGCCGGACTCGACGAAGACCTGCTGGATCGTTACGTTGAAAACGGCACTCTTCCGAAAGAAGACATTCGAAATAAACTTAAAGAATATACCCTTATTGGTCAATCCTTTCCCGTCTGTTTCGGAGCTTCTCAACGAGGCATCGGTATCCGTGAACTGCTGGATCATATAACCGAATACCTGCCGGAAGCCGGCGGCAATGAAGGTGCTGAGCTATCGGGCGTCGTATATAAAATCGAGCGTGACTCAAATATGGGCCGGACTGCATATGTACGCCTCTATAACGGTATTTTGAAAAACCGCGACTCCCTCTTTAACTCCACCAGAAACATCACCGAGAAAATCACCCAGATCCGCAAAATGGATAGCGGCGGTAAACTGGTAGACACCGGCCAGGCGGCAGCAGGCGACATTGCGGCTGTATATGGCCTGGTACAGACCCGGATTGGAGACATCCTCGGAAACACGGAAGGTGTTCCTGCCTCCCCTGAGATGGCGGTTCCGCTACTAACGGTGCAGGTCCGAAGCAAGGAAGTTTCACGATATCAGGAATTAGCAGAAGCACTTCAGGAGCTTACAGATGAAGATCCGTTGCTGGATTTTCAATGGATGCCGGTTGAACGGGAGCTTCATCTGAAAGTGATGGGAACCATTCAGCTGGAGATATTGGAAAACATACTTTTAAACCGATACCACCTTGAGGTCGTTTTTGATCCGCCTTCGGTCATTTACAAAGAAACGCTGGCATCGGCAGCCCAGGGATTTGTTGCTTACACGATGCCGAAACCTTGCTGGGCGGTGCTGCGCTTCGACATGGAACCCCTTCCCCGCGGCAGCGGTCTAGAGTACAGTTCCATTGTCCGGAATGAGAATCTTCTCCAGAGTTATCAGAATGAGGTCGCAAGACGAGTACCGGAAGCCCTTCGCCAAGGACTATTCGGCTGGGAAGTAACCGATCTTAAGATCACACTCGTAGAAGGCGAGCACCATGTGTGGCATACGCATCCCCTCGATTTTGTCATTGCCACACCGATGGCGGTGATGAACGGGCTGGCAGCTTCCGGAACGATACTGCTCGAACCTATGCTCCGCTTCCGGCTGACTGTTCCTGAGGAGAATGGCGGACGTATGCTCAGCGACCTCGTCCAAATGAGGGCCACATTCGACAGCCCGGTCATCTCCGGAGGCCGGTGTATCGTAGAGGGGCTTGTACCGGCAGCCGAATCACTCGATTTCCCTATTCAAGTCCGCTCTTTAACCGGCGGTCGGGGCGTGTGGACTACTTCATTTGCCGGCTATGAACAATGTCCGCCCGGAAGTAACGTCACACGCGAACGCCGGGGTGTTAATCCGCTGGACCAGTCCCATTTTATTCTCAGCATGCGGAATGCTTTATCCAATGTGTAACGAATTAATAAATGGAGGATAAAAATGGGTAACTTTATTGGATTTCTTTTATTATGGAGAATTTTGGGCAACCCGGTCATAGCCATACTGGTCATACTTCTTATCGTTTATTTATTGGACCGCCGATTTGTCGGTATGTTTCCGAGCTTCACCCGCCCTTTAAAACGAATGCGCGGCATCTCCAAACTTCGTACCATAATTGCGAACAGTCCAAGTGATGTATCTTCACGGCACGAACTTGCCAGACTGCTCATCGAACGCCATAAATACAAGGAAGCTTTGGAACTACTTGAATCCATTCATGCCAGCTCTGAAGATTCCGCGGAATATTGGGATGATCTGGGGACCTGTCACCTGAACACCGGGAACATTCCGCAAGGTGAGCAATATATTTTAAAAGCACTCGAGATGAATCCCAGAGTAAAATACGGACGGCCTTATTTAAGGTTGGCGGGGGCTTATAAAACCAGTGATCGTGAAAAAGCAATCTCCTACGTTCAACAATTTCAAGCTGCACATTCCTCCTCCAGCGAAGCTTATTACTTACTCGGATCCATGTACAAGGATCTTGGAAGAAACGAAGACGCGAAACAGGCCTTCAAGGAATCCGTGGAAGTGTACAAGTCATTGCCAAAGTATAAGAAGCGACAGGAACGAAAGTGGGCTGTTCAAAGCCTTTTAAAAAGCATCTTATAAATCCGCATGAACAGATTTTTTTACCAATTCACAAAACCGGCACCTTCAAGGTTCAAGGAGCCGGTTTTTCTTATGCAAATATGCGGTGATTCGCTGTGTACTTACCTCTACTTTAAAGGCTTGTACCCAAGCTGGTTCAGCTGCTCCGCAATAACACGATGTCCTTTCGTGTTTGGATGGACGCCATCAATAGAGAGCATCTCTTGCTCCCGGCCTGCAAACCGGGAATATACATCGGCTACCCGAAAATATCCCCCATCTCCCAATCCTATCAAGTACCTGTTAAAGCGTATAACATATTCTGCTGCATCTCCCCAGGAAGGATACGGATTGTACAAGCCCACTGCCCTGATAATGTATGGCTGTCTGCTGCCTGTCTTTAATTTACGAATGGCGCCGAGAATGCCGGACATATTTTGCTGACAACGAATTAGAGCTATATCCAGCTTCGCTTTGTCTGGATGACCTCCTGATGACTTTACGGCACGGATCAGATCATTCCCTCCAATAGAGATGGTAATGATACTCGCTTCTTTTAACCGACTCCGGAACCTTGAATCTCTCATCACCCGTTCATATAGCTCCTCTGAAGTTAACCCGTTGATCCCCAAATTGTCATAAGCTACAAACTGCTGAAGATGTACCTCGGACATCCACCTGTATAACGGCACAAAACCGCTGCCAGGCACAGCCCCAATCCCGAAGGTCAGGGAGTCGCCAACAGCGGTGTAATGGTACACCACCCCATTCACCTCCCCCTGCTCATGTTAGATATCATATGATTAATCCTCGATATCCGAAACGGGAAGTAGCCTCGTTTGAAACGAAAAACCTTGGCTGGGGGAGTTGATTGGGAGTTACATATTTAAGTTTTGTTGATGATCATCAGACTGTGATTTAGGCCCGCTAAATGGCCACCAATTGCCTTTACCGAACATTTTTACCATCACGGGCACAAAGAACGGCAGGAACACCAATGCGTAGAGCACAAGACCGGTTAGTACAACCGTCGCTATCTGCATCATAGACAGGACGCCTGATGGATACATGGCTGCAAAGGTACCGCCCAGGATCAAGACTGCTGATAAGATGACCGTACCCATGTTTCTCATGGCATGGAGTATTGCATCCTGTACATCCATCGTTTTGTTCTCGTTAAAACGGTCCATCAAGAAGATGCTGTAATCCACACCAAGTGCCGTAAGCATAACGAATCCAAAGAACGGAGTCGCCCAACTTATGCCCGAGTATCCCAACAGATCAACAAAAACAAATTCGGTCATTCCAAGTGACACATAGTACGTAATGATCAGTGAGAATAAAAGATAGATCGGCATAATGATGGACCGCAGCAGAACGATCAGAATCAGCAGTATTCCTGTCATCATCAGGATGACTGTCCGATTATAATCCTCATCCGAAATCATTTTCAAATCCGAAAATGTGCTAGTTACACCGCTGATTGCCCGTTCGGCATTTTCCAACTTCGTACCTTTTACTGCACGAGTCACCGTATTTTCTATTTCTTTCACACTGTCTAATGTATCGGCAGCATATGGATTCCCTTCAAAAACAACATCGATAGTCATAATTTTCCGGTCCGGTGACAAGTAATTGTCAAAAGCCCGCTGCATATCCTTATGGTCAAGTGCCTCCTGTGGAATAAAGAACCCACTTAATTCTTTATCTGGCGCTGCTTGAATTTGTGCAAGATAATCTTGTGCTGTATCCAGTCCTCCGCTGATCTTCGCAAGTCCATCAACGCTTTGATTCAGGCCATCTGTCAGCTGAGAAATCTGGCCTGACAATTGGCCAAAAGCTTCCTGAATTTGCTCCTGTCCTCCCTGCAGTTGCTCCATACCGGATTGAATCGAAGGAAGTTTGCCTACGACTTGGCCTTGGCCGCTTGCCGCTTGTTGAAGCCCTTTTTGTAATGCGTTCATGCCGGAAATCAACTGGTCAAAGCCATTGGCGAGTGCCTGTTGACCGGATGCCGCAGCTGCAAAGCCTTTATTGGCTTTATTCAAGCCGTCTGCTGCTTGTTTAGTCTGCTGCTGCATTTGGGTCAGCCCTGCAGCAAGCTGAGAGGCACCTTTACCTGCCTCACCGACAGTACCGCGTATCGTTAAGTAATCCGCATCCTGAAGAAGTTCCGGTCGGGATGCCTCCAAACGTTTAAAGGAAGCCTCCAGTCCGCTCAGGACTACGGCAACGCCGCTAAGCTGCCCTTGAATTTCAGTCATCGCGGTGCTCAAAGCACCTACCCCTTGAGCTGCCTGCCGGTAACCTTTAAGCAGCTCGTTATTGGCGGTCGCAAGCTGCTGGGCACTTTGTTTTGCCGTTTGAAGACCTTTCTTAAGCTCACCAGCCCCAATAGAGCCACTCTGTACGCCGTCCTGAATTTGCTTGAGTGCATTACCTAGCTCCCCGATCCCTTGCTTCAGTTCAGCAGTACCTTGAGTCAGTTTGCCGCTGCTTTCTGCCGCTTCTCTAAGTTTAGGACCATTTTGACTTAATTGTCTGCTGGCCTCGGACAGTCCCTTTTGAATTTCTGATAAACCGTCCGTCGTCTGATCCAGCCCTTCATTCAAAGTACCGACCTGTTCGGAGATCTGGAAATCCTGGATTTCATCTCCAGTCGGACGAGACAAGCTTCGGACAGAGTCTACGTCATTAACCTTCAGCAGCTCACGTGATATTTTTTCCGTCAAAGCCATATATTCGCCTGTATCCATCCTGTCATCATTTTTGATGACGACCGTTGCCGGCATGGATTGACCTGCACCGAAGCCCGCTTCTATGAGGTTAAAGCCTTTAACGGATTCATAATCTTCACTGATTTCTTCCATACTGTTAAACGACAGCTGCCCATTATACGTGAACAGAAATGGTGCGCAAATGACGGCAACAATCAGTAGCGCTGCCAATGGACGCTTGAGCGAGAAGGAACCCGTAAGGCCCCATATCCGACTCTCTTTATGCTCCAACGAGCCTTTTGAAGGCCAGAACAGCTTATTGCCAAGCACCGCCATGAAAAAAGGCACCACCGTATACAGCGCTGCGAGCATAACCGCGATGCCGATCGCTACAGCTACCGCAGACCGGTAAAGGATAAACTGCGATAGTCCGATGGACAGGAACCCAATAAAAACGGCAAGGCCCGAGAAAAATACCGTTTTACCGGCTGTTCGATAGGTTTCCACGATCGCTGAAACAGTATCTTCCTGACACATCAGCTCTTCCTTGTACCGACTGATCAGCAGGATACAATAGTCTGTACCGATCCCGAACATGACCGCAACCATAAAGATTTGCGTAAAGGTGGACAGCGGAAAATCGACCGTGTCCACGAGAATGGCTACGATGCCCTGGGACACCAGGTAACTGATACCAACGGTCAGTAAAGGAACGAACGGAGCAACAAAAGAACGGAACACGGCAAATAAAATCACAAGAATAAATATAATCGTTATGTATTCCGTCTTCTTGAGTCCGTCTTGTGAGCCCTGAATCGTATCTTCATTAATCAGTTCATTACCAGTAAGAAAATATTCCACTCCGATATCGCCAAGTGTTTCATGCACTTTCGTTCTCAGTTCTTTAACCGGCATCTTATCCATATCTGCTGAGACAGCGATCATAATGGTCTTGCCGTCTTTGGATATCATCTTGTCTTCAAGAGCAGGTTCGTCAAATGGATTCATAATCGTATCAATACCTAATACATACTGCTGTGCTTTTAAGTCGGAAACAGCTTTCTTAACCTTACTCTTTCCAGCTTCCCCCAAACCGTTTGAGTCATAAAAAACCATGGCGGATTGAACCAGATTCCCTCCACCCTTGCCTGTATTCATCTCTTTCAATATCTGGGCTGCTCGGGTTGAAGAATATCCATCCGGAACGGACAGCTGTCCTTTTTCCCGGACCAGATCACCCATCGACGGAGCAGTAAACAGCATTACAACAGCAGCAGCCAACCATAATACGACGACAGCCCATCTGGCTTTAAGTATCGTTTTCATTCTCTAGCCCCCCTCCATGCTCCTGCATCAGTCTGGCCAGCTTTTCATACAATGTTATAAAGTGCTCCACTTCCCCCTCGTCAAAATGGGTCAAATACGACGACACAAGTGACTGCAGCTGAAGCTCGGCCTGTTGATGCATACTGCGACCATTTTCTGTCAATGTCAAATAGACCACTCTGCGGTCTTCTTCATCACGTGCTCTCTCAATCCAATTCCGTTCCACCAATCTGTTGACAATCGCCGTAATGGAGCTTTTGCCGACAAACAATAAATCCGCCAAAAAAGTAGATGTGCATCGTTCATTATTATGGATCAGACACATCACTTGATACTGCTCGCGCGTCAGCTCAACGCCGATCCCTTCACGGGTATCCGCTAGTATTCGTCTGCTAACCATCATATCTGCCTCTATATAACGTTTGATCCAGCTCTCGGCATGTTTCAGATCGATGTTGCTCACCCCTGTCCTATTTAGTTCACTAATCAAACTATTTTATGATGAAACTATATCCACTTATGAAATAATTGTCAAATTTTATGAAAAGGTTGGTTTGTTCGTTGTTGAAGGAAGTTTGTTTGAACTACCACTTGGAGCTAACAGTAAATTTTTCATGTTAAAATGAAAAAAACGCAGTACGTAAATATGCAATCAAATGCATAATGTACGTGCTACGTTTTAACCAATAAACTAAGAACGAGCGCGGCGCCACTAGCTGTTAGTTCATATGATTATTAAATACAGAATATCTCAGTTATTTAATGGGATAGCATAACAATAGCCCACACTTTGTGAAAAATGAGGGCTACTGTTCGCTTACCTACCAAGAGATTAAGCAATTGCTCTTCATAACAATATCGATTAATTGCGGATCAGATAATCGAAAGCACCTAAGGCTGCAGTGGCGCCAGATCCCATGGAGATGATGATCTGCTTGTATGCACTATTCGTACAATCGCCGGCAGCAAACACTCCAGGTACGTTAGTAGCACCATGGCTGTTTACAACGATCTCACCCATGCGAGTTCGTTCAACCGTGTCAGCTAACCATTCTGTATTTGGTAGAAGACCGATCTGTACAAACACACCCTGCAATTCGATATGATGAGTTTCTTCTGTCTCACGATCGATGTAGGAAATACCATTAACCTTGTCCGTTCCGGTAATTTCTTTTGTTTGCACGTTCTTAAGTACAGTAACGTTAGGCAGGCTGTAAAGACGATCTTGCAATACAGCATCCGCTTTGAGCTCTGGCGCAAACTCTAGAACCGTTACATTTCTCACAATACCTGCAAGATCAATCGCAGCCTCAACACCTGAATTACCGCCGCCAACAACCGCGACATCTTTGCCTGTGAACAAAGGACCATCACAGTGCGGGCAGTAAGCTACCCCTTTGTTCTTGAACTCTGCTTCACCAGGTACACCGATATTCCGCCAACGCGCGCCTGTCGATACGATTACTGTCTTACTCTTTAGAACAGCACCGTTTTCGAGTTCAATTTCGATGAAATCTCTCTTCTCCAGACGCTTAGCACGCTGTGATTTCATAACATCGATGTTGTACTCTTTCACTTGCTCTTCAATACTGGCTACGAGCTTAGGACCTTCTGTATATTTCACACTGATAAAGTTCTCAATGCTCAACGTGTCATTGACCTGACCGCCAAATCGTTCAGCAACAATACCTGTGCGAATCCCTTTACGCGCTGCGTAAATCGCCGCACTTGCACCCGCTGGGCCACCGCCAACAACAAGTACATCATACGGATCCTTATTGTCAAACTCAGATGCGTCCGGACCAGTACCCAGCTTAGAAAGAATGTCTTCAACCGTCATACGACCGCTGTCGAAAAATTCACCATTGAGGTAAACGCTTGGCACAGCCATTACTTCCTTGCTCTCTACCTCTTCTTTGAATACCGCACCGTCAATCATCGTATGAGTAATACCAGGATTGAAGATACTCATCAAGTTCAGAGCCTGTACAACATCAGGACAATTATGGCAGCTCAGGCTGATATAAGATTCAAACTTATATTCGCCTTGAATGCTCTTGATCTGATCGATTACACTTTGCTCAACCTTTGGAGGTCTTCCGCTAACCTGTAATAGAGCTAATACTAATGAAGTAAACTCGTGACCGAGCGGAGTTCCAGCAAAGGTTACTCCAGTATCTTCACCTACACGATTTACACTAAAGCTTGGAGTTCTAGATAACTGTGTCTTTTCCACCGTTATCTTTGTAGACATACTGGCAATTTCATCAACCAGTGCCAGCATCTCTTGAGATGCTTCATCGTCGCCTACACTAACTTTTAGCACCACATCGCCTTCCAGGAGCTGGAGATATTGTGCTAGTTGAGTTTTTATTTCTTGATCTAGTGTCATCTTGCCACCTTAAATCTTGCCTACGAGATCGAGGCTTGGCTTCAGTGTTTCTCCACCTTCTTGCCATTTCGCTGGGCACACTTCACCTGGATTGTTGCGAACATATTGTGCCGCTTTAATCTTGTTAATAAGAGCACTTGCATCACGGCCAATGCCACCTGCAGTAATCTCAACGGTTTGGATAACGCCGTCCGGATCAATAATGAATGTACCGCGATCTGCAAGACCTTCAGCTTCGATCAATACATCAAAGTTGCGGGAAATCACATGGGAAGGATCACCAATCATAATGTACTCAACCTTACCAATTGCAGGAGAGCTTGCATGCCATGCTTTATGTGTGAAATGAGTATCTGTAGATACGGAATATACTTCAACACCAAGTTTCTTTAAAGTTTCGTATTCGTTCTGCAAATCTTCGAGCTCAGTAGGGCACACGAATGTAAAGTCAGCTGGATAGAAGCAAACTACGCTCCATTTACCTTTGAAATTTTCTTCTGTAACATCGATAAAATTACCTTTTTGAAATGCGGATGCTTTGAATGGTAGTACTTCTGTTCCGATAAGTGACATATTTATAATCTCCTTTAGATGTATTTTTGTGAATAGAGATATTCAGAAGCTGTAGATAACATATTCTGAACTCACTTTATAATAATTATTATTAGATAATTAGTTGAAATTGTCAAGTTGTTTTAGAATAATTATAATTAACAAAACAGTGAACTCTTTAAATTAGTTTATTCATCATTTTACCAAATTCATATCAACATACTATTCTTCTTCCTCTTCCACTTCATATACGCAGCGGAAACGTTCAACCCCGGGGTAGATCTCTCCTAGACTATAAATCTCAAAGCCAATGCTGCGGTAAAAGCCTACGGCTTCCTCATCTGTCTCTGCAATAACACGTGCCGGTTTTTGCTGCACCATCAGTTCCAGAATCATGCCACGACCGTAATCCTTACCTCTATTTTCCGGTGTTACTGCAATGTGCTTAATAGTCATTTCATCTTCTACTTTGTCGACACCAATGATGCCTACAAGCACTCCTTCTTCTTCATATCCGTACAATTCCAGTCCATTAGGTTTACGGTAAGCTTCTACCGCTTGATCCAACCTCTCCGGATCCGGAAAGACGGAGTAAGCAAGCAATTCCTTAACCTCCAGATCCTCCAGACGGGAAGAAATTTGTTTTATCATCGTCATAACTCCATTCCAAATAGTATCTCAATCTCATATTACTGCAATTTCTGTGAGGTAGTACCGAGCTTCCTGAGTAGAGCTGACGCCTGCAGCTTCTCTTCATCCGTCAGGCCGCTTACCGCGTGCGCAATCTTCTCTTTATGTACGGAGAATATACGTTCAAACAGCTCCCTGCCCTCATCGGTCAATTCAGCGTAAATTACACGGCGATCCTCTGCCGATGCTCTTCTGATGAGCAAATTCTTTTTTTGGAGCTTGTCCACTACATACGTAATATTTCCGCTAGAAATGAGTACCTTCTCGCCAATTTTTTGCAGTGGCTGCGGTCCTTTGTGATACAGCACATCCAGTACGCCAAATTCAGTTGAGTTGAGCCCGTGACTTTGAATGCTCCGGTTAGAGTGAGCCATCACGGAGTTGTATGCCCGTGAAAGCACTACTAATAAGTATAATGACAAATCTTCATGTTCCTGATTATCCGACATGCTTTTTTAACCTCCGAAATCATTTATCCCGAGTTGTTTTTTGTTGTTATTGCCATGACATCCACAGACCCGTCACTACGCCCGATAAAAGCTATGTCTGCCATGCCGATGAACAAGCCATGTTCCACAACACCCGGAATTCCCCTCAATTCCTGCTCCAGCTGTTCAGGAGAGTTTATTATACCAAATTCACAATCCGCAATGTAATTGCCGTTATCCGTTACATACAAGTTTCCCGCTTCTTCCAGCCGAAGCCGCACGCTGCAGCCCAATCTCTCCAATGCAGCGTAAGTCCACTCCCTCGCAAAAGGTACAATCTCAACGGGCAGCGGAAAGTTCCCCAATGAAGAAACTGACTTACTCTCATCGGCCACAATAAGAAGACGATCACTGTGGAAGGCGGTAATTTTCTCTCGAAGCAGAGCACCTCCGCCACCCTTGATCAAGCGAAGCTCCGGGTCGAGCTCATCCGCGCCATCAATCGTGAGGTCAAGTCTGCCGATTTGGTGAAGGGGGGTTAGTGTAATTCCGTGCTCGATTGCCAGCTTTTCCGAAGTCTTAGACGTAGCAACCGCTTCAATGGACAGCCCTTCCTTCACACGTTCTCCGATTCGGACGATGGCCCAATAGGCAGTAGATCCGGTACCGAGACCAACCTTCATGCCATCCTGAATATATTCAACTGCTTTTTCTGCGGCATTCTTTTTCATATTCATGCTGTTCTTTCTCCTTTGTTGTTAAAGAATATCGTTTCTGGAGGTATAATAGTCATGACTATTATACCTACGGAGGAATGAATATGCGTACCGGGAATCAGATACAATCCAAGATTAACGAATTATCCATGCAAAAGAAAATGCTTCAGTCCAGAGCAGCTTCCCTGCCTGAAGATAGTGTCGAGCGTCGCAATTTAAACCAGCAGCATTCGCGGCTTGATGATATGATCACCATGCTGGAATGGGTGCTGGATGAGCCCAACGGCAAATACCATATGTAGTTAACAATTTCAAACGGGGCTGCGCTCCGCAAGCCCCGTAATAATGTTGTAGACAGCCTGTTAAACATAGTGTTCCAACCACTGAACATACAAATCCGTATTGTCCGATTCGAAACATACAAAGTCAATCTGCTCGAGTCGGTTATCCTGCCGATCTTCTCTGAGAAATTCAGAGACCGCTTTCAAAGCAACATCACAAGCGGGCGATTTGGGATATCCGTAAATACCAGTGCTAATATTGGGAAACGCAATGCTTCGTGCTCCCACTTCATTCGCCAGCTGCAAACTACTTCGGTAACAATCTGCCAAGGTTTGTGCTTCACCACGGCCTCCGCCTTCCCAAATTGGACCGACGGTGTGGATAACATGCTTGGCGTCCAAATTTCCTGCACCCGTAATTACTGCGTGACCTGGAGGACATCCCCCCTGGAGCTTTCGGATTTCCTTGCACTGCTCCATAATCTCAGGACCGCCTATCCGGTGAATGGCTCCGTCAACACCGTTACCGCCCAAGAGGCCGGAATTCGCTGCGTTTACGATAATGTCACCCGTCCAAGCCGTAATATCGCCTGATAATACGGAGATCAGTGTCTTTCCGATGGTTATCGTTTTCATACGGAAAATCTCCTTTCGGCCTTATTCCTGTTCATTACCCCGTCAGAGGGGAGGTTGACCCTATCCACAGCATTGTTATTTTAACAGTTCCTATTTCGTTTGGCTTGCAGCCGCCTCTGAACGATTGGCAGCTTCAGAGAGCCGATCCGCCATTCGTATTTCATCCTCACTCTGCAAAGCTTCCACTTCCGAACGATAACCGATAAACGTTCCTCTTTGATGAGCCTGAATCATATGTCTCATCATTATCGTTCCTGCCTCTTCTAATTTCAAATCCCCGCTGCTTTCGTGAGTAACTCTGCACAAAACAGCCTTCATTATTCCGTTCAAGTCACGGTATTCCATGATCCCAAGCGGCACCATAGTCCTTCGGTCCTCTTCGGTTAATTCCCTCGTCATATAAAGTGTATATTCAGAGGAAGGCACTGAAATGTATGCTGCCTGCTTCTTTTCGGCAATCAATTTTGAATTCCGAAAAGCTAAATATCCTGCCACAGCAAGCAACAACAGACATACCGCGATTCCAACCTTTAGCATTAAATCCTCTCCTTAATAAATGCAGCTCCAGCTAAAGCTTTATAGTCATGTAATATCTTCCGATTCCAGTTATTTCCACAGCTGTATTGTGGCGAGTAGTAACATATGCAGCGGATAAAACGATCTCCATATCCAGGAAGGCACGCGGAACGACTCAATCCGCTTCCACACGAGCGGGCCGTAAGCAATCAGTATGGTCGGCAGCAAACTCCACAGCTGCAGTTCCCAACTATTTAAGAAAAGATACAGCATATTCAGCATCAGATGCCACGGTACAAGTAAGTAGGCCGGAGAGTACCTGAATATCAGAATGAGCAGTAGACCATAGGCGCCGTAATCAAAGGGAAACATCTCCATAACGATACTTGCGGCAGCGACAATTCCGATGGACAGCAGCAAGGAATCAGAGCGGTCCAATATGTGCAGCACAACCGCACCGGCCAACAGTGAAACGACCACATTCAATCCATAGGGATTGATCGCAAGCTGATACGGAATTTGGGACAATAAAGCGATCATACCCAGACGAAACATATAGCGAGGCCTTGATGAAGTGTGGATATAACCCTGAACAAGACCATAGACATAAAGGGGAAATGCAATACGCCCGATGATTCTCCAAATTTCCTGTCCAGAAAAAAAGACAAATCCAACATGATCAATCAGCATCGTTAGCATGGCCAGCAGCTGCACAACATCCCTCCCCAGCTTATAACGCAAAATAGGCTCATTTCTTGTTGCAATCTTTATTCCATTATGAGTTGCTTTTCATTTGTCTGCAAGCTCTAAACAATCTATGAAATTATCGTTCACTCATCCAGAAAAACGCCCGTCCCCCTTGAAGGGTACGGGCGCAGATTAAATCCGTTATATACCTACTATTATAAAAGTTCCTTACGAAGCTGCTCCGGTGATTTCGGAGACAACAGTCCGAATGGAATATCAAACACGGTTTTCGCACCGGCGTCACCAGCTTGTCCCAACTTAAAAGCGGCACGTGCATAAGCCACGAGCACACTTGCGGTAAATTCGGGATTGCTATCCAGCTTCAGACCGAATTCGATAATCTGCTTGCTGTTTTCTCCAGTACGGCCGCTGCGCAGCACTGTACCCCCGTGTGGCATGTTGGAATGGTCGCGCTTCAGCTCTTCTTCACTGATAAAGTTTACTACCGTATCATAATCAGCGAAATAGTTCGGCATTTCTTTAATTTCAGTCTCAATCGCAGCTTGATCCGCTCCTTCTTCAGCTACGATATAGCATTCACGAAGATGCTTGTCGCGGGTGCTGAGCTCCGGATTCTCACCGCTGCGTACACGCTGAACAGCTTCTTCACGAGGAATCGTGTACTGCACACCATTCTTCACGCCGGCAACACGGCGAATGGCATCAGAATGGCCCTGACTTACACCCTTACCCCAAAAAGTATATTCGTTTCCTTCTGGAAGTACTGCTTCTCCAAGCAATCTGTTCAAGGAGAACAATCCCGGATCCCAGCCTGTTGAGATCACGCTGATTTTACCGCCCTTGCGTGCGGATGCGTCAACACTTTCGTAATAAGAAGGAATTTTAGCGTGTGTATCAAAACTGTCTACTGTATGAAACAGTCCTGCCAAGGCCGGACCCTGTTCCGGCAAATCAGTAGCCGAACCACCGCAAAGGATCAGTACATCGATTTGTTCTTTATAACTATCCAGTTCAGATATATGTACCGCTTTCGCTTCCGAGGATACCCCTTCAGGATCACGTCTGGAAAATACGGCTTTCAGTTCGAAGTCACTATTCTGCTTTATGGCCTTCTCTACCCCGCGGCCCAAGTTTCCGTATCCTACAATCCCCACTCTTATCTTTTGTGTCATATTACGCCTCCTTATATTTTGCTTCCGCTATTGTACCAAGAGTTTCGTCATTTTTAAACAATAGCCAGCATATTTATCGGATTTTTTTTATTATTATACCTTGGTGCTATTTCGTTAAAGTCACCGTTACTCGGCCTCGACAAATTCTCCCGTATTCCTGTTTTCAATATCAATATCGTTTTGAAATTCAAAATTATATCTCTACACTCTATAGTAAAATGTTTTTGCTCGTGACTAAATTCAATAAGCTAAACCTAGTGTCCATAACTATGAGATTCCGCAGCGAAGTTCTGTAGTACTCCATAAACAATAAGAAAAATAGTCATCACAATAAGTCCATAACCTGTCCAACGCAATATTTTACTATTCAGGCTGTGTTTCTCATTCAGTTTTGTTGTTTTGATAAATAGCCATCCGACACATATCAATAACGCCATTACAAATGCAGATTGTGCAAAAGTTTCCACAGGAGACTCCTTTCGTTTAAGTTTTGACGATAATAATGTCGTAAATGTTCAAAATCCCCCTAAAGTATCATCGGTTTCCCATATGGGTTTTCAAATGTCTACTTTAAGGGGTGCACTTCAAATTAGAACGGTGGTTTTTTTACGATATGGGGGGTTCATTATCCTTCCCCTCCGATTTAAGAGTTAACTGCTGTGTCCCCATGCCCAGACCGATTCATCGTCTCCGGATGGCGGATCATGGATACACAGAACAGTGCAATCAACATACTCCCCGCTGCACAATAGAACAGAACTGAATATCCAAATGCATCAATAAGCTGACCCAGCAGCGGCGGTGAAGAAATGGCGGCAAGTGAGGATACAAGATAGTACATCCCAGTGCGTGTACCAATACTCTCTTCCGATCCGGTAGATACGATGAATGGGTAAGAGTTAATGTTGATACACGCCCAGAACAAACCTCCGATCGTCAGCAATATCCGCAGCACCAGCAATGAATCGATCAACGGGACGGATGCAAATACGACCAAGAGTCCGGCAACGCCGATAAATATTACCCGCTTCTTCCCAAATTTGCTTCCGAGCCACCCGCTTGGAATAGCAAATAGTACAAAAGCAAGTGAAAAGAATGTCAGCGAGAACGACGCTTCTGATTTCGTCAGTCCCATTTCATTTTTGCCGTACAAGGTAAAAAGGGTTTCCACACCTTGATAAGCGACAAACCAAAAGAAAATGGCTAAGAGCAGGAGAATCGTTGTACGATTTAACTGACCCTTAAACGATATTTTTGTTTTGGCCTCGGCTTGTGCGACATAACCCGGTGCATCCCGCTTCTCTTTAATAAAGCGCATCAGAATAAACATGGAGATCAGAGTGACGCAAGCCGCCGCAATGAACGGGAACGAAGGATGCGCTTTAAACAATACCGATCCGGCACCAAATGCAATGATGGAACCGAGGCCCCCCATAAAGTTAATAACACCGTTGGCCCGGGTACGGTTTTTCTCGGCTGTGATGTCGGGCATGAGCGCAACCGTTGGAGAACGATAAAGGCTCATAGCGAGATTCATCAGCACCATAAATAGAATCAAAGTTACCATTCCGGTGTGAAATGGAATGATTGCTGTAAACAAGGCGCCTAGCGGCATGCCGATGAGCAGATATGGCATTCTTCTTCCGAAGCGGGTATGAGTCCGGTCGCTGCGACTGCCTATCCATGGCTGTAAGAATAGAGCAAAATAATTATCGATGGTCATAAAAAAACCGATCCATGCAACGCTCGATATGTAGTCCTCAAGAAAAAAGGGGACAAAAGCGTTATATAATGCCCAGGTAATACTGATACTGAAAAAACCGAATCCTAACAGCCACGTTTTTTTCACATATTCACTCTCCTTCAGTACGAAGCAGTCCGTCAAGCCGATCCGGGTAGTCGGTAATAATACCGGCTACTTTAGCCGCAATCAGACGCTTCATTTCTTCCGGTTCATTAACAGTCCACGGATGGTACACGATACCGCATGCTTTGGCTTCCTCAACCCATTCAGGTAGCACAGCATATTTTAGAGCATGCAGCGCATCGGCGCCTACAGATTGGCCGTATTCCCAAGCCTTGTACAGTCCTTCAACATACAAAATACCTGTACGGATTTCAGGGGCAATGGACTTGCATTTTACGAGTGAATAATGATTAAAGCTGGAGATGACAACCCGATCCTCCATCCCGAAACTTCGGATACTGGCGATTACCTTTTCTTCCAGCTCCGGATATTGGATGCTCCCGTTTTTCAGTTCAATGTTTACAATGGTACCCCGATCTTTTGTCAGCTCAAGTAGTTCCTCAAGCGCAGGCAACCGCTCTCCACGGAATTCCTCACTGAACCAGGAACCCGCATCGAGCTTCTGGATTTCTTCGAACGTGTAATCTTTAACAAATCCCTGTTCACCAGTCGTTCTGAGAACCGTTTCATCATGAATTAGAACCAGCTTTCCATCCTTGGTCATCTGGACATCTGTCTCGATTCCTGTTGCTCCGAGCTCCAGTGCCTTGCGGAATGCCGCCATCGTGTTCTCTGGGCATACGCCAGATGCTCCCCGGTGTGCAAAGTTGATAATTTGTGTCATGTTGAACTCCTCCTGATCGTCTTATGGATTTATTTCTATAGTAGCCCCTAATTGTTAAGGCTGTGTTTAATGAGAGCAAACAAACTCAAACAGGTAATTCGCTCCCTCATCCTTATTCCACATTTATGATCCAAACCCTGTAAAAATCCGTTACAATAACGATTTATTTTTAGGTAGCACTACTTTCTTCCCATTATTCTTCATGACAAAAAGCCAGACGCATTCTCTCGCGTCTGGCTTCATTACCGGAAAATAATCGAACCTTCATTACTTCCCGTTTTTCTCGATATATGCCTGTATTTCTTCAAACGTTGGATCTTCAAACTTTACACCATTGACAAAGACCGTCGGAGTTCCTTGAACCCCCTGCTTATTCGCGATATCCAAATCACGTTTGATGTTCTTGATATACTTTTCAGACTTCAGATCTTCTTTAAATTGTTCCAATGGCACTTCAGGCATTTCTTGCTCTACCAGATCAGTAATAAAAGAATAGGTCGCCCATTCCTTACTTTCGTCACCTTGTCGTTCCGTCATCAGTTCATGATACTTCCAGAAATAAGCCGGATCCATTTGATACAGTGTCTCTCCAGCTAAAGCGGCAAGGATGGAGTCCGGACCGAGAAACGCCATATCAACATATACAAAATTGGCTTTCCCTGTATCAATATACTCTGTTTTCAATCGGGGAAATACCTCTTCTGTCCACATTTTGCAGTAAGGACATTTATAATCCGAAAATTCTACGATTTGAAACGGCGCTGATGAGTCCCCCAAAACTGGTTGATTCTCAACATCAAAGTCTTTCGGCACTTCACCGGCCTGGACCTGGTTGAGATCAGGGTATTTCATGCTCTCTTCTCCGCCTGATTTATTATTCAGGACAAACAATGTAGTAATAGCCGCAACAACGAGGAGACCCAAAATGATTCCAGTGAACACCCTTTTACGCTGTGACAATGGCTTTACGGATTTTGACGGTTTTGGCTGTGAACCGGAATGATTAGACTTTTTACGCTTGCTTTCCCCCAAGTGTCTCTCCTCCTTTTTCCTATTGAGATTTAGAATTATAAATAAGCTATCAAACTGACTCTAGGACAAATCTCTCTTTCATCACATAAATATCGCATAAATATGGGCAATTTAATCACATAAACATAGGCAATTTATTGACAATCATAACTTGTTATGAATATAATTGTTTAGACAAATATTTTTTTGAAAAATAACTGAAAGCGGTGAATTATTTCTTGAACAATACTGAATACAATCCTTCGATCGGATTTCAGCTCGGTTTCACCTACCGTAGAGCGACGAATCTGTTTGCACACAAATTAAAGCCTTTTGATATTACACCTGAACAGTGGTCTGTGCTAAACCAGATCGCAATCAGCGAAGGGTTGAATCAAAAAGAAGTTGCTGCAAGAGCCGATAAAGATCAGCCAACTACGACACGCATACTCGATTTATTAGGAAAAAAAGGGCTCATTCGGAGAGAAGTTTCACCCCATGACCGCAGAGCCTTTTTGCTGCATATTACGGAAACCGGCAAAGAGCTGATCGCATCCACAACTCCCTTAGAGCAGGAGTGCAGCCGTATTATTGCCGAAGGTATTGATCCGAAGCAGATAGAACTGTTCTGGGACATCATCTCTCGTATGAACGTAAACATCGAACGAAATCAGACATAACAGGAGAGATAAAATCCATGAATGACCTAATCAAAACAAACAAATTGTGGACCAAAGAATTCGTCACATTAATGCTAAGCAATCTGTTCTTGTTTCTCACCCTTCAGATGCTTCTAACCACACTGCCGGCTTATGCCAAGGAAGCCTTCGGGGCCAGCCCGACACAGGTTAGTCTCATCACAAGCGTATTTGCTTTTAGCGCCATTGCATCCCGGCTGTTTTCCAGTAAAGCTCTGGAAAAGGGAAAACGCAGGCAGCTGCTTTACATCGGCCTCTTTATATCCCTGCTTGCAACTATTGGCTATTACTGGGCCACAGGCATTGGTGTTCTGCTGCTTATGCGCGTTTTATTCGGCATCGGCTTCGGCATGACCAGCACTTCCTTCCCGACGATGGCTTCTGATGTAATACCGGCTAAACGCCTCGGTGAAGGAATGGGTTATTTCGGCTTGTCTACCACCCTTGCCATGTCCATTGGACCTATGATTGGTTTAACTCTTCTACAGGGCGGAGGATTCACTCCGCTTGTTATAATCACATCAACCATAAACATTCTCATATTTCCGTTAGCTTTTTTACTTACCTCGAGAACACCTAAAAACCATAAAGAGCCGGTACCTGAACCTATTCAGGAAGGCGGGAAAACTTCCGTCATACGCCGTTTGCTCCTCCCTTCCGTTTTAAATTTCTTGACATCTGTCACCTACGGTGGTCTTCTAAGTTTTCTCGCTGTATACGGAAATGAAGTTCATTTGTCCAATCCGCAATATTTTTTCCTGTTTAATGCCCTTGCCATTATTCTGATCCGTCCCGTTTCAGGCCGATTGTATGACCGCTATGGACACAAAGCACTATTAATTCCAGGAGCCTTGTTTATGATGGCTGGTCTTGTGCTCCTTACTTATGCTTCCTCGACCGGAGGTCTGCTGATTTCCGCCATTTGCTACGGCCTTGGCTTCGGCTCCATGCAACCTTCACTGCAAACCTGGATGATACAGGAAGTTCCTGCCCGGCAGCGTGGTATGGCCAATGGGATGTTCTTAAATTCTTTAGACTTCGGGGTGGCCATCGGTGCCATGATTCTAGGAGCGATTGCCCGATACTCCAGCTACACCGTTATGTATCGTTATTCTGCCATTGCCATGGTTTTATTAATCATCATATACGCGGCAGCTCTCATCAAAAGTTCCGTCTCCCGAAAACCAAATATCAACCCGACCGAAGCAGATCAATCCATCTGATTGTTCAGCTTGTTGAACATGAACATTTCTCACGAAATAGAACAACAAAAACCTTGCTACTTACGGGCAAGGTTTTTGTTGCTCAATCCATGTGGCTTTTTAAACTGCATCCTCCGAGAGCTTCCTCCGCCATGACCCTGTTCTTGCTCCTCAGGCTTCACGGCAAAGAAAGTTAATAGCGCTCCGATCCCCGACGCTGCGGCCAGCACAATAAACAGTACCCAATGATTGGCTCCAAGCAAAAGAGATACAACGGGTGGCCCCAATGAGACCCCGATGAAGCGCATACTGCTGTAAAGTGATGTAATCGTTCCTCGCTGCTCTTTCTCCACACCCTCGGTCAGAAGGGTGTCCATACATGGAAGCGTAAGCCCGATACCAATACTTCCAAGAGTCATCAGACTTATGACAAAATATATCTGATCACTGAATCCCGTTATGATCAATGAGGCTGTGAGCAGTGTCATTCCCGTAAAACCGGTCCACTTCATAACTATCTTATTATTTCCTATAAATTTCCCTGCCAAAAAAGAAGCCAAGCAGAGCCCAGCGAGCGGTATAGCCAGAACAAGACCTTTCAGGACACCCTTTAATTGATACGTTGATTCCAGAATCTCCGACAAATAAAAGAGAACTCCAAACACTCCAAACATAGCAATACCGCCAATTGCAAAAATCGCATACAGCCATCGGCCCTTTTCATGAAGAACCTCTTTCGTGGTTTTCAAAAATTCACGGACTGACTGTTTGTTTTCCTTATGCTTAGGCGGTTTCACAAGAAATATGACCAATAGAATAGAGATTAAGCATAACGCGGGTATCGCTATAAACGGAAGATACCAGATAATACTTCCCAAAAAGGCTCCCAATATCGGACTTACAACTTTACCAAACGTATTCGATGTTTCGATAATTCCTAAACTTTTACTAACTCCTTCTTCTTCCTTAAACATATCACCTACAAGTGGAATCACTATGGGAAAGGCACCAGCCGCTCCTACACCCTGAAGCAGCCTTCCTGCCAAAATTACGGTGTAAGCACCCATTCCATCCATCAGCCAGGCGGCAACCGCTGAAACCCCGCCTCCTGCAGCAGCAATAATCAAGCTTGGTATAATTATTTTTTTGCGCCCGTAACGGTCTGAGAGATACCCGGCTATGGGAATAAGCAGTATGGCAACAACGGCATAAACCGTGATCAGCATACTGACCATAAACGAGCTAATACCCAAAGCTCTTGAAATTTGGGGCAGAATAGGAATTAGCATAGAATTGCCTAACGTCATGATTAACGGTATGGATGCTAGGGCAACCAAGTCCCATTTCTTGTTTTCCATGAGAAGACCACCTTTAACATCATTTGCTTCATTGTATATTGTGGGTTCTTTCTCACGTAATATTCATGGCAAAAAGGTGGTTTACAATTGATTACACTTTAAAACCGGACATGAGTTGCTGCAGATGATTTGAAAGTTCATTTAACGTCTGAATACTGTTTGTGATTTCCTCCATCGAGGCCAGCTGTTCTTCAGTTGCAGCGCTGACACTTTGAGTACCTCCAGCCGTTGTTACCGTAATCTCAGAAATCCGTCTAACCGATTTAACAATTCCCTCCGCGCCATAATTCAGCTGTTCCGTGGCTGCACTTACGCTGTTGATTTGATCGTTCAGCTCCCCAATCGATTGCTCGATATTTTGAAAAGCATCCTCAGCTCCCCTAGCAACGTTCATACCTTCCATGACGGAATGAAGCCCGTTCTCCATTACCAGTGTCAGATCCATGATGTCACGTTGAATTTGTTCAACAAACTGACTGATTTCTTCTGATGATGCCGTTGTTTGTTCAGCCAGCTTTTTCACCTCTGAAGCAACTACAGCAAAACCTCTTCCATGCTCACCAGCCCGGGCTGCTTCGATCGAAGCATTCAGGGAAAGCAAGCTCGTCTGGGCCGCCACATCCTTAATCATGTCACCCATAGCTCCAATACTTGCGGCTTTTTGGCCCAATTCCTTCACAGCCTCAGTTGACTGACTTACACTACTGCGTATATTTTCCATCTGCTGCATCGTATGAATGATAGCCTGTTCGCCTTCTCCCGCAAGTTCATTCGTTTTTCTAGAAAGCTCTGCGGTTGCCTGCGCCGTTTCTGCGATCTGCTTCATTCCACCTGCCATTTCATAGACAACGGCTGAAGTAGCCTCCGTGTCTTGAAGCTGATTTTCTACCCCGGCCGCCAACTCCTCCATAATACCCGAGGTGTGTTGTGTAGCCTGACGGATCTCCTCTGAACTGGATTTGAGCATCACAGTAGAATCCGCCACCTGACTGGCAGCATCTTGAACCTGGAGTACAATTTCCCGGAATCCTTCATTCAGCTTGTTGTAGGCACCAGCCACTTCTCCGATCTCATCCTTCGTCTGGATGCTGACCTGCGTTATCAGATCCCCTCCACCTTCTGCAATCTTCAAGAGTTGCTCACGCATCCGACTTAGGGGAGAAATCGATCGCACTAGGAAAAAGCTCTGAAGTGCGTTATATACAACCACGGCTATACCAACAACCAGAATAATTCCGTTTTGAATATTAGCCTGTTTGCTGATTGCATCCTGTCGTTCTGCCATCTCTTTATCTTTTTCTTCCGTGAATTCTTTTATCACAGGTTCAAAGGATTTGCGAATTTCCCTTTCAAGCCCAAAGGCCTCCTTATAATTGATAAAAGGATTGAGCTTTTTCTGTCCAAGACCTGCCTTGATTAACACTTCTTCTACCGCATCATTGTAAATGGAATATCCCATAGAGATCTGATGAAACCTCTTTAACTCGGCAGGCTCTGAAGCCGACATCTTTTTCGTCTCCTCTAATAACTGAACAAAAGAATCTTGTTTCTTTCTCAGATCGTCTATAAATAACTGATCTCCAGACAGTAAAAATCCTCGTTCATCATTCGCTATACCCGCAAAATACAACTGCATTTCATTCAGATTGTAGACAATCTGCTGATCCAATTCGATGATCGATGTGAATTTCCGTTCCGTTGCTTTTGAAGAAATAAATGCACTTATGATCATGCAAGTTATGACCGTAGTTACAACGGTTGAGGAGATTATTAATTTCGTTCTAATTTTCATTTGACAGCACCTATCCTTATGTAAGTTTCCCATCCATATATATCTTTCGACAGGATAAGCAGTGAAATGAATAGGTTAGTTAAAAGCCTCAATGTGTGTTCAAAGTGATTGTGAAGATTTTGTGAACTTTCTGATATGTGATTTCGCTTTCAAGGAAAAATTTATTATTTATTCAAATCATAAACATCCTGAGCCATAAAACGAAGCAGGCCGCCCAGGAATGAATCCTCAGATGACCTGCTTTTGTTTTTTGGGACAACCTTATTTAACATTAATTCTGGGGGAGAAAAGTACTCTTTTCACCCACGTGGTAAATGTGAAGCTCATGCATCGCGCGCGTGCAAGCAGTATAAAACAATTTCCGCTCACTTTCTTTGCTGTACACTTCATTCGATCCATTATATATAATCACAGCATCAAACTCCACGCCTTTGGCCAAATAGGCCGGCACGACAAGTGTACCTTTTTCAAATGCAGGCGTGTTCTTTGTAATGAGTCTTACCGGAATTTCCGCCGACAGCTGCTTTTGAACACGCCGACTTTCCTCTTCCGTCTTACAAATGACTGCCACATAGTGATATCCCTTGTCATGAAGACTGCGAATATCGGATATGACCGACTTCGTCAATTCAGCTTCTGTCTTCACCGGAATAACGCAAGGCTCCTCGCCAGGGCGGTTAAACGGAACGATGACCTCTCCCCCCGGAATCATCTTCCGTGTAAATTCAACGATCTCGTAAGTGGACCTGTAACTCCGTGTTAGGTTGATCACTTCTGTCTCTTCTTTTCCGTATAGGCTGACCAGGTTCTCCAAACTTCCCAGCGCTTCACCGTGAGCATAAATGGCCTGATTGAGGTCGCCTAGAACCGTCATTTTTGCACGCGGGAACAACCTTTTAAGAAACTCCAGCTGAAATGCTGAATAGTCCTGCACCTCATCCACGATAACATGGCGGATCGATGTGTTCGTCCGGAAGCCTTGTAGCAGCTCTTTCAAATAAAGAAACGGAGTTGCATCTTCATAAAATAGTTCCTTATGTTCGATCTTCTGCATCGTCTGACTACACACTTCAGTCCAACTGCCAGGCAAAGCCGCTTCATTTCCGGCCAAACGTCTGAACAACCGTTCGTCCGCAAACAGCTTTCGATACAACCCTTTAACATCAACAAACCGGAACCGCTTGATCCAACGTCGCAAAGGTTTGAGACGGTCACTGACCACCATGCGCCCGAGAAGCTCCCTCTCCTGATCAAAATCGTTAAAGCTGACTTCCTTCTTGCTCTGTTTCCGCCTCATAGTTTGATAAGCGCGGTGATAATCATCCGGATCCATCAACTCGATGTGATCCTCAACCCATGAAGCTTTTCTCTCTTCATTCGAAAAATCGGATAAACGCTTCAGCATCCACTCTCTCATTAAGTCGAGTCTTCCGGCGAGTTTAACTGCCGAGTCATAACCATAGAATTGAGCAGTCATCTCATCGCCACTTATGATGACTCTGCCCTGAAAGACAACGGGCCTAAACATCATGCCTTCTCTCTCTAACAGGTCTTTATACGAACGAATAACATCCAGATAAGGCACGGAAGACTTATAAGCTATTCCCTCCAGCCGCGCCCGGTGAGCCGGTGTATCTGGTGCGTTCAACAAAATCTCGGTCTGCGTAAACACATCTTCCAGCTCGAACTCCCTTCCGAGCCGATGCTCCAGATAAGATTGGAATGTTGTCTGCTGCATGTTCTCTTCCCCGAGCTCTGGCAAAACCGTTGAAACATAACTGTTAAAAAGGGGGTTCGGCGAGAACAGTATCATCTGATCGGCCTGCAGCACCTCCCGGTACTTATACAACAAATAAGCAACTCTCTGAAGGGCAGCCGAGGTTTTCCCGCTCCCGGCAGCACCTTGAACGATCAACATACGTGTCTTGTCATTCCGAATGACTGCATTCTGCTCTCTTTGAATCGTAGCCACGATGCTTTTCATACGGTCATCAGCGCTGTGGCTGAGCACCTGCTGCAGAAGCTCATCGCCAATGGTCACTCCTGTGTCAAATAGGACCTCAATGACTCCATCATGAATAACAAACTGCCGCTTCAGGCTCATCTCTCCCGTTACAGTACCGGAAGGTGTCTCATACCGGGTTATTCCCGGTGCTCCATCATAATATAAGCTGGAAATCGGAGCACGCCAATCATACACAAGAAAGGTCTCCGAGTCATCGTCCATAAATGAGCCGATCCCTAGATAAATAGGCTCCTCCTGATTCATATCTTCTTCTCGAAAATCAATCCGCCCAAAGTAAGGTGAGTAAACGAGCTTCTTATATTTTTTCAAAGCTTTGCTGGACTGGAGGTGGGATCTCTCTCTTTCGGAAAGAACCTGGGCCTGCTGCCGCAGGTTGGTTGACGTCTCACCTAAATCATCAGGGTTACTGAAATTGACGGTCACCTCATCCCAGAATTCTTTACGCATGTTAATGACATCCCCACGCACTAAACCGACATCTGCCTCAAGTTGAGTAATTTTACTGCTGATTTTAGCCGTGACATCCGTTACCCGCGTTTGTTCGGCTTTCCAATCCTGATCGCTGATAGCCATCTTTTCATCCCCCTATTTACTGGTTGACAGCGTGCTTAATTCGTGATATAATTAGGTTGAAACAAACTTATCGTTGATATATCTGTACAATCAGACCAAGATTTATTTTATCAGTCTACACCACATTAATCAATATGGTTACCCAGAAGTCGGCTAAACTAGCCGGTTTTTTTGCGTTTACATATAAATAAACAGGCTGGACTTCACGGTACCCACCTGTTTATTTATATAATCGTACTTCATTATGATTCGTATAACGCCGTCTTTATTTCCCTTATTTCTTGAGCCAGGCTAGTATTCCTCCGTTATCCTTATCCTCTACAAAGCGGCTGATGTGATCCGCAACTCTGTTTAACCGCTCTAATGTATGGCCATAGTCATACATTGCCGCTGCAACAATTGTCAACCGGAATCCCCCAGGCTGCAAACCCGCCCCACATATCACCTGATCCATAAAAGCCTCGTTTTGCTCTGCCATACATTCGGCCTCATCCCCATTAGGCTTCAGTATATCTTCAAACTTCCACAATATATGCTCATGGAATTTGATGAGCCGTTCGAGATTCGCATCAAACTGCTCATCAATTTCCTCACTACGCTGAACCTGAAAATAGTGATTCTCCACGGCGTTAAGCACTTCATACCCTTTTTGGAGCGAGCTTAGCAGATGCTTATACACAACCAGCTGTCTGGAGTGGCTGAATTTTGCACGCTTCATTTTTTTCTGCTCTTCCTCAAACAAATTGTACTTGTCAGTCAGAGATTTAATCGTCCCCTCCAGACCGTTCAATTCATCCCGGTAAACGGAGTCCTTGATTTCGTGGGAGATAGCGGTTCGGAGCAGCAGTGACATTTTACCGAATACGCTGTTGATTTGCTTGAAATATTGCTCTCTCGGCTTCGGGGGAAAGACCAAAATATTAATCAGAAATGCTGAAACGATACCTATCAGTGTCAAAAAGAACCGGTTGATGGCAAAATCCCACTGTCCGGATGCTTCCATGACCGAAATGACTGTGACCAGCGTCAGACCGATCGTCTCTCCCATATTCAATTTAATACAGATCATAATAACCAGAATACACACAAGTCCTACGGAGATAGGTTGATTGGTAAGAAAATATCCTCCAAGCATCGCGATAATAGCACCAAGCGTGCTGGTCTGCAATTGGTCAAGGAAATACTTCCAAGACCGATAAATTGAAGGCTGCATTGCAAATATCGCAGCGATCGCAGCACCGACCGGCGAGGTAATGCCGAGCAGCATCGTCAGGTAGAGGGCCAAAGTTACAGCCAATCCCGTCTTAAACATTCTTGCACCGAAGGCCATCGACAGCCCTCCTTAACATATTTCTATCGTCACTATTCATGTATAATGGATAAGAACTGACCTTTTGCAGTAACCCATCTCATATACGAAGTAATTACCCTTGGGGTTCCACTGTTATTCAGTTTCTGCTTCTTAGAGACTCGTACATACCGATAGAGAACATTAACCATGAACAACTTGCCAAATACCCACCAAACACATCACTTGGGTAGTGAACTCCCAGATAAATTCGGCTTAGTCCAATGCCCAAAATCATCACACTGAATAAAATCAGAACAAAAACTCTGCGTAATACGGTATTTAAATTCTTCCACAGCAAATAGGTTAATATCCCGTATAATGCAAAGGCGGCCATTGAATGTCCGCTCGGAAAACTATATCCGGTTACTTCTACCAAACGGTTTATATCGGGTCTTATTCGGCGAAACGACATTTTCAATACCATATTCAATATTTGAGATCCCAACACTACAGTAAAGAAGAGCATTATTTCTCTCCGAAGCCGCAACGCATACAACAAGACAGATACGGCGGCACAAATCACAATAATGGGAACTGTGGAACCAATGTATGAGAAGCCTTTGGCGATATCCGTTATCGAAGGCTGTTCAAATCCACGGACAAGCTCTATGAAAAAGGAGTCGAACCCGAACACTCTATCTAACACAACCATGGCGGCTACTCCTGCAAAAGCAAGAAACGAAAGAAAAGATAAGATCCAATACCGTCTGATCCGGGTATTAGAATATGTATGGTTGTGACTCATGATGTCATCTCCCTATGCTTGTCTCATTTATAATATGGACCAGAAACAAGATAGTATCATGTTCCCCAGCTGTTGTACAGCTCTTTCCAATATGTTTATTTTTTCGTAAAAATCTAATTATTATCACCAACTTCATCGAAAAACTTTTTTAGGAGGTTTATATGCAATACAAACGCTGGATCACTGCCGCTTTAGGAGCAGTTATATGTGTTTCATTGACCGCTTCGGCCCATGCAGACACAGGAGAAGTGCTTACCGGAGCTGGATCTTATACTACTGTTCTTCCGCCTGGAGCCGCTGAAGCCCAGCCTGACATTTACAAAACATCCAGGGTGACCGGTAAAATGCCTACGAATGACTGGTGGAGTAGCCTTGCATGGGATACCTATTCGGAAGCACAATACCCCCATCCTCTTGCGATAAAGAACGAGGAAAGCGGCATACAAATTTTTAATCCGAGCCCGCGAATATCAGCAGACAACACTGCGATCTCGGGCACGTTGGATGATACTCGTGATTTTACGGTTGGACATTCAGGTGTAGCCACCTTTCCGGATGCCAAGGTCGATGATTATAACGATTGGTTTGTCAGAGCCGAGTACAAGTCCGGGACGAAGTCAATGAAGGTTACATATGGTCACGGTTCGCCATTTGTATATTTCACTTATACAGACGGAGATCCGCAAATTTCATTCCACTCCACTCCGGAAATCTGGTACGGAAATGCGTCCAGTTCAGCTATAGGGGTAACCATTGATGGTGCCCATTACGGGCTTTATGGACCGACAGGCAGTACTTGGAGCGGTATTGGCAGCCGTAAGCTCACCAATTCGCTTCATGGCAAGGACTACTTCTCTATTGCCGCATTACCGGATAACAAACCTGCAATTCTTGAAAAGTACAGACAATATGCTTATTCACATGTTACAGATACCGAGGTCAGTTGGACATATGACCCTTTAACCAGTGAGGTCACAACGACGTATACATATGATACGGAACCAAAAGAAGGGAGCCGAAGCGGGACCATTTTCGCCTTATACCCCCACCAATGGAAGCATTTATCCAGCACTCATCTTCTTCCATACATATATCCATCGGTTCGCGGCGAAATGAAGACGGGTGAAGGTAGCTCTTTTCAAACAAAAATGAAGTTTACAGGTGTGCTTCCCTCTCTGCCGGACAAAGGTTCCTACGATCGGGACAAGCTCGCTCAATATATAGAAGAAGCTAAAGATGAAGACTATTATGGCGCTCCTGACACATATTCGGTTGGAAAGCATCTTGGCAAGCTGACAGCTCTTGTACCGATTGCGGAACAAATAGGAGATACGATAGCCGCAGAACGATTTCGAAGTAAAATCAGGTCACGTTTGGAGGATTGGTTCAAAGCCAGCGATATCTCGGGTAATCCCAATGTCTCCGAGTTGTTCTACTACAACAGCCAGTGGGGCACACTCATTGGTTATCCCGCAAGTTACGGTACGGATATAGAACTGAATGATCATCACATTCACTACGGATATTTTTTGAAAGCAGCTGCCGAAATCGCAAGGACGGACAAAAGGTGGGCCAGCGACAGTCAGTATGGTCCCATGGTTCAATTGCTGATTCGGGATATTGCGAGCATGGACAGAAACGACCCGCTGTTCCCGTTTCTTCGCAACTTTGATCCCTATGCAGGACATTCCTGGTCTTCGGGTCATGGCAGATTCGGTGATGGGAACAACAACGGTTCCTCTGCTGAGACCATGAACGCCTGGGCAGCGCTTATTTTGTGGGGAGAAGCAACCGGAGATACAGATACCCGGGATCTCGGCATCTATTTATATACAACAGAAATGAATGCTATTAATGAATACTGGTTTGATACGGCTGGCACGAATGCTTCTTCCGGCTTTACACGATCTAACGCGAGCATCATCTGGGGTGGTAAAACGACCGGAGATTCAACGATGTGGACTGCCAATCCGGAAGAGGTTCACGGAGTGAATTGGCTGCCAATCACGGGTTCTTCTCTTTATCTGACCCAGTATCCTTCTTATGCCGGCAGGAATTATGAAACTATGGTTAATGAAAACAAGGGAACGGACTTCAATGCATGGGAAGATCTCGTGTATATGTACTTGGCTATTTCAAACCCTACGGAAGCTGCAAATATGTTCGCTGCACAAGCGAGTTCCATCGTACCGGAGCAAGGTAACTCAAAGGCAAACGCGTATCACTGGATTCACAATCTGCATACCTTGGGCACCCAAGACCCGGATATTACCTCAGATTATCCGCTATATGCTGTGTTCAATAAAAACGGACATAAGACCTATGTGGTTTATAACATGACTGAATCAGAAAAAACCGTTACCTTTTCCGATGGTATGGTGATGACTGCTCCTCCGAATCGCTTTACGAGTATAACGAAAAAAGAGAGCCCGCATGAATCATGAATAGGGCTCTCTTTTTTTAAGTTGATTCGCAGCTAACCTCACAAGTCAATTGTATATAACCCAAATGGTCACAAATGCGGCCAAAGCAAGTACATAGAGCAGTACAAGTCTCACCATGTTCGTTTTCGTCCTGCCCTCATATTTCGGGCTAGACTTCTTGTTTTCCTGAGATAAGCCTACCATGACAGTGGCTACACCTCCGATTAACGCTAAAGCAATGACAATGACATAGGATATCACGTCATATCCCCCTTCATCTGTAGTCGATAGTCGGAGATGTGCTTACATCGATGATGAATCAGAACCGCCCATCCAAAATATCCTTAACTGCCTGCAGTCCTTCTTCGATGCTGCCGACGTGCAGGACAATCTGTGTGTTCTCGTCATAATGACGGGAAGAATGATCATACTTCGGATCATAATAATGTGTCAGCAGCAATTGTATAGCTTCCGGATACCGGTCTTCGGCAAGACAGCGTCCAATCTCTGCGGCGACAGGTGTATGGATCCGCTCTTTGATCCGCTTGAAGGCCTCCACATATTCATCTTTGAATTCGGCTGGTCGATAATCCTTCATAATCTGCGAGACGCGTTCTTCCATAGGCATATCCATAACGATGGCCGTACCGGCCTCCTTCTTCTCAATAAGGAAATCCGGGATGACAACCTTACCGACCCGTTTGCTTTCCGCTTCAATTAGAACATATGGTGATCTTCCAACTTCTTTTAACCGTTCAAGCAGCAGAGAGTCAAATGTCTTCTGATTGCGGGAGCTGAGACCGATATGTCCGAAGATCGACCCACGGTGACCCGATAAACCTTCCAGGTCAATGACCGGATACCCTTCCTGCTGCAGTTGCTGCAGAACAGCGGTCTTGCCGGTTCCGGTGAATCCATGAAGCACAAAAGCCTCTGAGTCCAGTTTCGTCTGCTCCAGCGTTTCGACGACCAGCTTACGATACGCTTTAATCCCGCCTTGCAACCGGTACACATGAATATCCATCAGGGAGAGCACGGTGGCTGCTGTCCGGCTGCGCATACCGCCCCTCCAGCAGAATACCGCCTTATTGCCTTCAATGCCCTTAAATTCCTTCACAAATGCTGGAAGCTTAGCAGACATGATTTCCAGACCGCGCTCTTTGGCCGCATCGACACTAACCTGTTTATACAGGGTCCCTATCTCCGCTCTTTCCTCATCATTAAACACCGGAATATTACTGCTGCCTGGTATGGTTGACTCCTTGAACTCCGATGGAGACCTAACATCGATCAGACTGATTTTTTTACTGCTCTGAAGTTCAAGCAGTTCCTCTACACTGATGTCTTGAAACATATCCGTACGCTCCGCTCCTTTGATCCATGCAGGACCACTCTGGTTGTTATTCGACAACAATTCTTCCCGGATGATCGGCCGTTACACGTCCGATCAAGCCTGCCTCAACGCCTGCATCCAAAAGTTCTTGAAGCAGCTTTCCTGCTTCGCTCTCCTCAACAGCAATCAGCAGACCTCCTGAAGTTACTGCATCACACAAAATCCAGCGGTCAACTTGGTCCATCTGTTCAGGGAAATCTACAGAATCGCTGACGTGATTGTGGTTATTTTTCGTACCGCCGGGAATCACTCCAGCTTCGGCCATCTCACGGACACGCGGAAGTACAGGCACTTGGTCTTTTACGATTCTGATACCTGCCCCGCTGCCTTTTGCCATTTCAAGTGAATGTCCCATCAGACCGAAACCTGTTACGTCTGTACAAGAATGCACATTATAGTGCTCCATGATTTCAGCAGCTGTCTTGTTAAGCCCCGCCATTACTGAAGTCACCCGAGCAATCTCTTCTTCACTGAGCAGATCCTTCTTAATGGAGCTTGTCAAAATACCTACACCAATCGGCTTTGTAAGGATAAGTGCGTCGCCAGGCTTCGCTCCTGCGTTGGTCCGAACCTTGTCTGGATGAACGATACCGGTAACGGCCAAGCCGAATTTCGGCTCTTTGTCATCAATGGAATGTCCTCCGACAAGAGTCACCCCTGCTTCTTTCAGCTTATCTCCCGCTCCGCGTAATATATCAGAGAGAACTTGCTTGTCCAGTGTCGAGATCGGAAATGCTACAATGTTTAACGCTGTAAGCGGTTTGCCGCCCATTGCGTAAATATCACTGATCGCGTTTGCTGCTGCAACCTGACCGAATGAATACGGATCATCAACGATCGGAGTGAAGAAGTCGACGGTTTGTACTATAGCAAGATCATCCGTCAAACGATATACACCTGCATCGTCACTTGTATCCAAACCGACCAGTAAATTCGGATTGTGTTCCGTAGGCGGAAGTGTGCGAATAACTTCGGCCAGATCCGCAGGTCCGATTTTGCAGCCGCATCCCCCTTTTGAAGAATAAGAAGTCAGTTTAATTTTTTCAGGTTGGTTCATATGATGGATCATCCTTTCATGACGGTTATCTTCTATACTTTCAACATACAACAACCCCGGAAATGCTATGCTGATCTCGCAGCATGAAGCACCTCCCGGGGGCTAATCAACAAAGAGTCGTTTTTTAGTTAATTTCATTATATGAAAATGCCGGCATTAAGTCTATTCGTTTCCGCTCCCTCAAAGATCATCCATACATTTATCTCATTACTGAGCGGAATCCTAGTGCTATAAAAAACTATATATCCTAAATATTGGTTTATATTTTCAAATATTTTTATCATTTCTTAAGGTAAGGCGTTTGTTTATCTGGTAAAGTGATAAAAGATAATAACAACTCATTATTAGAAGCAGTTGAAGGGAGTCAATGATTTTAATGAAAGAAAATGATGATCTACAGCCAACGAACAGCGGACGTCCGGAGGATGATATGGGACAAGCCCAGGATCAGAACCCCAATGTAACGCCAGATCCTGTCACACCTGATGAGAATGAAACCCTGCCGGAAACGCCGGATCTAGACAAAGATTCCGATGAAATTTCTGATTTGGAACCTGCTCGGGAAGAACTTATTCCACTGGATGATGTTGCGGTCCAACCATCCGCATCTGACATTCACGATGTAAACGAAGACCCGACATCAGGAAACGGAAACGGCGGCGGAAGCAAAGGGTGGATGATCGCATCTCTGTTATTGGCGGCCGCACTGATTGTCGTCCTGATCGTGAATCCATTTGCTAAGAATAGCGGCAAGGAAGCAGTAGCCTCCATAAATAATGTCGACATTACAAAAGATAAATTGTACGACTCACTTGTTAAGGCTGGTGGAGAGCAAACCCTAGAGGCTCTCATCACAGAGGAACTGCTCAAGCAAGAGCTTGACAAGAAATCCATCAAGATCACAGATGCTCAAATTAATGAAGAAATCGAATCCTTAAAGAGCATGTTCCCATCGGAGGAAGATTTCAATACAGCTATGAGCTCCAGTGGAATGACCATGGACGTGCTGAAAGACCAGACTAAAATGCAGCTTGAGTTGACTCAACTGATGGGCGACAAAGTGAAAGTGACAGATGAAGAGGTAAAGGAAGTTTACGACCAGTATAAAGACAGCTTTGCCACACCTGAGGAAGTTCGTGCTTCCCATATTCTCGTCGAGACGAAAGAGGAAGCCCAGAAGATCATTAAGCAGTTGCAAGACGGTGCCGACTTTGCGGCCATTGCCAAAGAGAAAAACCAAGACGCTACGAAGGAAACCGGGGGCGACCTTGATTTCTTCGCACGCGACTCCGGTATGGATAAAGCCTTTGAAGATGCAGCCTTTAAGCTGAAAAAGGGTGACATTACCACTGAACCGGTAAAAAGCTCCTTTGGATACCACGTCATTAAAGTGACAGACCGCAAAGAAGCAACAAACCCAACGTATGAAGATAAAAAAGAGGATATTCGCAAACAGCTCGTTTCTACGAAAGTGAACGAACAGTCCGTTGCATATATGCAAGAATTGAAAGACAAAGCGAAAATTACAAACAGTCTTGAAAAGAAAGAAGATAAAGCCGCTAGTGAGACGGGTGAATCTTCAGCGAAGTAATATTCAAAGGTACCCTATGCTGTCAAAGGCATAGGGTACTTTTTTGTTAAATTTTAAAAATCCCTTTTATGCACCCGGAAAACGTGTTAGAATGAAAGCGTTATCAAATAATGATAATTGAATAAGGGGGAATCAGAATGATGAGGTGCGCACCAGAATCCAGAAATGTGTATGAGGACTTCGTGGTCGAGACGGACATTCTGTTCTTTAAAACCGGAACCCACGGGTTGGTCAGCTTTCACGGCAGAAATTATAATATAAAAAAAAGAATGACTGCCGAACAAATCACCTCGCTTTTATCCGGAAAACAATTCTTTAATGTTGGCGGAAACTGCTACGTTAATGTAGACAAAGCTACGGATGTCGAACAAGGAATTGTTTTTTTTGGTGAAAAGGCACCGTCCTCAAAAATTCTTCGTATTCCAAGAAGAAAGCAAGAACCGCTCAAACGACTCATGGCGGGGGTCAAACAGCCTGTTACATAGTCCCTGCTAGATGAAGGGGGTGTCCCAAAAGGTCCATTGACCTGGGACGCCCCCTTTGTCTTTCGCATAGTTCTTATGTTAACGAAACGGCGAAACCGCTTGATAACCGATATAGAAAAATACTTCCCTAAGCAAGAATGGCAGCTTGGTGCTCCAGCTCTTATAAGCACTGTTGACAGCAGGTGATGAATAAGCAACCAAATTCAGGTCGTCCGCCATAACCATTGCTCGTTTCATATGAAGCGGGTCGCTGACGATCATGAAAGAGGTGATTCTTTCACGTTCTGCAACGATTTTAGCATTATGTAAATTTTCTTCGGTAATAGTAGAGGTTGTCTCAATTAAGATATCCTCGGTCTTCACTCCATGACGAAGTGCATATGCTTGCGCGGCTTCCGCCTCGCTAATCTCGCCTTCTCCTCCACTGCCTCCCGTGAAAATCAACTTCTTCACATTTCCAGTATCGTACAGCTTAATAGCATGGTCAATTCTCCCCTTCAAGACAGGCGAAGGCTCTCCGTTAACAATGCCTGCACCCAGGACTATAGCTGCATCGGCTTGAACAAGGTTTGTCTTCTGTCCAAAGGACCAGATAGAATAGGCTGTGTACATGACGTATATGAACAGAATGATTACCAGCATAAGAAGAACTCGCAGCGTCTGCTTTTCTTTAGAGATTTTTTCCGACTAATGAAATCGCTAGCCATACATGCCCTCCTATGCGTTATGGGGTTTATCCCCTTAAGAAGCTCACGTTCTCCCGGCAATCGCCATCTTAAAACCCTGGCTGCACTGATAATACGAAGGCCGCATCCGAATGTCTGCAGTGCTTGATTAGGCTTCGTTATCCGATTTTTTCGTGCTGTATGCCATTAAGAGTTGCTCGATATGACGGATTGTATATAAAGCATGCTTATTCTCCTTTGTCAATCTGCTGATCATAATTTCGCCTTGCATCGCGGAAAAAATGAAAGAAGCGACCGATTCGGTATCCAGATCCGATCGAAATTCTCCGCACTCTACCCCCATTTGCAAAATTTCGCGAATGAACGCAAGCATGCGATCGAAAGAAGCGACCGTAAGCTCCCGAAGAACCGGGGTTGAATGGTCGCTCTCCACTGCGCTGATCAGGAACGGGCAGCCACCTTTTAACGGAGGATTGTGAACAGGATCGTTGTAGACGTTGCAGAAAGCGAGGATTTTGCCCGCTGCGGTAGGAACTCTCTCGATTGCCTGATTAAAGTGACGCCATACTAACTCGCCCGCATAAGCAAATGCCTCCAAAGCAATCTCGTCTTTTCCGGAAAAGCTTCGGTAAATTCCTCCTTTGGTAACGCCTGTCGTTTCGATGATATCTTGTATCGACGATCCCGAGACTCCCTTTTGGTTAAAAAGCTCCGCGGACTTCCGGATGATATGGAGTCGCGTTTTTTCTCCTTTGCGCATGGAACGTCCCCCTTTGCCGTAACTCGTCAGAAACTCGTCCTTATTTTGTAACATTTGACGAATAAATTATAGCACGAATCGGTATATGATCGAAAAAAGAAACCGAACGGTACGGTTTTTTAAATCAAACTCAATTAGAAAGAGGTTAGCGAAGGATGAACAAGAATAAGAAGCTGTACGGGGTCGTGGCTATTGCCGCATTTGTGTTTATTTTTTACATCGTGTACATGTATTTTTTTCGCGACCCGAATGCATCCGCGTTTCTAAGCACCAAAACCGATACGAGGCGTCCGCCCGACGTCGAGGCCTGGTTAAAAGTCATGCGAGTCCATGCCATTCTCGCCTGTATCGCCATGGTACTTGGAATCGTTAACTTTTCCAAACGATTTCTCCGGAAATTTCGAACGTGGCATCGCATAAACGGCTACCTGTATTTATTGTGCGTCGTCGTTGTCGCCGTAACCTCCGGTTACATGGCGCCGTACTCGACCGGAGGAAGAATAACGAGCATCGCGTTTAATCTATTAAGCATGGTCTGGCTGGCGATGACGATCGCAGCGATCGTGAAAATCAAGAAGAAACAGATCGTTCGTCATCAAAAATGGGCCGTTCGAAGCTTTGCGTTCTGCTTTACGAATATGTTCATCCATTTGTACACTTCAATTTTACATTACGGGTTCGGTGTCCCCTATGTAGACAGCTATACCGTCGGTATTTTCGCTACGATCGCCACTCTATTCCTGCTAGCCGAGTACGTTATCCGGAACATTCTGGAGCTCCATACGCACAACGCTTCAACTGGCATTAATTCGAATGTACATTGAGACGTTGAGTTTAGAAGTAAAATTTCATTTAAGCCAAAATTAAGCAATTGAAACACTATTTATAAATTTAAAATTTTTAAGCTCAATCTTTTCTGTTCATGATAATATTCATATATAGAAAAAAAGTCCAACATCTGCATCGCAAGGGAGGTCTCTCCATCAAATCGTTATTTGATCCAAATTATCCACATGCTTTCAAGGCTTTCTCTACAGAACATTGGATTATTCTTGCCTTACTGCTTGTGCTGATCTTGACTCTATTCTTTTGCCGGAGAGTAATCTCGTCAAGACCTGCCGTTCGATCCACCCTGAAATGGGTCCTCATTGCAGCGCTGCTGTTGCCTGAAATTAGCCTTCAATTATGGTATGTATCGAGCGGCATATGGAACCGCACCACATCCCTGCCGCTGGAGCTGTGCAGCCTCACGATGCTTCTTTCCGCAATCATGCTGATGACTGGCGGCCGTAAATTATATCCTCTGGTATACTTTGCCGGCATTGGTGGTGCACTTCAGGCGGTACTCACGCCAAGCCTTGATTATCCTTTTCCACATTTCCGTTTTTTCCATTTCTTTGTGTGCCATCTAGCAATCATTATTGCACCCTTATATATGACGTGGATTCGAGGATATCGCCCCAGCTGGAAGTCCATTGGCTGGACTATGGTGTTCCTGAATGTTGCCGCACTTGTTGTGGGACTAATCAATTTTGCATTAGGTTCCAATTACATGTATCTGATGAGCAAGCCATCTACGCCATCTATTCTGGATTTGCTAGGGCCGCATCCCATCTATATCCTTGTGGAAGAATTGTTCGCACTAACACTGTTTATTGTAATGTTTACCCTGTTCTTTGCCATACCGGACCGCTTAAGAAAAAGCCGAGCCAACCATACCAAGTCGCTGGAACGTTCTGTGTAACAACAAAAAAGCGTATGGGATCTCCGCTTAAGACGCGAAGATTTCATACGCTTTTATAATTGAGCGTGATTCTACTTTACATAAAACCGGGATGTCTCTTCCCATATTTCACCTGGTGCGAGACTGAACAGACCAATTTCATCACTTGGGAGATCCACATGCGGTGCATTGACTAAATTAACCTGAGGCTCCGGACAGAAATACTGTTTACAAGCTTTGTTGTTCCAAATCATCCACTGCTTATATGAAGTGCCGACATCGTAAACCAAGGTCTTTCCGATCTTGGAATCCGTCAGCTCCATACGGTTTCGGCCGTTTTGCGGAACCGCTGTGTAGTGATTGTCCATCTCTTCGAAATAAGGACTAACCCCTTCTCCACGCATCTGCTCCTCTTCTACCGTCAAAGCTTGATACTTGCCTGTCGGCAGCATGCGTTCATTCAATTCCCAGCGCTGGCCAATCGTAAATTTCACCTTACAGTCATCGGAAGTACTTCCTTCCGCAAATGGTGCGTTCACTGTCGTATGGAAGGCCAAAAGGCAAGGCATCACGTTATCTCCATTATTGAGGATGAATACCTGCTGTGATAATCCGGCAGCACTCAAGGAGTAGCGGAGCCGAAAGGTAAACTTATGTGGCAGCATCGTAAACACCGGATGCTCTTCATCGATCTTCACACTCACAGCAACATAACTTTCTGATGGGGTCGTTCCAAACTCCTCCACAGTCCAAGGAATGGTATGTAAAAAACCGTGCAGGTGATTACCCGTAGCCTCTTCATTTACCGGGAATTGATATGTTTGTCCGTTCCACGGAAACTTACCGTCCTCATAACGGTTCGGCGGGAACAGCACAGGTATACCATGTACTCCTGGATTATCCTTGAATTGTCCCATCTCTGACTCAGCAGGCTCCCGTAGGAATCGGTAACCGCTTTCCTTATCGCGAAAAGCAATCAGGTTTCCTCCAATTTCCGGCAAAATAACGGCCTCATATGGACCGAACTGCAGCCATACGGCTTTCTCTCCCTGATATGGTCCTTCGAACGCCTTGTGGTTCATCGGTTGATCTCTCCTCTCAATGTGACATATATAGATTACCATACCCTACCTTCCGGTCAAGATTCTATATGTCACATGAATCGGTCACCCTGGTCAGAAATGACCGAGGGTGAGTTTCATGTATATGAACGTTACTCCGTCCGTGCCGGTCTTGTAACTTCTGCGAGTTCTCTTTCCAGGTCCCCTGCAAACGTTTCTTTCTGCTCTGGGGTCCAACCCATTACCGAAGCCATGTACTGAATCACCGGTTCCTTCCACTTCAATGTCCATTCGATTTTAAACAGCAGTGAACCAGTTCGGCGGATGAAGAAATCTACAGGTTTGACAGCCATTTCATGCTGAATCGCATATACAAGCGGAACAATTACCGACAAGGGAAGATCATTTTCCTCTCTGTTATTACCGATCTCATGCGCCAGCTGGAACAGCTTCTCGGCATTGGTACCATACGTCCTTACCCAACTTTCGGCAAGCTTGGAATCCAATCCTTGACTTACGCCCAACTGTGTCTTTTCGCGAATAAAAGCAGGGAAATTAGCAGCCCCCCCCACATTACCGCCGGAGATCGGGAGATTTTTCGTTTTGCAAGGGCCAAACGCCTGACCGCCCCCTTCTTGAATTCGCTTAGCAACCAGATTAACAACGGTATCAGCCATTTTCCGGTAGCCTGTCAGCTTCCCTCCAGCAATGGTGATCAATCCAGATGGTGATTCCCATATTTCATCCTTACGCGATATTTCGGACGGGTCCTTGCCTTCTTCCAGAATAAGAGGTCTAACTCCTGCCCATGCAGACTCAACGTCTGATCCAATTAACTTCACACTTGGAAACATATAGTTTACCGCTTTTAGAATATAGTCCCGGTCTTGGACGGTCATGAATGGATGTCCGGGATCATTTTTGTAAACCGTATCGGTTGTTCCTACATAGGTTTTTCCGTCCCGCGGAATGGCAAAAACCATACGTCCATCAGGCGTATCGAAATACACAGCCTGCCTTAAAGGAAACTTTGACTGATCGATAACAAGATGTACCCCTTTGGTCAGTTGGAGCGTTTTCCCCTTTTTAGATCCATCCATTTCACGTACCCGATCCACCCACGGTCCGGTGGCGTTCACTATTTTATGGCCAGACACCTTGTGAACCTTGCCGCTCAGCATATCTTTCACGGTGATTCCCGTAATCCGTCCGCTTGCGTCATAATTCAAGGACTCTGCTTTCGCATAATTGATCAACTCAGCACCGTGTGCTGCTGCTTCTTTGAGCACTTCAAGCGTGAGACGGGCGTCGTCAGTCCGGTATTCGACATAATAACCGCCACCTTTTAACCCATCCTGTTTCAGGAGCGGCTCTCTGTTTAAGGTTTCAGATGGGGACAGCATAGTACGTCGCTCGCCCCGCTTAACGCCAGCCAAGAAATCATAAACCTTCAGTCCGATAGACGTGCTGAATTTACCGAATGTCCCTCCTTGGTGAATAGGCAGAAGCATCCACTCCGGAGTCGTGACATGCGGCCCATTCTCATAAACCACAGCCCGCTCCTTGCCGACTTCTGCTACCATACCCACCTCAAACTGTTTCAGGTAGCGTAGCCCTCCATGAACAAGCTTGGTCGAGCGACTGCTCGTTCCTGCTGCAAAATCTTGCATCTCCAGCAATAGAATACTTATGCCGCGAGTCACCGCATCCAAAGCGATCCCAGCCCCGGTTATACCGCCGCCAATGACAATCAAATCATAGGTGCTGCCTGCCATATCCTCAAATTTCTGTTTCCGATCCATACTTGAAAAAGACTTCGACTGCTTCATTTTTGTATGTCCTCCCCGAACAAACCTCATTTATTTCCGCAAAAGACTGCAAAAAAAAGAGACCACGAAGTACGCGGAAACGCCAGAATAAACGGCGTCCGCGACATGTGGTCTCTCCTAGTCTCCAGACGTGTATTAACTTATGGATTATTATAACACATAAAATTTTAATGAAAAGCCATAGCTGCAAAAATAGCCTTTTTCCAACCTTTGTAAAGCTGCTCCCGCGTCTCTTCACTCATGCCAGGGTTAAATCTCTGCTCTACACTCCACTTATTGCAGATCTCGTCTTGGTCCTTCCAGTAACCTACAGCCAACCCTGCTAGATACGCGGCTCCCAGAGCTGTCGTTTCACTAATGACAGGGCGTTCCACAGGCACGTTTAATATATCACTTTGAAATTCCATAATAAACGTATTGGCTACCGCACCGCCATCTACACGCAGCGCTTCAATCTTGTATCCCGAATCCTCTTCCATGACGGACAGAACATCCCTTGTTTGATATGCAAGTGATTCCAGCGTTGCCCGGATGAAATGCTCTTTAGTCGTCCCTCTTGTCAATCCGAACACTGCCCCGCGGACTTCACTATTCCAATAAGGGCTTCCTAGTCCGACAAAGGCAGGAACCACATACACGCCTTCTGCAGATTCAACCCGTCTAGCATAAGGCTCGCTATCCTTAGCTTCCCGGAACATACGCAGTCCGTCTCTAAGCCACTGTATCGCAGATCCGGCTACAAAAACGCTGCCTTCGAGCGCATATTGAACTTTTCCGTCTAGCCCCCAGGCAATTGTCGTAATCAGTCCATGCTCGGATTTCACCGGTTTATCGCCGGTGTTCATCAGCATAAAACTGCCTGTGCCGTACGTTGTCTTTACCATTCCTTCTTTAAAACAGGTCTGGCCGAACAATGCAGCCTGCTGGTCACCTGCCGCACCGGCAATCGGCACTTCCCGGCCGAAGAAATGATAGGTAGCCGTTGTGGCGTATACCTCGGAGGATGGTCTGACTTCCGGAAGCATGATTTTAGGAATATCCAGCATCTCCAGTAGCTCATCATCCCACTTCAAGTCATGAATGTTAAACAGCATCGTGCGTGATGCATTGGAGTAATCTGTAACATGCGCCGCTCCGCCGGACATCTTCCAGATAAGCCAAGTATCTATCGTACCGAACAGAAGCTCTCCCCGCTCGGCCCGTTCCCGTACCCCATCAACATGATCTAGAATCCATTTGATTTTTGTTCCGGAAAAATACGGGTCAACCAGCAGCCCGGTTTTGTCACGAACTTTTTGATCATACCCGTCCGCAATCAGCTGCTCACAAATATCCGCCGTCTGGCGCGACTGCCATACAATTGCATGATAAACCGGAACTCCCGATTTACGATCCCATATAACGGTGGTCTCCCGCTGGTTGGTAATGCCAATGCCGGCAATCTGCTCGGTCTTCACTCCGGCTTCAGATAAACAGGTTGCAATAACAGCCAGGATGGAGCCCCATATTTCATTTGCATTTTGCTCAACCCAACCGGGTTTGGGAAAATACTGAGGAAACTCTTTCTGAGCTGAATACACCATACTTCCTTCCTGATCAAACAAAATCGCGCGGGAACTGGTTGTGCCTTGGTCCAGCGCCAATATGTATCGTTCCATCATGGTCTCCCCCTTTGCAAATCGTCACATAAAAGATTAAGGTTTCATGTAAGCGATGTCAAATAAGTCATTGCAATTTCTCAAACCCATCTTTCAAGATGACAAAGTAGGAACTAGCGGCCAGGGTAATAATGCTCAAACAACTCTTTGCTCGATGTTGTAACAGCCGTAGCTCCTGCCGAAATGGCTTCCTCCACCTGCGTTGGAGTCCGGATCAAACCTCCAGCAAAAATCGGGATTCCGGTACGCTGGTGTACCTCTTCAATCATATGCGGCATTGCTCCAGGCAACACTTCAATATAGTCGGACTGGGTCTTCTCAAGCAAGGCGTAGTTCTTCTCCAGGGCTAGCGTATCCAGCAAAAACACTCTCTGAATCGCAACAATACCTTTCTGCTTTGCCTTCAATATAACGCTAGATCGTGTGGAAATCAGCCCGTCCGGACGAATTTCTTGGCACAAATATTCTGCAGCATATTCGTCACTTTTCAGTCCCTGGATCAGGTCAGCATGAAGAAACATGCGTTTCCTTGCTTCGCGAATTAGCCGATACATATGGCCCAGACGGGCGACGTGCGTATCCAACAGGACACCGTATTGGTATGTGCTCTCCAAAATTTTATCCAGCTGCTTCATCTGTTTTGCAGCGGGAAGTATTTTCTGTCCGCAAAAGCTCATGTGCTCCACTCCTCTCAATCGAAATAACAAGAAACTCTCTTTATTCTATTATTTTTGCTTCTTGACGAACAGTTTGCACTTTTCACCATCGTTATCGTCAGTGTGTGAGCAGCATTGCTATAACTATTTCATTGAAAGAATCGCGATGAACGGAATTAATGGGTAACTGCATGTATATATTGTACAGACATTGTCTCTGCTACCAACCAGAAGTTGAGGCCTTGGAAATTGCGCTCGCTGCTTATCAATCCTCTGAACGAAATGTGCTTATCATAATCGGATACAAGGAGGGGTATGATCATGCTGAAAGGTATCAATCAGTGGGGATTTCCCGAGGGGACTTCCTTGGATGAACTGTTTCATCATGCCAAATTAGCCGGATACGATGCGGTGGAGCTTAACCTTAATCCATTCGGTGGAATTGGGCTGACGATGGAAAGCACACCAGATGAAGCAGAAGCAATTCTTGCACTTGCCACGAAGCATGGAATTAAACTTCGGAGCTTGTCTACCAGCTTGCTGTGGCGTGCACCTTTATCAGCAACAGATCCGGCAGTCAGGGCTGAAGGTGCTGCTATTGTAACGAAGCAAATAGAACTGGCTTCTCTGCTCGGTCTGGACACGATTTTAGTCGTCCCCGGTGTTGTAAACGCTGACAATCCTTATGATGAATGCTACAACCAGAGTCAGGACGAAATCAGGAAACTGCTTCCTATCGCTGAACAGCATGGTGTGTACATAGGTATCGAGAACGTGTGGAATAAGTTCCTGCTCTCTCCACTGGAAATGAATCGTTACATTGACGAGCTGGATTCTCCAATGGCTGCTGTCTATTTCGATGTGGGCAATATCCTGCAGTATGGCTATCCCGAACAGTGGATCCGGATTCTCGGACACCGCATCAAGAAGGTTCATGTTAAAGATTTCAACACGAATATCGGCAATGGCGCCGGGTTTGTACCTTTACTTTCAGGAAATGTGAACTGGCGTGAAGTTCGCAGGGCACTGCATGAAATTAGTTATAACGATACATTGACTGCAGAGCTCAGTCCTTATGCTGCAGATCCTTTCCAGATGGCATATGACACCTCCCGGCAACTTGATATTATTATCGGCAGCCCAAATCCCCCTCAGGAGTAATAAGGAAATGATTAAAGCAGGCCTGTCCTGCTTAGTGTATAAATATTACAAAGAAGCCGTGTTGGGCCTGCCCTGAACGGCTTCTGTGTTTGTTCTTTAATTCAATCAGCTATAAACCAAGTGAAATGTACTTGGTTTCAAGAAACTCCTCAATTCCATAGTGTCCACCTTCTCGGCCAAGCCCACTTTCTTTGAAACCACCGAATGGTGCCTGTGCCGTGGATGGGAGAGGATCATTTATGCCGACAATGCCATATTCCAGCGATTCAGCGATCCGTACAGCTTCTCCCAGATGTTCGGTAAACACATAAGCTGCAAGGCCATATGGGCTGTTGTTCGCCCGTCTCACTACTTCCTCAACGGTAGAAAATACAGCAATGGGAGCAACTGGACCGAATGTCTCTTCATTCATACACAACATGTCATCTGTCGCGTTCATAATGACCGTAGGATGAACGTACTGGCCGTGACTTCTAGCAGAAGAATCATTTCCGGTCAAAATAACTCCGCCTTTTTCTGTCGCATCTTTGATCTGACTTCTAACTTTCTCTGCTGCTTTTGCGTTGATAAGTGGCCCAATATCTATCCCTTCATCCATCCCGTTTCCAACCTGAAGTGTCTTGGTTCGTTCAGCCACCTTCTCAGCAAACACGGACGCAACAGACTCCTCCACATAAACACGGTTGGTACACACACATGTTTGTCCGGCATTCCGGAATTTGGACAAGATGACCCCTTCTGCAGCTTTGTCCAGATCTGCTCTCGCTGTGACGATAAACGGAGCATGTCCGCCCAGTTCCAGTGACAGCTTCTTAACATTACCTGCTGCCCCAGCCATCAGTTTTTTTCCTACAGCGGTTGAACCTGTGAACGACAGCTTTCTGACCCGACTATCCTGCTGCCATGCCTCAGCAATCTCGCTCGCCTCACCTATTACAACATTTATGACACCAGCAGGTATTCCCGCTTTTTCTGCCAGCTCCACCAGCTTGAGCGCAGTATATGGCGTCTCCTCTGAAGGTTTAATGACGATCGTACAACCGGCGGCCAGTGCAGGTGCTGCCTTTCGGGTTATCATAGAAGCTGGAAAATTCCATGGTGTAATTGCAGCGACGACACCAACAGGCTGCTTTGTTACAATGATTCGTTTATTGGGAGAGGAAGACGGAATGGTCTCGCCGTAGATTCGTTTCCCTTCTTCTGCATACCAGCCAATAAAGCTGTTGGCATAATTAATTTCTCCTGCAGCTTCTTTCAGTGGTTTGCCCTGTTCAAGGGTCATAATCTTCGCCAGTTCATCCGTATGCTCTGCGATCTGTTCATACCAGCTTCGCAGCAGCTTTCCTCGCTCATCGGCTGTTAACCCCGACCAGACCGGGAACGCATCGAAAGCTGCATCTACCGCCAATTCAGCTTCTGCCCGTCCGCCCTTAGACACCGTTCCTATAATTTCACCAGTAGCCGGATTCACTACATCAATTTGTCCGGAAGCGGTCACCCACTGCCCGCCAATGTACATTCCGTTAGGATACATGCTATAAACCTCCTCTTCTGTCCTGAGTCTTCATTATCCTCTAATCGTAATCGGCTTTCAAACAAGCAAAACAACGAAAACACCGATGCCTGAGGACAGACACCGGTGTATCTTATGAACAGTTGTTATTTCACACCTGCGTTTACTTCTTTAACCATTTCCGCTACAGATGTCAGTCCACCGCCGGAAAGGTACCAATAGTTCGGATCCAGGTAAACAATATTGCCTTCTTTGTATGCTTTTGTTGTCTTCACAAGTTCGTTCTCTACCACATCTTTTGCACCAGAAGCTTCACCGCCTGTAGTTACGACAGCTCCACGGTCAACAACGAACAGATAGTCCGGATTTTTCTCTACGATATATTCGCTGGAAATATCCTTACCGTGTGTACTGATTTCAATACCAGGGTCAACAGCTGTAAATCCGAATACGTCATGCAGGATGCCAAAACGGGATCCAGGACCATAAGCACTGATCTTTCCTTCGTTCGCCAAAATAATTAGAGCGTTCTTTCCAGATGCTTTAACCTTATCGTTCAGTGCTTCAATGTCTTTATCAATGGCTGCCAATTCTTCTTTAACCTGGCTTTCTTTACCGAAAATTTGGCCGAGAGTATTCATATTTTCTTTGAAAGAATCCATATATCTAGTTGTGTCCACGCCCATGTAAATCGTTGGCGCAATTTCAGAAAGCTCTTTGTATGCATCGCTCTGTCTGCCGGAAATAATAATGAGATCTGGAGCAATTTTGTTAATTTTTTCAAAATCCGGTTCTTTTAAGCCACCCACGTTTTCATATTTACCTTCACTATACTTGGACATATAAGGAGGAACATTCTTTTGAGGAACACCTGTAACCTCTACGCCCAGCTTATCCAGTGAGTCCAATACACCAAAATCAAATACTACAATTTTCTGAGGATTTTTCGTAATTGGAGTTTCTCCAAGTTCATGCTTAATGGTCATTTTATCGCCTGTAGCCTCTTCCTTATTACCGCTTGCACCCGTTCTCTTCTCATCAGAACCACATGCGGCAAGAGCCAGTGTAAGTAAGGATACCATGAACAACATCAACATTTTCTTCATTTCTTAACACCCCTGTTTTATTAGTTTCTATATTTAATGTAAATATTAGAAAATAAGGTTAAATTTTACATCTTATTGCCATAAGAGATCCCTCCGCTTTGCCAAGCAGACCCCTTTTAATTTATGAAGGAATAAGCTCATTCGCATATCTTATTCCTTTTTAACATTGTCCCAACTAACGCTTATGCGTAGTAAACACAAATCTTGTTATCGTTAATCTCTTCAATCTCAATGTCCATATCATAGATTCCTCTAAGCACATTGCTCTGGATAATCTTATCTGTTCTGCCCTCATTCTCAATTTTGCCGTCTTTTAGAGCTACGATATAATCCGAGTAGCAGGACGCAAAGTTGATATCGTGAATGACAATCACAATCGTCTTATCCAAATCCGTCACCAATTTTCTGAGGATTTTCATGATTTGGACGGAATGCTTCATATCCAAGTTGTTCAGCGGCTCATCAAGCAAAATATAATCTGTATTCTGAGCGATTACCATGGCGATATAAGCACGTTGAGTTTGACCGCCGCTCAGCTGATGCAGATATTTATCCTGCATGTCTTCCAGCTCCATGTAACGAATGGCTTCATCGATATATTTCTTGTCCTCATTCGTTAATCTGCCCTGAGAGTAAGGGAAACGCCCGAAGGATACCAGTTCTCTAACGGTCAACCGAAGACTGATATGATTCGACTGCTTCAAGATCGAGATCTTCTTGGCAAGGTCTCCACTCTTCCATTGGCTAACTTCCTTACCTTCAATCATGATCTCTCCACTGTCTTTCGTAACCAGTCTGCTGATCATGGACAAGAGGCTACTTTTACCGGCACCGTTCGGTCCGATAAATGACGTAATCTTACCTTTAGGTATCGAAACCGATACATTATCCACGACTTTTTTGCCGCTGTAAGCTTTAGATACGTTAGTTACCTGGATCATGATTTACTCTCCTTTAATAGCAGATATATGAAATAGATGCCGCCGATAAAGTTAATGATGACACTCAGCGTTGTTGAGAATGTAAACACTCGTTCAACAATTAACTGACCTCCGACCAGAGCTATAATGCTGATCAAGATGGAACCTGTAATTAAGTAGGAATGACGATAAGTTTTCATAAATTCATACGCCACGTTAACAACAAGGAGTCCCAGGAATGTGATTGGACCGACAAGGGCTGTTGCCACCGAAATCAGAACTGCCACGATAATAAGCATTCTTTTGACAACATAATCGTAATTCACACCCAGGTTGATCGCATGTTCACGTCCTAGCGCCAGTACATTGAGATACTTGAAATACCTAGCGAAATAAATCAGGATAATCGCCACTACTATGAAAGCGATGACTAACAACTCTGTTTTTACATTATTGAAACTGGCAAACATTTTGTCTGAGACAAACTGGAATTCATTCGGATCGATCAACACTTCCATAAAGGAAGATAAGCTTGAGAATAACGATCCGAAGATCATCCCGATTAATAGAAGAAAATATATATTATTTCCTTCCCTTCGGAACAAAATTTTGTACAAGACTCCCGAAAAAAGAATCATGCCGCCAACATTGATCAGAAAGTTTATGTTACCCAACTCATACAGCTTAAAAGAACCGAAAGCGAATATAACAAATGTCTGTATTAAGACGTATAAAGAGTCCAGTCCCATGACGCTTGGCGTCAATATTCGATTATTAGTGACCGTTTGAAACACCGTGGTAGACAGCGCAATTGAGCCGCCTGTTAGAACAATCGCCAACACCTTCTTGATTCTTCTCGGCAGCGCGTAATCCCAGTTACCTCCAATATCAATGAACAAGAAGAGGCCTATCAGGATGAGTGCCACCGCGGCCAGCAGACCGGTTTTGGCTTTATATGTCATATGCCTTTCTCCTCATCAATAAGTAAATGAATATACCGCTTCCGATTACACCCACGGTTAAGCTGATCGGAATTTCATAGGGATAAATGATAATTCGGCCGATGATGTCGCAGAAGAGAACAAATGCGGCCCCGAGCAGTGCGGTATGCGAAAGGCTTTTTTTCAAATGATCCCCCAAGTAAAGACTCACGATGTTTGGTACAATCAACCCCAGGAAAGGTATCATACCTACAGTCAGAACTACTGAAGCTGTCACCAGAGCCACAATGATCAAACCGATGTTCACAACTCTCCGGTAACGAAGTCCCAGATTTGTTGCGAACTCCTCTCCCATGCCCGCCACTGTAAACTTATTAGCGAACAAGTAAGCCAGAATGACCAGAGGAACACTTATGTACATCAGCTCGTACTGCCCCTTAATGATCATGGAGAAGTCACCCTGCAGCCAAGCAGACATGTTCTGAATAAGATCATATTTATAGGCGAAAAATGTAGCGATCGAGCTAATAATATTCCCGAACATCAATCCAACCAACGGGATAAATACGGCATCCTTGAATTTGATCTTGTCGAGGATCTTCATAAAGATCATCGTACCTGCAAATGCAAACAGGAATGCAACCAGCATTTTGATCAGAGGACCCGTGGTTGAGAACACCAGCATCGCTACCAGAATACCCAGCCTTGCGGAATCCATAGTCCCTGCCGTTGTTGGAGATACGAATTTGTTCCTGCTGAGCTGCTGCATGATCAAGCCGCAAATACTCATACTGACTCCCGCCAGAATTAGACTGACAAGCCTCGGTATACGACTGACTAGCATAATATGCTGTTGTTGTTCCGTCATTCGGAACAGGTCAAGCGGTGAAATGTCCTTTACTCCTATGAATAAGGAAATAATGGATAACACCACTACTGCTGCGATCAAGTATCTTTTATTCATAGCTCTTCCTTCTATGCGGGATGCAGTTCCGGTATGATCCGGCTGGATGTCGACATCACTCTCAATGAGATTGATTATCATTTGCGATCTAAAGTGAATTATATCATCACATTCTCAACCCGACAAGTATAATTGAGAATCAAACTCAATTATATTTTAAATTATTTGCACATTTGTTCATCATTTGTTCATAATGTTAAATTTTTTTCATGATAAGATCACTTGTTTAAATCGCTTGGTTCAATTATTTGTTTGAACTTCAAAAAAAGTGATTAATAAAATCTTGACAAAACATTCTGTATTATACTAAGATACTTACGTATCAATCATTTCTTACAAAACGTAAGTTAATGAACGTTGTGAGAACTCTATATGATTGATCCGAGTATTTAGAAACCAAGATGCATAATCACAGGTATATCAAGGAAATGCTTATATCAGGTGGAAATGCAAAAATGATAATTTTAGGAGGATTTTATTTTATGTCAACAGATTTCAGCACTGCCCTTAAGAATCGCCGCTCCCACTATGCAATCAGCAAAGATTCCGTTATTTCGGATGAGCGTATCCAGGAAATCGTAAATGAAGCTGTAAAACATACTCCGTCTTCTTTTAACTCCCAAAGTGCCCGTGTGGTTGTACTTTTAGGAGAACAACACGATAAGCTGTGGAACATGACAGAAGGTATTCTTAAAGAAGTTGTAGGCGGAAGTGAGGAGCAGTTTGCACCTACCGCTCAAAAAATGGCTGCTTTCCGTGGTGGTTACGGCACTGTTCTCTTCTTTGAAGACAGTAGCGTTATTTCACACCTGCAAGAAAACTTTGCTCTTTATGCGGATAACTTCCCAATCTGGTCTCAGCAGTCTTCAGGAATGCTTCAGTTCGTAGTATGGACAGCACTTGAAGCAGAAGGTCTTGGTGCTTCCTTGCAGCACTATAACCCACTGATTGATGAGAAAGTAAGAAACGAATGGAACCTGCCTGAAAGCTGGAAGCTTATAGCTCAAATGCCTTTCGGCAAACCTACAGCCGAGCCTAGCGAGAAAGAATTCCAACCTCTTGAAGATCGCGTAAAGCTGTTTAAATAAGTAACTTAGTCAAGAAAGCACCGATTATAGTCGGTGCTTTCTTTCATTATTTATAGTATCTTATACATATTGATATATCCTGGTCACGGCGAGTACAATATCGCTATAACGATTTTATCTTCAATTCATTGAAGTTCGCTTCACTCAACTTACTGACTCATTTTCAAGCTGAACTAGGGGTGCCTCGTGCTGAGAGACGAATTGTTCGTCAACCCTTACTACCCGATCTAGGTCATACTAGCGTGGGGAAGTGGAGCTTTATGTTTATTTTGCTATAAGCATAAAACTGCACTCCTTCACAGGGTGCAGTCTTTTTATATCTTATTAGGAGGTTATTATGTATGAGTAATCCAGCATGCGGGACCAGCAGGATCGTAGGCTGCCGTTTCTCTGTATTTCCGATGACAGACAGGTTCGTTCAGGTCATTACAGAAGCATTGGCGTCCGTAAACACGGACAAAGTATGGATGTATACCGATGATTTATGTACTTGCATTAGAGGCAGAGCTGAACATGTATTTGACGTAACCCGTGCGATATTCGCGCATTCAGCGGCCACTGGCGTACATACCGTATTTAATGGAACATTCTCCATTGGATGTCCAGGCGACAGCAAAGGTGATGTGTATATGTCTGAAGATGATACACGTATGAACGAAAGCCTTGCGGGTTCCGCTAATATTGAAACTGCCTGTCATTTCTCGCTCTATCCACTCGGCACAGAAAATTATATGGACATCATATACCAAGAGGTTGAGCGAGCAAAATCAAAAGGGACTTTAACACAAGGCATCCACTATGCCAGCCGACTGGACGGCACAGTATCAAGGGTGTTCGACACGCTCGAAGATGCCTTTATGCATGCAATTCAAACTGACCGAAGCCATCTGGTTATGACAGCTGTAGTATCGGCCAATAGCCCTTCACCAAAAGAAATCTAGCACATGATACTATCACACAAAACAAAGATGAGCTCGGCCTGATTGCAGGCCGAGCCTTGTTTCTTTTGTTCTGCTTAGTTGCTTATACCCATGCAGCAAGGATGATAACCAGCAGAATGAAAAGAACCAAAACCACGCCTACTGTACTACCGAAATATCCTCCACCGCAAACATCACCCATGTTGATCCCTCCTGAGTTTAAGTTTCGTGTGATCTAATCACAATATTAGTGTATTGAGATGGGAGCGATTCAGTAACGGCAAGAGCCCCTTACCTGTGTTTATTCTTCATACCCGATTAAATGAGGTCCTCCATAAGGCTCCAGTAGTCTTGGCACCAATTCGATTAACGCTTCCCGATCATCGTAAAGATACAGCCTTTCGAGCGCATCCTCCAAATCCGCTGCGATGCTGGAATTAAATGCCGACACCAAACGGTATAATGTCTTTCCTTCACCTGTCCAATGTTGATTTGCTCTAAGAATAAACTCGCAAAGCAGCGTGGTCAGTTTTTGAGCGATAAACCACATTTCTACACGTTTGTCTGAGCCTTTTAAATCCATCATAAATTCGGTTACAGCATAACGCGCTACATCTATATCAAAGGAAGTATAGGGCAACGGGCCATAATCCAGATCGTTTTGGGCTTCTTCCCGAATCTTCTCCCCTTCCGGGCGGGAATGAATTACTCTCCCTTCTGCAAGTATCCGCTGCAGAGTTGGATTTCCGGCCATTACACCCGCATCAAACTGCTCCCGGTATCCTGACGTTGTCAGGAAGAACAGTTCCACGACCCAGCCGAATGATTCAATCGTTTTTCGATTGAAGTCTTCCACACTGTCATCTATAAGCACAATATCGAGATCAGATTGCTCGTTGTGCTCTCCTCTGCCTGCACTTCCTCCTAATACAGCTATCAAGCAATTCGGATAGTCCCGAGATATCAGTTGTTTGGCTGCCTCAAACGGCTCAGTTTTCACGATACGTTCCCCCATTGTTTGATAAATATCTCCTCAGCCGAGAAAAACGGGCTCAAATTATTAAATTCAGCTAAAACCCCAAAGGTACCTTAAACATATGGTAAATAGACGAATACACTTTACACCGAATAAAGGAAGAATTGGGGGACTCAAGAGCATGAACTATATCAACATGCTATCCAAATTAGGAATGGGAAGCGCTCATCCGGGAGGATTTGAAGCGACCCTAAGGTTGTTTCGGAAAGAACCAATTCCTCAAGGCAGCCGTATTTTAGAAGTAGGCTGTGGGACCGGTAGAACTGCATGTCACCTGACCGAGCAAGGATATAGCGTTACCGCTGTTGATCTGCATGAGAACATGCTGAATAAAGCCCGAATGCGTGCTGAAGCCATGGGTCTGGATATTAACTTCCTTCAGGCTGATGTGTGCTCTTTACCATTTGAGGATGAGCAGTTTAATTACGTGATTGCAGAGTCAGTCACGGTATTCACCAATGCAACCGAATCGTTATCCGAGTACTGCCGGGTATTAACCAAGGGAGGCACGCTGTACGACCGTGAATTGCTGATGGACAAACCGATGCCGTCTGAAAAGCAGAAAGAACTAGAACAATTTTTTGGCATCCCTCGTCTCATGAATCGTGAAGAATGGCGCAGTCATCTCATGGAGAGTGGATTTTCCTTTGAGGAAGCTTTGGAATACAACCACTTTACAGATCAAATGAAACAGGAACAAACCAGACACCTGGATACGCTTGAACGCCGGGATGAAGGCGCACTGTTTGATCTGTCCCTATGGGAAACATTATTTCAACATGACCGGATGATATTGGACAATACGGATTTTTTGGCTTCCGCCTTGTTCAAAGCTGTAAAGTGATAATTTGATGTTCATATCCGAGGGGGAAATCATGGTAAGCCCACCTTTTTTCCCCTCTGTCCTTTACTAGATAGACTATTTGAACTATTTTTCATTATTTAAAATCCATACAATGTAATTCGTTATATCTACTTATGTCGAACAATGTTATAATCGTGGTAAATATATCCTATGCTTAAAGGAGGAACTCTTTCTCATGTCGTGGTTCAACAAGCTACCGATCTCCAGTAAAATAACAGCTGCTTGTTATGCGATAGCTGTTCTATTTGCAGTTCCAATGCTGCTAACCCTAATCGTTCTCGGCAAAACCGTAATAGGAATTCTGCTTGTAGCAATACTTTCCCTTCTTACATACCCGCTCTCACAGATAATACAGAAAACGCTTACAGGATCTTTCGCTGATATTTCAAATGTTTCATCCAAAATTGCCAAAGGCGATTTCACTTTTAAAGTGGAAGAAATCGGAGGCATGTCAGATCTGAGCCGAACTTTTAACAGTATGGTTGAGAGACTTCGAAAAATTTTGCAGGAAACTTCGGATATCACTCGTAAAGTCATGAAATCCAGTCGTGATATATCAGACAAGAACCATAACCTGATCGAAGTTATGAACCAAGTGTCCCTTTCTTCTAACGAGCTGGCTGTAGGAGCGAATGAAATATCGGAAGATGTGTCCGAGATGAGTGAGTCAATCCGTGAGATTGAACAGATGGTCAGCAATTATACAGATTCCACAAAAGAGATGAACCAGCGTTCCACAGAAACACTCAGCTTAGTGGAAAAAGGACGCGTATCTGTTTCGAAACAATCTGCCGGAATGCAGAAAAATATTGAAGCCACCGAAAAAGTATCGGAATCAATTGATGCCCTCTCCAAAAATGCTAAAGGGATCACCAAAATCACCGAAACAATCTCGGAACTCGCTGAGCAGACTAACCTGCTGTCGTTAAACGCCTCGATTGAAGCTGCACGGGCTGGGGAGCATGGCGCCGGGTTTGCAGTTGTCGCTCATGAGGTTCGCAAGCTCGCGGAAGAATCGACTTCTTCCACACGTGAAGTGTTTAATCTTGTACGCAGCATTGAGCATGACATTAATCTTGCCGAACAGAACATTAAAATTAATGAAGAAGTGGTTCGTCAACAGACTGAAATGATTCATGAAGCGGAACAAGTCTTTTTGGATATCGTTACAAGTGTGCAGTACATAGCTGAGCAGATCTCCGCCTTTTCCAAAGAAAGCGAATCGATGCTGGAAAGCGCTCAAAGTATATCTGCTGCGATACAGAACATATCAGCCATTACTCAGGAGTCAGCTGCCGGCACCGAGCAGGTATCCGCCTCCATGAACGAAGGAATCGTATCCATCAAGAAAATGGCGGAAGAAGCGGAAGCTATGAATGATGCTGTATTCCAGCTCCAAAAGACGATCAATGTCTTCAAATTTTAAAAGAGTTTAATGTTATGAGGGTGTCCCAAAAGCTACTCGTTGGACAATCCGAAATCAACAGGGACAACAAAACAAGCAAGCCACCTAAGGATGAATAGAATCCTCGAGCGGCTTGCTTTTTCTTTATTTTTGAGAGATATCCTTCAGCAACGAATCCAAGTCACCCATTTCCCCGGAAATATTTCATAACAATATTTAAACCACTGAGCTTGTTTGAATCGGGTTGAGCTTGCTGATTGCGAGATTCATTGTTCATGATCTCCCTCAGTGAACAACTGCTCCATCATCATTTCAACAAATGGAGTAATCGGGATAAACTTCAGTTTTTCCAATGGTATCCACTCCGCACCGAGTGAGTCCTGCTGATCACCTTCTCGTTTGATCGGGGCTTTGTCATCCTCTAACTCCACCTGATATATAATACCGATATGATGCATCTCCTCCAGCTCATCTTCGGTCCGCTGATAAATGATCGTGCAGGAAACAGCGGTTTTCATGATTCCACGAATTGCTGTCAGTCCAGTTTCTTCGTGAAATTCACGCTTCAATGTCTGTTCAGGTTCTTCTCCGAACTCAATCGAGCCGCCAGGCAAATCCCACTTGCCTAAATAAGGTCCTCTCGCTTTACGTATCAACAGTATACGACCATCCTTAATCAGAACCCCATAAACACCGAGATGCGTATATTTTTCCACTGAACTCACAACCTTTTACTTAAAAATCTGTTTCTTCTGTTCTTTAGTTTTCTATGAATCCAGTTCATCTTTAAAATTTCTCAATCGGAATGCTGGTTCTCCCCACACCGCAGCCTAAGTCTAACACTTGCAGATCCCTATAATCCAGCAGTTCAACTGTGACGCTAATTTTTTTCACAAACCTAGAGCCTTTGACACTCCCACCCCTAAAGGGGCAAGTCTGCTGACGCAGTTGGGATTCTTGAGTAGTTAACGTCCTCAATCCATTTCTGTTTTGGACAACTCTTAAGTTTAGGGCGTGTCATCGCCCCTCCTAAGACAGTGCGTATAGCATCTTAGGCTGATTGACTGTTACCGCCAACCACAGTTGCGTAGCGAATATTCATCGCCCCAACGATATCACGATGATTCTCGAATCCACATGGGCACTTGTATCTTCTATCTTGTGCCTTGTTTCTTTCCGGACATTTTGGACATGATTGACTCGTATTTGCAGGATTAACGTACTCTACTTTGATTCCCACCAAGTTTGCTTTGTATTCTATGAAGGTCGATAGACGATAGAAAGACCATGTATGTTGATTCTTTTCGTTTTTACGACTTGTTCTTGTCGTCTGCCTTATCTTCGTTAGTTGCTCTAAGCGAATGACAGAAATCTTATTCTCAACTGCAAAATTTACGATTTCGCGACTGATCTTGTGGTCTTTGTCTTTCATCCATCGTTGTTCTTTATCGTCTAAATTGCGAATAGCATTCACTTTCTTTTGTTTCCCAAGCATTTTACGAACATTACGAAACTTCCGTTTCCTATATTTGTTTTCTCGTCCGTTACCAAAAAAACGAACTTTATCATCTTCTGTGATAGCTACCGCAGGGACTTTCAGTCCTAAATCAACGCCTAAAACTCTTGTACCCGTTTTTTCAGTTGTCGGAATCGTGACAGATATTTGCGCTACCCACTTACCTGAGTTTTGTGTGATACGGAGCGTACCAAGTTTATGCTTTAATAAATCAAAATTCCGATTATCTTTGTCGATAAACAATGCACGAATTTTAACACGATTGGATTTACCTTCTACCATAAGTGGAATAGAAATGTGCGTGAAATCAAAAGAATAGTTTTGGTTGTTCCATACACAAACTGGTTTCTTTAGAATCGGAACGATTGTGTATTTACTTTTCTTTACTTTGGTGGAAAATACACTTTTCGCATCTTTAATCGCTTGATTTTTTACCGCACTGGGTAGATTAGCAGGAACGTTTTTCGTCGTCTTTTTCGTGCTTTTCTTTTCTTCAACCATCTCAGCTACGAGCATATTTATGACTTGTATGTACTCGTTACTACTTTGTTTCAATCGTTGGATTTGTTCTGTTGTGGGAAGTAGCTTTACCTTAACTGTTATGGTCTGTGCCATATACGTCACCCCCTTGTCTTTTGTTCTTCAACATAACGCTTAATCATCTCGTTTGATACATTTCCAGCAGTAGAAACAAAATATGAACGTGTCCATAAACTCGGCAAATGCAAGAGGTGTGGAAACTCTTTACGTAGCTTTCTAGAGGTGCGTCCTTTCACTTTCGCCATAATATCGGCAGGACTTAATGTTGGTAGTGCACTAAGGAACATGTGAGTGTGGTCTTTATCGCACTCAAGGGCGACAATCTCAATTTTTAGTTCCGCACACACTTCATGTACTAATTCTTTGAAGCGTTGCTCTACCTCTGCTTTGAGAAAAATCTTTCTTCTGTATCGTGGGCAGAAAACAAAATGATAATTCAGTAGAGATACGGTTGTGTTGGTTCTTCTGTATTCGTTCATGTCTATATAGTATCAATTGAACAGATATACTGCAACAGAGAAAGGGCATAGACTTTTCGGATACTTGAAGCACCACAAACCTTTCGGCTAGTGGCACTCCGTATCCGACCTCACTTTCATCCCACACCTAAAGAAGTGGGCTTTCCCGTTCAGGAAATACTGTAATTATAAACCCTAACTGCTGATAGAATTCATGAGCATACTTTCGTTCAGGTTTGTTTCCGCTCGTTAAGAAGAGCCCTTTCGCTCCTCTCTCCTTTGCCCACTGTTCCACATTTTGTAACAACGCCCGACCGATCCCCTGTCCTTGAACCTCCTGCTTGGTAACCAGCGCATTAATCTGTACGGAACAATCATCAAATTCGTATCCAACCGCTTCCCGGCAGCCGATCATCCCGACCACCCGGTTATCTTTAACAGCTACGAAAGTAAAATAAGAAGACTCTTCCATAATCCTCTTCATCCGCCTGCCCATCTGCTCACGGTCTGTCGGGTATCCCAGATCGGCCATTAAGGCCGCCAGATCTTCAAGATCTTTCTCCTCATAGAAGCGTATGTTCAGCATATGTTTCCCTCACTCATATGACATGCCTCTCTCCAAAATGAAACAAACTCGGCAACACTCTTATATCGCTCGTCTCTGTTCGGGCTGACAGCTTTAACCGCAATTTTATGTAAGGCCTCCCCGGCATCCCATCTGTCCACCGAACGGTCCAGCTCACCGCCGAGTAATCCAAAGGCAATCGCGCCCATATTAAACACATTGGTCACGCTATCAATTACCGCACCGCGTTCAAACTCTTCAGGTGACATAAACCTGGACGAGCCCCAGAGTCTTCCCATCGAATTATAAAATGGTTTCCGCTGATACATGTCTATGTCGCATACGCGGACCTTGTGGTGGATGAAATCATATAAAATACTACCATCATAAAAATCGACGGCAACAACGTTATTCTGTTCCACAAAGACATGAAAATCAAAAATATCATTCAAAGATTGCAGCCTTAACTCGACCGGCAGCTGTCTAAAACGGAAGTAGGGGGAATCTGGATGGGTGTATTTTGCCGGAGGTGGATATGTTTCATGCGGATGCAGATTTTCTCCTGCAAACCATTCAAATACGGCAGCATATCCCGATCCGACAGGATAATGGTTCAGCAGCTTAATCAGGGAAAGATGACTCAGCTCCTCATACAGGTGAATTCCTTTCTTTAAACGGTTTACAGCATCGCCCGGTTCTCCATTAAACTCCAACGTTCGTGCCCCTGCATATTTTATAAACTTTCGCGTTCCATCCGCTGATTCCACACCAAAGCTGATATTTCCGGAATCCTGCTGGGAAAACACCTGAAAGACACGTCCCTCATCCTGAATCCACTCGAAGTTATGGACTTCCCTTAAATCAAAAGTAACATCACCCATCTTGATCGTTACATTAGAATTTTTCATCCTGTGCCCCCTTATAGAAACAAAATAGACCGTTCTCATCCAGAAACGGCCTTTATACTAATCAGAACTGTTTATTATTATATTCCAATAAATTACTTATCTCAATCCAATATCCTCAAACCGGTTATGTATGTTCTCACTTAAAAATAGACTCAATTCTTGTACTGCCTCCTCTTCCCGCTGCTGAGCCTCCATAAATAAAGGAATAAGCTGTTTGGCTCTCGTTCGATTCTCCGAAAGGCCAGAACCAGCTCGGGTGATCTGTTGAACAATATCATCAAATAGTTCAGCTACCCTGCCGTACAGCTCAGCTGCCTTACTGCACAAAGGCCAGATATTTTTCAGCGAGGACATATACTGGGCGGTATCCTGCTTGGCAACTCCATAACAACGAAAGGTATCCGAAGCGCCTTCCTGATCATAATCTCCGCTTTCAAGAGCTTCTGCAATAGCAGCATACGCCTGCCTGCCGCAGGCATACTCACTTGGTGGCAGCATAATGTCATGTGTCTCCCACTTGCTTACCGCCTGCATCAGCGACTCCTTATAGATCTCATAGATGTCCATGGTAATTTGATCATCATACAATTGATAGTACCAATATGGAGACTGGTTGCACCCGAAGTCGTCATAGCCCATCGTTTGAAACTCATTTCTCGTACCATCACAATACAAAAATGTTTGTTGTTCATCATCATAACCCGTAACGACAACAAATGAATCCTTCCAAATCAGTGCTCCCGTTCCCCAGGCAATCGATTGTTTGATTTCTTGTACAGCAGCCTTTTGATACAGCGGAAAAGTAGGTTGAAAATGAAAACCTGCATGTTGTGTTGTCGTTAGCCCCAGAAGATCAGCAGCTACAAAATGCTCAGCCATCCAATTGTAGGCTGTGGCGGAGTCAACGGTTAATCGGCGGTTTACCGTAAAGCGGAAAGCCATCGCCGTCATGCCCGACAAAACAGGCTTTGAGCAGTTCACTGAACCTCTATGCATCAAAATAGCATAAAGAGCGTCGATGTAGGAAAGGGATTCTCGTCTCATATGTAAATCGGATAAAATGATCCGTTCCATCATTTAGCACTCCTTTCGTTATCGAACCATATGTGCGCCCCACCTTGGAATCGTGCTTCGCTTAGGGTCGGGGTAACGTCTGGAAATATCTCTGAATTGATTGACGGCCTGATCTTCTATATCTTTAGCCGCAAGCAGAGCTTCAATGAGTACCGGGATGTACGCCCTGTTTATCTGTCTTCCGTTTTGCGAGTCCGTTAGGTAATTCGCCAGCTCTCCTATGACTTGTGTCAGCTGTGAATACAGTTCATAAGCTGACTGAAGATCAGGCCACAGCACGACTGCTTCACGCAAATAATTTCTGATCTCAATTCTGGAGTCTATGTAGGTGTCCAAAATATAGACTGCACCAAATTCGTCATACGTGCCGCTCTCCAATCCATGCACAAGAAAATGATAAGCCAGTTTGCCTGAAGCGATATCCTTCGAAGGAAGTGTTTTATGAGGGATATCCCAATCTTGTATAGCAAGCCTCAAAGATTCCAGTATCATATCTTTTAGCGGGACGTCTACTTTTTCTCCCAGCAACTGAATATACCAGAAATCTGTGCTATTCAATCCAAAATTGTCGTAGAGTACAATCTGATCTTCGAAAGAATAACCGTCTTGTATAAAAAAGACCTCATCTTCATCATCATATCCACGAATCACGCCGAATTCCGGAAGCCAGTAAATGACACCTATGCCTTGGCTCAAGCTTTCTTTTACCCATTGTACAGCTTCTTGCTGATAGCGCTGAAATGTCGGATGTCTTGTATAGCCTCCATCGCTTACGGTATAAATTCCAAGGTTGTCTATAGCCGGCAAATGCTCTGTCCCCAACTGTCCATAGGCCGACACAGACATCGGCAGCAATCTCTCATGCACAGTAAACTTAAAGGCCATTCCTGTAAGACCTGACAACATATACTTCGGTCCCTGAAAAAGACCCCTCGATGTCAGTACAGCATAAAGACTGTCTGTAAACGATTTCGACTCTCTTTTCATATCGAGATGATCCAAATATATCCCGCTCATAACACCCACATTACTCCTTTAATGTGTCAGTTGAATGTGCATTCGTTAAATCCAATTGTTCCACTATGGACTCGCAGCGGCTCCTAAGTTTAGTTCTTAGCCATTTGGGTGAGGACAACTCCTGCCATTCGGTCATATGAATCATCAGATCCTGCATAAACAGCTCTACTTCATAAAAATCAATTCGATATGTACGATTTTCGATTTCATGAGCAGGATACCCATACCACGTATTGCAGACAATCGGCTGTCTGAACACCATCTGTGCCTGAAAAGGTTTTGATCTTGTACGCAGGGCATCTACGTTTCCATACAAATGACTGGGCGTGATCATTTCGACCTTCTCCTCAGTCACTTTCAAATGCTTGATCCGGTCCAGACGCAATTCAACGTCTGTATGTTGTTCAATGCAGTTTATACGAACATAATCTGCACTATATTTAGATAAAAGCTGAAGCGGGCATCCTATAATAAATATTTCGCCCTCTTCTCCTCTATACAATATTTGCACAATAAGTGAATCCCGAACGGCATGAGTCAGCAGCTCAAAAAATCGCAACACTTGCGGGCTAACGCTAAATACCGGAAGACGGGTACTTTCCAACTGCTGCTCGTCCGTAAAACGTCCAAGCAAATGCGCAACCCTTCGGACGGAAGACGAATTCTCATAATCATAGCTTCTATAACGATGGGCAAGGTAGTTAAGTACTCTCTTTTCTTCTTCGGTCATATAAAGAAGGGGGAGAAGATACGTTTTATCCTCATAGCAATAGCCTCTTTTTTTGGCAACGTAATTCAGTGGGGCCCGTAACGAGATTTCCATATATTCAATATCACGTTGCGCCTGGCGCGTAGATATCTCAAACTCCTCAGCCAATAAACGACTATTCGGGTATTTTCCTTCCCGAATCTGCTGATCGAACCAGTGTATCCGGTGCATATTGCTCATAACGGTGCCAACTCCCCTTTGCCATTGTAACCAACATAAAACGCCCGCTCCCTATATAGGGAACGGGCGCGCTCCTTCCGACTCAGCCAGCTAAATCAGCTGGCTGAAATAGCATCTACCTTCGACTGCGGTGCCTTATCACACCGTTTACACACTTTTACGGCTGTTCCATCTGTTTTCGTCCGAGGATATAGCAGCTTGATTCTGGTGCTATGACAGACGGGGCATGTACCTCTGCCACGTGAAGGTAAGTTCCAGAGGGAGCGCCCTCTTTTAGGTTTGGACATTCTTTGCTAACCTCTTTTCATCTAATCTCATCTTAGAACGTCTTCCTTAATATGGGAAGCAATTTTATTATATTACATGTGCTACGACATAAAATGTCGTAGCACTAGAGCAATTAATAAATTTAAGGTCTGTTAAAATATATTGTTGTTTTTATAGTGAAAAAGAGACCCTCAAATTGCGAAGGTCTTTTAGTAATCAATTATTCATCTTTCGGTTGTAAACAACTCTTGACCAAAAGTAAACAGCACATCCTATCAATAAGATTGTCATCTGCCAACCAGAATCACCCTTAATGAAAAAACCATAAAGTGACCAAATCAATAATGCTAAGGTATAAAAGATAAATCCATATTTTGCAGATTGGTCACTCTGATATTTCTCCATTTCATCAGCTTTTCGTAATTTCATTTGACTTCCTCCTCATAAATAAATAATGTAACGCCACATATATTTGCGAGTTCTTCCTGAGAGAGTTTCATATTTCTTCTTAAGAAATGTAAAAAACTTTTTACACTCATAATTATAATACATCGTCTCTGTATGTCAAATTGTTTTTACATTTAGATTGGCCAAATTAAGAAAACCGCCAGCTGCTCGATGAACGAGCGCTGGCGGTTCTATAGTGCAAAATTACCGATGGTCCTTCCCATCGATATGCAAAAAATTTATTGTGTTCTCGACCTTATGCAGGTACCCTGTTAAATCGCCGCATCAATCCTGGTCTGCGATGCTTTGTCGCACCGCTTGCATACTTTTAAAGACGTGCCGTCGGATTTGGTTCGTGGATACAGCAGTTTAATGCGGGTACTGCGGCATACTGGGCAAGTGCCCCGACCGCGGGCAGGCAAATGCCATAGGGAGTGTCCTCTTTTAGACTTGGCCATTTTTTCACAAACCCCTTTTCCTCAAAATTTCACCTGAAACGGATAACCGGACCGAGTTGAAATGTGATGAGCATCATGGGAAGAAAAAAATCTATCTACTTACCTCTAAGAAGGCTGGCCGCATTTAGTGGTAGTTATTCTGCTGGTATATTCTAATGTCTCGTATCTGTAATCGGGCCTTTCCCTTCAGCCAAAAGCTTTGTCAAATAAACAATTTGTCCGGTATGATATCCGTAATGCTCAGCCACATAGAACAGATGGCTTTGAATCGGGCGTACATAATAAGAATCTGAGCTTTCCGTATTTCCAACTCTCATTCGCTTCCAATCCTCAGGGTCGTACCATATCTGTACTTCACGTTGTAAATCCTGATCTAGCAACTCATCCAATACAGATTCCGATTGCTGACGGACATCTTTCATCCGGGTAAGAATCGCACTAACATTCATTCCACCGTTCATCGAGAATTCATTAGAACGTTCCCGGATAAACGGCTTGTTACCGATTCCGCTCACGAAATGCTGGTATTCGTTACCGGCCAGATGAATGCACAAATTTCCGATGCTTAGCATTTCTCCGTTTACTCGCTCCCAGATCTGTTCATCCGAGAGACGGTTAAGGCAAACTTCAATTCGCGCCAGTTGGGTGTTCATCTGTTTCAGCACTTCTTGGACAAACATATGTTAAACCTCCTTCTGTGTATCATATTTATGTTCATTTTATTGATTTAGTCATGTTGACCGCTAATTTCATAATGGATAAACAACTTATTATGCTTCTGATCACAGCTTTCTCTTTAGTCTCCATCTTATCGTACCGTATGTAAGAGCAAGCAAGATAAAAGCTCCGATGGCATAAATCCATCCACCACCCCTGTTGATTACACCGAAAGCAACCTTTTGCTGTAAATATTCAACATTGTTGTAGCTGTTTATAATATCAGGCACATCATTTTTCGTGAGTATATAACCTTGAATGACCATAAACAGAATATAGCCGAAACAAATGACAGTACTAAACACTACGGATTCAATCACAATCCTTTTTTTGCTCATATTCATCCCCAAACCTGCTATAAATCTTTAATAAAGGTCACACGTGAGAACCCTTTCGTATAATAATCCGTTTCGTACTTCAGTTCCTGATAACCCAAAGAACGATAGAAGGCCAATGTCTCCTCATTTCCCGGGTGACCTAACGTAGATAACATGACCCTGCTAATTCCTTGTGCCTTTAACAATAGGGATAGCGATTTCAGCAAGTCCTTTCCGATTCCCTGTCTATGATGTTTAGGAGACACGACTACACCAACGAATTCATACAGCCTTAGGTCATCGTTATGAATGTATCCTGCATGACCTACCATTTGCTCCCTCTCATCTGTAGCCACAACGTACTGCGACTTTGTCAAATCACGATCAGATAGGTAAATGGCCCAACGTTCTGGATACATCTCAGTCACAAAATCCGGGAACTGAAGAGGATACTCCTTCATTAATTTTTTCACAGATTCCTGATCCTGCTCCTGTAAAAAACGAAAATTAATCATCGAGATCCCCCCCTATAGTAAAGTAACAGCCATACTGATCAAATAAGCAGCAGGTACGATAACTAGCTGTGCAAGCATCGTTCCAAAAAAGCGTGTGACCATTAACAGTGTAAATACCTTGCCGAGCTGATCTCTCGTTTCCGATTGATGTGTTGCTTTGTCTGTAATGAGGCCAAGCTGGGGATCGATAAATATCGTTAATATAATGGTGGCTATACCATTAATGATACCCGAGGCTTGTGAAGCCGTTGTGCTTAACTCAGGCACGATATGTGCCGCATATAAAGAAGACAGCACACCTACGGTATAAAAAGCCGTTACCACGATGTTAAGAAAAATAAACCGATTGGGAATGCCCAAATATCGGAACTGGCTGATCTTAAGTGCTGGTTTTCTAAAATAATGCTTCGTATTTTTGAGCTGACCTATCGTTACGCTGGAAATGAGTTTGGGGATCGATCCAGCCACTTCCAGCTTCGCTATAACTCGGGCGAATAGGTTCACGAACGTGGGAAACAGCGCTATGGCAATCAAGGTGCCAACAGATGCTGCAAGCAGGATAAATCGAAAATAATGGAGTACATCAAAGGAAGAATCTATTCGGGCATAGTCTACAAATTTAGCTGTCAGCGGAGCCTGAATCAGGTTGGAGGTTCTCGATACAAGCACAATAATGCCCGTCAGAGACAAGGCGACAGCAATTTTGTTCAACTTTACGCCGGCATACCGGGCGGAATAGGACAATGTTTCCGCCGTGTGGATGACCATCGTCAGAACAAATACGATTATGAGACTGTTCAGCATACGAGGTACTCCTCTCCCATTTAGAGGACATTAGAGTTTCTTCAGGCCTTACCTGTATAAGTTAATCCAAAGATTTCGTTTCATATCATTGTTGTTCTTGCACCCCGGTAATCCATGTTGTGACCCTTAAATCAAGCTCATCCGGGTAGTCTATATTCAACTTCTCTGCCGTTTCCAGAGAAAGGTCGCGGAACAGATTCATGGTTGAGATCAATGCTGTCCAGCTGTCCTCCTGATTGAAACGACCAAAGACACGATCAAGCTGATCCATTACGTCAGCTTCGACCCATTCACGCATAAATTTACCGGCATGCCATATATCCTGCTTATGGTGCACAGCTACTGCATGCCATTCCATCATTTTCAAGAGCAACTGTTTCATATCTGTATCTCTGGTTTTGGCGATCCATAATTCGTTGCGCAGTATCTGCTTCGCGACATACATGGAAGCGAACCAGAACATATTCACCACTTGAAGAAACTCCTCATTGTGAACAGGTTTAGGATTAATAGATAATACCTCTGTCTTTCCATCAGTAATCTGAGCTAGACAAGAATCCTTATCTACAATAATCCGGAATCCTCTGTTAAAACCTTCGGGTATGCTTCCTTCTTGTATCTTGATAAGTTCGGTATCCGATTTAATTACAAAGTCAGCTTGCAACCCGCCTGAAAATAACACTAACCGTTCAACATCTCCACCTGAAGTGGTGGATACAAAACTGGTCCAAGGATTACCTATCTCTTTCAACCAGGCATCGTTGCCAATATAAAAATCCGATCGAGACGTGAATATGACGATATCCAAGTCAGACCATTCATCTGCTGGATGATCTAATCTAGCTCTGGATCCAACAATTACTGCGGCTCTGATATCATCGACCGTGTCAACCCAATGAATAAAGTCACTTTCAAGCTCCTTATAACTTCCATTCACTTCCATGAAAGTAGGCACTCCTCTCACTCCACCGTAATATTAAAATCCATCCCATACGGATGAAGCCCTAACTTTTGAGCTACTCGTTGAGAATTCAAATTGTCCCAGGACGTACTGTAGAGCGGTATGCGACCTTGCTTTAATACTTCGCCAATCCATTTTGCAGTTACCTTTGCAGCCAGTCCTCTCCCCCTGAAATCTTCTACGGTTGAAAGGCTTGCTTCAGTAGCTCGGTCTGAGATTCGGGCGGAGCAACATAGTGAGACCACTTGACCGTCCCATACGTAACCGACTATCGGCAGATGTTCTGTGAGCTTAAGCGTTAAATGATCAAAATGTCTGCTAAGCATATGAGCATTATTTTCATTGATCACCATTACCTGTTCATCTTCCATAGACGGTGGGATGCTGTGAAGGTATGCGTAAGCTGGACCAATCCATACATTTTTCACTGCACTATATTTTCCGATGATTTCACATAGCATTACGATATTTATAGATGATTTGATATGATCATTTAGCTCTTCTGCAATCGCCTCGGGTAAGCGATCACTTATATACGTATGCATGGAATTATGTGTTTTCCCAATAAAAAGCGCAGGTGAATCTGTCTCGCCCGGTTCGTTTATTCTAATCATCCGCCCTGTTTCATCCAAAACATACAATGTCGAAGCCTGAATCTGCATCAGCTGATCGTCATTTAGATCAATGCTCTTCATAAAACTACCTTTATAATCATCCTGCTTCGCTTCTCTAATGATAAAATCCATAGTGTCCTCCAGCAGTTTGATATAAATCCGTATCAGAGTTTATCTAACGTTGTTCCACATGGATTTAACAGCTCTTCCGTTTGGCAATCCATAGGGTCCATCGGTCTTGTTCCTTTATTTCATCGTCTTGCCTATCTTGCAATTTTTCAAGTATATAGGCAACGAGCTCCCCAAGTTCATGATCATTCAGGTCATGAAGAATAGATCGGCCTGTTCGATTCAGCAGGTCTTGCTCCAGTTCGGCTATATCATGATAGGTTCTACGCGTTTCCCAGAAGGAAATCTCTTCAATCTGTTCAAATTGATTCGCAGAAAGGCTTTGTACCACGGCAAGACTCGTATGTCTCCGCTCCGTTTCCTTCTGAATCAATCTAGGGTATTTCTCGAAAAAATATCCGCGAATGTGGTTCACACTTCCAGGAAGAAGACAATCTGCCTGGGTCCTGTCCTGCACAATGATCAATCCGCCCTGCTTTAGCACACGAGAAGCTTCCCTGAAGCAGGCATCTAGATCCGTAATGTGATGAATAAGAGCCCGCTCCAAGATCAAATCCACGCTCTGCTCTGGCAAACCGGTATCAAGCGCATCCCTCTGCATAAAAGTTATATTATCGTAAGAGCTGCAGTTATCCCTTGCCCCATCCAGATTGGATCTGGAGAAATCCATACCTATGACACGGCTCGCTCCCAAATCTGCCAATGCCTTGCTGTATATCCCGCCAGCACATCCGATATCGAGTGCAACCCCAGGATTGTTACCGACATATGGTCGCAAAAGTTCAATCCACTCGTGATCGGCTGTTCTTGCAGCGTAGGTATGTTTATTTTTCCCGTCATGGAAATCAATGGTCATCGCCGTACCTCCTATAAGTGTCGATATGACACTGATGTTAGTCCGAGCAGCCGTGCAGTTCTCTCATATTCTTCAAACAATTGATCCTTACTGATCAGTTCATGGTTGTGCTCGAAAGTAAGGTGAAACTCTTGATTCCGGTCAGACAAATATTCAAGATATCGATGAGAATCTCCGTAGCTTTCATCCTCGTCATGCTCAGGCAGCACTGGCAAATGATGTTTAAAAGTATCATCCGAGTAAACGACATTGCTGTAATGCACCAAATAAACCTGAGAAGCCAAAGTCTCCATAAAGTTATACGGATCAAAACCCTCAAACGCTCGGCGTGCGATATCCAGCCTTGCCGTGTCGATAACCAGACCGATGTCGGGATTATTTAAAAACGATTGAATAAATACATCTTCGTAATTCCCGAAAAAATCATGCTCCAGCACAATACGTTGTCTGTACTGCTGCTGCAGCTCGGATAACCTCTCAAACAGCCGTTCGGAAATGTCCCGAAATTTGGACTTACTTAATTGATCATACTCATATCGATTCAATGAATCCGGAAGTTTCAGATAAGGGACATAAGGCTGCTGATAAGTCGGATAGAATGGATAGTGGAACAAAATATAATCTGCCCCACACTCTGCCGCAAGCTTAACTTCTGTCGCTATTCGTTCTAATGCCTCTCTATATTGCTCCGGATCGGGAGAATTCAGAGTAGGCAGCGTGTAGCCATATGTACCGAGAATAGGACCGTGAACACCAAACTTGAGGTTTTCGTTCATGCAGAATCGGCTTACCTCTTCAACAGCTTCTTTACTCAGATACTTCGAAATCTCCATTCCGCTAATGAAATCATTCGATATATCGTTCCATCGATTCAGCGTGAATTGATGCCACATCCCTATCTGAAGACGTCTCATTTTCTATTCCTCCATCGCCATTTACTCTGTAATACTTAGCTTCACTTCTTTCCCGAATGCTTCAAGGGTTGCTTCTCCACCGACAGGAATCGTAATTTGCGGTGATGTATGTCCAAAGTTAACGTCGGCTACTACAGGCAGGTGTTCCAGTTCTTTCTTGGATTTGATAATATCATGCAGGAGTTGTCTGTTCATCTGTGATGACGGTTGGAACCGTCCGATAACTATTCCTTTAACATCATTAAACCCAGGCTGATGAATGAGTGATTGCAAATCACGATCGAACGTCGGTGGCTGCGATTCCAAGTCATCTTCAAGAAACAAGATGGCGCCCTCTAAACTCGGCATAAACTCTGTCCCATGCAGCAGGTTGAGTGTACACAGATTACCACCGATGATTACACCCTCCGCTTTTCCTTCATTAATGACATAAGGGCCATCGTTCTGGATAAACGTCCGGTTCTCCTGATCCATATACCAGGCATCATCACTCCATTCTGCTGAAGGAAGTACTGATACTGCCCCCTCTTGGAACATCATTTTGTAAAAATATTCGGTCGTATATTCAATCCCGTGAAGCATGCCAAAGGTTGAATAATGCGGACCCGAATACGTAATCAACCCTGTCTTAGCATAAATAGCGCTGCTTAGTACCGTAATATCGGAATATCCGCACAATCTTTTCGGATTCGAAGCGATAATATCATAATCAATATAACTCAGTATCTGATTGCAGTTGTAACCGCCAATCGTTGTGAGAATGCCCGAAACATTTGGGTCCAGAAACGCTTCGTGTAAATCTTGAACTCTGGATTCGATGGACGATGAACTAAACGCGTCACTTTCCTCACAATGCTTGGAGTATGCTACAGTGAGCCCCATCTCACGCAGTTGTTGCTCGGAAAGTTTCCGTTGTTCTTTTGCAATAATAGACATACTCCGTGAGGGTGACAGGATACGGATCTCATCACCTGACTTGAGCTTTTGTGCTTTCATATTAAGTCCTCCTTTATGTTCTAGCGACTATAGCTCACTTGGATTCTTGACTGTGTGTTCGCGGATGCTATGATTGCATCAAGTACAGATTGAACTTTATGTCCATCATCGAAAGTTGGTAAATCGACTAGTCCATCATCACCGTTTATCGATTTATGTATTAAATCTACCATTGGATAAAACACACTATAGTAATGTTTAAGTGGAGCTTTTAATTCATATGGCGGTTCCATTTGGTTGATCTTGAGCTCTTTAAAATCCCCACCAAAACTTAATTCAATAGACTGGTCATTCCTCATGATCAAAGTTCCCTTGCTGCCGTAAATCTCGAGAGTCCAACCCGTACCTCTAATACCGGGATAAAAGACATCAGACGTAAAAGAAGTACCATTACTAAAGCTACCGATGATTGAAAATGCATCATCTGTGTTCCTATTTTCTATTTCAGTAGCTCCTGAAAAGCTAGGGACAACCGTTCTCATACTAGCGTATACATGGTCGATTTCTTCTTCCATCCACCACATCATTGAATCCAGCATATGCGAGCCTACAGCAAATAAATGTCCTCCACCAGACTCTTTTTGCCCTTCCCATCCTCTAGGTTGAGTCGCTAACGCTTCATATCCAGAAAAAATCCCCTGGTACTTCATATGATGTATACTGCCAAGTTCACGATTCTTCAAAATTTGTTTGATCCTTTGTCTGACAGGCGTTAATCTCCATTGGAAATTTACAAACCCTTTGCACTTGGTTCCGATGATTTCATTCATCATTAACCGAGTCTGATCCGAGTTCATTCCTAGTGGTTTCTCACATAATACATGCAATCCGTTCTTCAGTGCTTCCATTGTCATTGAACAATGATGTACTGGAGCAGAAACAACAGATACTAAATCCAGTTCCTCCGCTTCAAGCATCTTATTCCAATCGGTGTATTGTTTAATGTTGGGCATATCCTTTTCACTGAGACCTCGATGAACACTGGCAATACACTCCACTTCAAAACCCTCATGCATTTGAAATATAGGAGCGTGTACTGACGCCCCAAACCCACCTCCAATGATACCAACGCGAATTTTTTGCATGTATTCTATCCCCCAGTTAGTAGTATTCCCGGCTGTACTCCTCGATTCTGCTCTTTAACTCTCGATTTCGGTATATTAAAAACTGACGCATATACGATTTCAGCACAACTCTTTCAGCAATCCATCCGAGGGGGCCCAACGGCGCCTCCAGATAAAGAACATCCTGCATGATCGTCGTAATCCCTAAATCGATGAAATGATGCTCATGCTTCAGGCTTTTGAATGCTCCACGGCTCATCGTATCTACAAAAAGATACGGCCTTTTGTACTCCGTAATTTGTGAAGACAGCCTCTGCCGGATCAAAAAGTGGGTCGCTTCAAAAGTGACAAACTCTTCTTGTCCGATCATGCCGCTCGTGACTCCCTCAACCGCACGTTCTTTTGTATGAGGCCACACAGTCTGTGTATGAAGATCGATATCCCTGGCAAAATCAAAACAAATGTGAATAGGTGCCATGATTCCAATTTCTGTTGCAATCTTAATCAAAAGATTTACCCACCTTTATGTATTCTCTCTGCTGCTTAACACGACAGATGTTTCAACTTGTCTCTCAGGAATATTCCAGTACGTTTGAAGCAATGTATTCTTCTGTTCCTCCGATACGAGAGTGAAACCATTTTTAATATAAAACGGAATTGCCGTACCAATTCTTCGTGTGTCATATAAGGCTCATGATATCGATCCTCAGGTATAACATCTTTGTATGCCTGCGCGGCATCATTAATAATATGAAGTATAACTTCCGTATCTGATATCACACAGCCTCAAATGGCTCACTCCTTTTACATTATGATGTTAGTCCCAACAGCGCCTACTAACTTTTTCAATGCTTCAATCTTTTTCGGATCATTCGGATCTGTCCCCGGTGGTTTATCTCATCCTCGAACACATGAAACCACATGAAATAATAGTTAGCCAGTTTGTTGTACCAGAAATTCTCTTCTGTGTTCAGCCATTCATCATCAACCTATCATTCCTTATCTAGCAAAAAAGACACCAAGCACGATTAAGCTTGGTGTCTAATATAAATCTTATCTTAGGTGTTATCTGCTGTTAATAGTATACATCAAATGGCTTTAACCGGAAATGCCATTACACTCATCAAGTGCAATGCTAGTCAAACCACACATCTTTCGCCGGATTCCGAAGATACTCGAACATCTGCTGAAGCTGTTCCTTGGTGTTACGTTCCAGCGATAATTCCGGCAAGTTATTTTCGCTAAAGAAACCAACCTCTGAGGTCTCTACTCCACCTGCCGCTTCTCCCCCAGTTAGTTCGCATTGGATAAACATCTTATATACATGCTGAGATGCAGGCGGATGATTATGGAATTTCTTATCCAGCACTGCCAGTAGTCTGACAGGCCGAGCATCATAACCGGACTCTTCCTTGATCTCTTTTACGGCAACCTCTTTTGCCGATAGCCCAATGTCCGCCCATCCGCCCGGAAGTGCCCATGCTCCATCTAGCCTTTCCTTGACTAGTAGAATTTTCTCTTCTTGAAAAACAACCCCGCGCACATCCACCTTCGGTGTCGGGTATCCGCTGTCACTCGCAAATAATGTTCGAATCTTCTCATGCTCCATATCGGTGTATTCATGTAAAATAGAAACGCTTAGTTCTCGCAGCTGTTCAAATCGTTCTTTATCATAAACATCCTTGGAATAGGCAAGGCCCGCCTGGCTGATCGCCTGAATCTCCTTCGCCCACTCAAGCCACTTCTGTGTCATTGTACTTCCCTCCATTTATTCTAGCGGTTTAACCTGATCTTTCCAGCGTGTCATAAAATATCGATTAGATATTTCGAGGGCTTCCGTGCGGTCGCTGGCCGGTGCTGAAATCATCAGTCCATCTCCCCCGTTCCAGCCACGCCCACCTGAACCGGATTCCTCAAACACCTCTATTGTAAACTCGCTCATATCTGTATTTGTGTACATTGTTCCGTAGTTATAAGCATATAAGCTGTTATCACTATAACCTCTGTAAGCAATTAACGCGGGACTGTTATCTCCGAAAAATTTTATAACGAGCTCTCTCTGATTGACAGGTACGGGAGGCTCTTCATTTTCAATATGGATGGTCCCCGTAAAAATTCTTTCCCCTTTGAAATTCCGCTTCATCTTACCATTGATGTTGACGGTGACAGACTCTTCGAAGTCCTTGTTCTCTATCCCTAGCCTATACTTCACCCCTTCTACTGTATGATGAATAGACTTCGGAACCATATACCAAATGACGCCAGCCAAAGCAATCAACAGGCCCATCAGTATAGATACGGTCACTTTTCTGATACTCCACTTTCTCAGAATGGCTCACCCCGTTTTCCATAAAATTTCAATCCTACTATATCATATGAAAATACAAAAGAGGGTGTCCTAGAGACTTTCACTCATTAGTCGATTGCGTGCCAAACGCACAAGAGGGCGTCCGTCTCTCCAGACAGACACCCTCCTCTATTTACACTTAACTAGTAAGCGGTTTCAAACATTCTAATAATGTCTGCTTCTATATTAGACTTATCCTCAAGCCGCAATCCCAAGCGGGGAGAACAGCACATACATTGCGATCATCAATATGACCATGACAACCGTAAATACTCTCGCATGTTTCCATGGTGTCAAGTCTACCTTGCCTGAGTTGTACAGTTCGAAATCTTCATCTCGCGGCGCAAACTTGCCGACAATAAGCATAACAAGCACACACACAGGGAACAGCACACTTAAAATATACAAGAAGTTAATCTCACCTAAGAAGAACTTGGACAACGCATAGAGTACAATGTGCGCACACAGCGCAATTTTCGGTGCAATCGCCGGTACTCGCTTCGTGAAGAATCCGACCACAACCGCCGCGATAATCGGCACATTATAGAATCCGAACATTTCTTGCAAATAATAGTACAAGCCTGATGGTGCGAATAGAATAAGCGGTGCTATCGCTACCGATACGAGGCCGAGCACGATAGCAAATATACGGCCAGCTTTCACCAATTGCTTCTCTGTTGCTTGCGGTTTGAACATCGGCTTGTAAATATCCAACGTAAACAACGTCAAAGAGCTGTTCAACGCTCCGTTGAAAGAGCTTAGGATTGCACCGAACAATACAGCCGCGAAGAATCCGGATAACAATGTTGGCAATACTTCGATAACGAGCGAAGGATACGCCATATCCGCATTTGATAATGAGTTATTGAACAAGTGGTACGCAATGATACCTGGAATAACAAGATAGAAAGGTCCAATTATTTTGAACATACCTGCATACAGAACGCCCTTCTGGCCTTCCTTCAAGTTCTTCGCACCTAATGTACGCTGCACGATCGCCTGATTTGTACACCAGTAGAACAAGTTGTTGAATAGTAGACCGAAGAAAATCGTAATAAATGGAACAGGTGAACTGCTGTCACCGATAGAATTCAGCTTTTCAGGTTCCTTTTGCAGCAATGTGTTGACACCATCGACAAGGTCCCCTCCCCCTAGTGCAACTAGACCAAGAACCGTAATTAACAGTCCGCCTACAATGAGACCTACCCCATTCAACGTATCTGACAAGGCACAGGCCCGCAGACCACCGAGAACAACATACAGGATACCGACAATACCAATCACCAATGAAACGACGAGTACCATTCCAAAGTCACCGAAGCCAAAAATAGAGGACAAGTTAAAAATCGTATCTAACACAAGCGCACCTGAGTAAAGAACTGTTGGAAGATACGCCATCGCATAACCGAGCAAGAACAAGATCGAAATAATTTGACGTGTACGCATGTCATAGCGCTGCTCCAGGAAGTCTGGAATCGTTGTAATACCTGCTTTCAAATAACGGGGCAGGAAGACAAACGCCATGAAAATTAACGCGATTGGCGAAGTAACCTCCCACGCCATAACGACCATGGATGAGCCATAGCTCTGTCCATTCAAGCCCACCATTTGCTCGGTGGATAAGTTCGTCAGGAGTAGAGAGCCCGCAATGACGATCCCCGTCAAACTGCGTCCGCCTAAGAAATAGCCATCTGAACTGTTCAAATCTACCGCTTTCGTCTTATGCCACGAATACCACGCTATGAAGCACGTATACAGTAAAAAGGTAATGACCGTGATGTACAGCATGCCTTTATTCCCCTTCCGCTCATCGAGTAACGATAGTAGCCTTTCTGCTTGCAACTTGCGATTTTCGTTTCTATTTTCTGTGGTGCACAGCGACCAACTGGCCCGTCTCAAACGATTGCTTGCACGCATATCCTAAAATCGTCGACTGAACACCATCCGCCACCGTTACTTCCGGCTTCCGATCTTCACGGATACAGCGGATGAATTCAATCACTTCATCCACATAAGCCTGTTCGAACCGCTCCAGGAACCCGCTCGCACACTCGCGTACGATTCCGCGATCATCCATTAGCGCAACTTGATTCTTCTCTGGTATCGTACCGATACGCAAAGAACCATGTGTCCCAATAATTTCTGTCTCGATATGATAACCATGGGCACAGTTCCGACTTGCCACGAATATCCCCATCTTCTTACCCTCGAACTGCACGAGAGCCGCTCCTGTCTCTGCATCCTCCAGCTGTTCAAGCTCTGGATAACGATGCGAACCGCCAATTGCCCATACCGTTTCCGCTTCAGCGCCAAGATACCAACGTGCTAGATCGAGATCATGAATCGCCATGTCGAGGAACAATCCACCACTGTAGTTGCTCTTAGCGAACTGCAAGAAGCTAGGCATCGCCTGAGCAGGATCGAGTCCATAACAGCGGACAAGCACAGGCTCGCCAATTGCTCCCGCTTCAATCTGCTGCTTAGCATAAGCGTAAGAACGGTCATAACGTCTCATGAATCCGAGCATGAACACTTGATTAGGATGACGTATTACAGCTTCCTGCACACGCAGCGCTTCTTCGATATACAAGCCAAGCGGCTTCTCGGAGAAGACGTGAAAGCCCGCTGCCAAGGCCTGTTCGATCTGCTTGCAGTGGAAGCCAGATGGAGAAGCGATGAAGATCGCATCAAGCTCATTATTGCGCAGCATTTCTTCGTAATCTGTATATCCGTACGGAACACCAAGATCACGCTTAGCAGCTTCCACTTCCTCCTCCTTCACACTGCATACGGCTGTCAATGTACAGTGCGGTATACGGAATGCCAAATTCTCTGCATGCTGTCTTCCTAATCGGCCTAAGCCGACTAAGCCAACCGATATGCGCTTGTTGTCGTTCAATTGCATGCTCCCACTCCCTTTTCCTCGGTTACACTTGCTCTGCTGGCTTATACGCGCAATTGCTTCGAATGTCAGAAGAGCAATCTCTTTTCCCCCACCTATACTCCTGCTTTGTCCCGAATATATCCTCTCGCCTTTATCGCGTATTCCAACGGATTCGCCTTCGCCGGGTCCTGTTCTGCCTCTACGAGCAGCCATCCTTCATACGAAGCGCCCGATAATTCCTCGAATACAGGTGTAAAATCGATGCATCCATCTCCTGGAACTGTGAACACACCGGACTTCACGGCTTGCAGGAAGCTCAGCTGCTCCGTACGAACTTGATGCGCTACGTCTGCCCGCACATCTTTCAAATGCACATGCTTAATGCGACTCATGTGACGCTTCAGCACATCCAAGTGGTTTTCGCCCGAGAACACGAGATGACCGGTGTCATACAGCAAGGACACAAGAGCTGGGTCTGTGCTCTCCATGAGACGATCGATCTCTTCTGTCGTCTGTACGACTGTCCCCATATGATGGTGGTAGACGAGATGCATCCCCTTCTCCCGAGCCAATTCCCCGAGCCCGTGCAACCCTTCTACGAGACGATTCCATTGTTCATCTGTAAATACAGGCTTGTTTGCGAATAACGGCGTCTCCATTTGACCTTGGATGCTGTGACCTTGCTCTGAAACAACGATCACCTTCGCACCCATTGCATGCAGGAAATCACGATGTTCGATGAACAGTCTAGCCGTCTCTTTATAGTCCTGAACGGTCAAATATGCGCTGAACCACGCACTTGCCACTTCTAAGTTTCTTAAGTTTAACGCCTTATGTAAAGCGCTTACATTTTTGGGGTACTTATTACCGATCTCCGTGCCTGTGAATCCTGCCAGAGCCATCTCACTAACACACTGTTCAAACGTATTGCTGCCGCCCAATTCAGGCATGTCATCATTCGTCCAACCGATAGGGGCAATTCCAAGCTTTACGGTACCTGCTGCAAACATGTCCATTCCTCCCAGCTTAAGTGGCTATCTTTTTAATCCCTTTAAAGAAGGCGGAGGGTTAAGGTGATCTCCTTTTGATCTTGTAAAAGCTTGATCACCTTTCCTTCTTCCGCTATTCACTGAACTGCATACCAGTTCCCCGAGTATCAGTGTTCCATTAGTAAGGTCTTGCCTGTTTCAAATGGTGCTCTCGGTCCACCGACGCCTGCTTAATTCCAGCCTGATCTGACACTTGAGCAACACCTACATTCCACCAAGCGCCATAACCATCTGTCATTGTCTTTGGTAGTACCTTAATGTCCAAGAGCGTTGATGTCGTCTGTTCTTTCGCCCACTCAATCGCTTCAGCGAGCTCGCCCTTCGTACGTACGGTACGAGTTGCGACACCATATCCAGCAGCACTTTTGGCAAAGTCGATCAGCAGTAACTCCCCGTCCAACTTACCTGTCGACAAGTTGCGTGCTCGGAATTCTGTACCAAAGCTTCCCATGCCATGACCCATCTGCAAGTTATTAATACAGCCGAAGCCGATGTTGTCGAAGAGCAATACGTTCACTTTTTGCCTTTCCTGTAAGCTTGTGACCAGCTCGGAATGCAACATCATATAGCTGCCATCCCCGCAAAATGCGTACACTTCGCGCTCGGGTTCCGCGATCTTTACACCGAGAGCTCCCGAGATTTCATAGCCCATACAAGAATAACCGTATTCCATGTGATACGTGTTCGGTTTCTCCGACCTCCACATCCGTTGCAGATCTCCCGGCAGACTACCTGCTGCACCAACGATGACCGCCTCTTCACCAAGTAGATCATTCAATATGCCCAGCACCTGCGTCTGCGTAAGATGGCTGTTCAGCACCTGCACATATTCCGGCAAGGCCTCATTGAGATGACCTTCAATCTCTGGCTTGAAGTTGCTTGTGTCATATTCGATCTGTGCCAGCCTGTTCCACTCTGCCGTCCACGATTTCTTCGCTGCTTCAACCTCAGTCTTGTAGGACGACTTATAGCCAACCTGCACAAGGCGCTCATGCAAAGTAAGAAGTGCGGTGCGGGCATCCGCTACGACACTGACCGCATCAAGCTTACCAGCATGGAATGGCGAGGCATTAATCGTCAACACCGCCTTATCAGGGTGCCCGAACAACTCCTTCGAACCCGTAGTGAAGTCGGTGAACCGTGTGCCGACACCGATAATAAGATCGGCTTCGCGTGCAAGCTTGTTAGCCGCTTCATTACCCGTAACCCCAATCCCGCCTACATTCCACGGATGGGATGCAGGGATCGCGCTTTTTCCAGCCTGCGTCTCGACGATCGGGATGCGGAACGCTTCCGCGAACGCTATCAAGGCTTCTCCTGCCTCGGAGTAGCGAACACCTCCGCCGTACACGAGAATCGGCTTCCGTCTCTCGCGGATAAGATCTTCTGCCGCCTTAAGCGCCTCTTCGCTCGCAGGGCGGCGCTCGATGCGATGTACTCGGCGCTGAAAGAAAGACAGCGGATAATCGTACGCTTCCGCCTGCACATCCTGCGGAAGTGCGATCGTGACTGCTCCGGTATCCGCCGGGTCCGTCAGCACGCGCATCGCTTGAATCATCGCTGACATCAACTGCTCAGGACGAGATATGCGATCCCAGTACTTACTAACTGGGCGGAATGCATCGTTCGTCGAGATCGTCATGTCATACGTCTGCTCGATCTGCTGAAGCACCGGATCTGGCTGACGGGAAGCGAATGTGTCACCCGGCAGCAGCAGCACCGGGATCTGATTCGCTGTCGCCGTTGCGGCAGCTGTTATCATGTTCGCTGCACCTGGCCCGACAGACGAGGTGCAAGCGCAGATTTGTCTGCGACGCTTCTGCTTCGCAAAAGCAACAGCAGCATGTGCCATGCCTTGCTCATTCCGGCCTTGATATACTTCAAGCTCCCCAGGCGCCTCTTCCAGCGCCTGGCCTAGACCGAGCACGTTGCCATGCCCGAATATCGTAAAGATCCCTTTTACAAATCTCTTCTGCTGTCCATCAAACTCTATATATTGTTGATTCAAGAACCGAACCAGCGCTTGGGCTGTCGTCAATCGAATCGTCGTCATCGTTAGAACCAACCACCTTTCGATCACCGTTACAGGTGTGGGATTACCACCGAGTCGTTACCATCTTCTTGCGTGTATAGAACTCCACTCCGTCCGTGCCGTTTGCATGCAAGTCGCCGTAGAACGAATCTTTCCATCCTGAGAACGGGAAGAAGGCCATTGGAGCCGGAACGCCGACGTTTACGCCAAGCATACCTGCATCGATATTTTCACGGAACTGGCGCATATAAGCACCGCTACCTGTGAAGAGACAAGCACCGTTCGCAAATCGGGACTCATTCGCCCACGCAATCGCTTCATCAAGACTCTTTACTCGTACGACGGACAGCACTGGAGCGAATATTTCATCCTTCCATATCTTCATCTCCTGCGTCACTTCATCAAAGATCGTCGGGCCTACGAAGTAGCCTTCATTAGACGCCTGAGCATCATTACGACCGTCGCGCACGAGACGTGCTCCTTCTTCAACACCAGCCTCAATATAGCTGAGAGTGCGTTCCTTGTGTGCTTCACGAATAACCGGACCTAAAAATACGTCTTCTTCTAACCCGTTACCAATGTTCATCTCATCAGAAGCTTTTACAAGTCGGGATACGAGTTCATCTGCCACCGCTTCGTGTACGAGTACAACGGAGCAAGCCATACAACGTTCGCCAGCAGAGCCGAATGCCGCATTAACGATTTGGTTCGTTGTCACATCCAGATCCGCATCTTCCATAACGATGGAGTGATTTTTCGCCCCAGTCAAAGCTTGGACGCGCTTCAAGTTCGCCGTACCACGCTTGTACACATACTCCCCTACTGGCTGCGAGCCAACGAAGGAAATTGCTTTTACAAGTTTATGATCCAAGAGCCCGTTCACTACATCGTGCGCACCATGCACAATATTCAAGACACCTTTAGGTAAGCCTGCTTCTATGAACAACTCAACGAGACGAATCGCCAATAGCGGTGTGCGTTCAGATGGCTTCAGCACGAACGTGTTGCCACAAGCAATCGCAAGCGGAAACATCCAAGAAGGTACCATCATCGGGAAGTTGAATGGAGTAATACCACCGACAACACCGATCGGATAGCGATACATACCCGATTCGATGTTCGTTGCGATATCTGGAAGCTGCTTTCCCATCATTAATGTAGGCGCACCTGCTGCGAACTCAACACACTCAATCCCGCGCTGAACTTCGCCATATGCTTCCTTGAAGTTTTTGCCGTTCTCCTGCGTAATCAGCTTCGCCAACTCGTCCCAATGCTCTACCAACAGCTGCTGATAACGGAACAGAATGCGCGAGCGGCGCGGAACAGGTGTGCGGGACCATGTCTTGAACGCCTCGGCTGCAGCTTGCACTGCTTCATTTACTTCTTCTGTTGTGGAGAGCGGCACATGTGCAATCACTTCTCCTGTTGCTGGGTTGTACACAGGTTCACTATGAGTGGATGAAGAGGATTTCCATTCTCCTCCGATAAAGTTGCGAACGGTCATTTCTGCTGTCATGATTATTGTTTCCCCTTTCGCGTACTGGATTGGATAAGCATTATCTATATAAGTCTGGTGATTTAGTAGCCACTGCGCTGTCGAGCCATTCTTCCAATCGCTGTTGTCCCAAAAATTCTTGAATATATCCGCTCTAGCGGTTGAATTTCGGGGACAAAGGAGCACATATGCTTTCGATGCGAGCTTTCCTTTGGAAAGCTTTTACCGCATACGCTTCTCCAGAATGATCTCGCCTCTTCGTGGACTTTTTCACTGGTCTTTTCTAAAATCAATAAGGCTTTTTCAAATTCGTTATAGTTGAATACGCTCTGTTGTCTCCATGAAGGTCCGCAGCTCTTCTGCTGTTGGCATCGCTTCTGAGCAGCTGTGGCTCGAAATAACAATTGCAGCAGAAGCACTGCCATAATCCATCGCCGTTGCCACGTCATACCCTTGCATCAATGCATAGATCATAGCTGAAGCGTAGGAGTCACCTGCTCCGAACGTCTTAAGTACTTTCGTTTTGAAAATACCGCCCTTGAAAGACTGCCCTTCCTTCGTATAAGCAATCGATCCCGCACCGCCATGTTTGATAATAACAACCTGCGCATAATGGTCGAACCAAGTCTGAGCAGTTAGTTTGTCATCTGCCTGCTGGCCATCGAACGATTCCATCATGTCGAACTCCTCACGTGTTCCGATGATGAAGTCGCAGTACTGCGCCGCCAGCTTATAATAAACCGCTGTTTCTGATGTATCCTTCCACGTGTATGGTCGGTAGTCCAAGTCGAAGAACACGAACACACCGTGCTTGCGGGCGTAGGATAGAGCGACAAATACCGCTTCCCGAGACGGGCTTGCAGCTAGTGCAGTCCCGGAAATTAGCAGTGCCTTCGCCTTCTTGATGTAATCTTCGGAAACTTCCTCAGGACGCAGCAACAGGTCTGCGACATTGTCACGGTACATCAAAATGCTGCAATCTTCGGGACTTTTAATCTCTGTGAACGCCAACCCTGTCACCGCTCCTGTATGATCAACGGTTAACTGAGTCGCATCGATGCCCTGCTCCTCTAAATACTGCTTGATAAATCTTCCCATTTGATCATCCGCAATTTTGCCTATGAACCCGCTCTTCAGCCCGAGTCGTGCTACACCAATGGCGATATTAGCCGGAGATCCTCCTACATATTTCGTGAATGTCCGTGTCTGTTCCATCGGACGGTTGATTTCATTTGCATTTAAATCGATACACAGTCGGCCCAGCGAGATAAAGTCGAGCTGTCGCTCCGCTGGAAATTGAATCGTATTCATTTCAGTTCGCACCTCCATATGGTCAGATACCGTATGTGTTGCTTCTCAGCTATACCCTTTCCTTCATGTGACACATTGTGCTGTGATCGACTAAACGATCTGTCTTGAATCCTGTCATGTTCATGTCGTGCTGTGATGTTATGAGTTTGAGTTAAGCGCTTACCTTACGGCTCATTATAAACATACAATTTCGCCAATGTAAACGCTTTTTCATAAGGTTTTTAAGTTCTTTATTTCACAATCCCTATTTATTACCTTTATAAAAAAACAGCCTTACAACAAGAGAAAAATGTTGTTTAACTACGTTATTAAATTCACAACTTGAAAAAGAAAACGTTGTCACGTATGCTAGGGGCATGAGTTAAGCGCTTTCCCTAAATAATCATTCTATATCAGAGAAAGCAGGAGATATTATGTTTCAAGTAGGTATAATTGGCGCCGGACGAATCGGCAAACTTCACGCTGAACATATTCAACGCACATCGATGGCACGCGTCCGTGCCGTATCTGACGTCAATATGCAAGGTTTGGATACTTGGGCATCCAGCCTTCATATTCCGGTAGTAACTGACAACTATCAAGACTTGTTAAATGACCCTGATATTGATGCAATATTCATCTGCTCGCCAACGAGTACACATGCGACGATCATTCAAGAAGCAGCACGTGCCGGCAAGCATATATTTTGCGAAAAGCCTGTGAGCTTCTCGGTAGAAACTACAGAACTGGCACTGCAAGCTGTGTACGAAGCGAATGTGATGCTGCAAGTCGGATTCAATCGCCGCTTCGACCATAACTTCAAGAAAGTTCGCGATACCGTACAAGGCGGTGTCATTGGCGAACCGCATCTTTTACGAATTACATCGCGTGATCCTGAGCCGCCTCCAGCTGAGTATGTAGCGAAATCCGGCGGTCTGTTCATGGATATGATGATTCATGACTTCGATATGGCTCGGTATGTCGTGCAGAGTGAGGTTGTGGAGGTATATGCACAAGGCGCAAATTTGATCGATCCGAAAATTGGCGAGCTGAACGATGTTGATACAGCTGTCGTTATGCTTACCTTTGCGAACGGCGCGATCGGAATTATCGAAAACAGCCGTAAAGCTGTTTACGGCTACGATCAGCGTATCGAGGCATTCGGCTCCAAGGGCTGTATTTCTACGGAAAATGATCGCCCTTCAACCGCAGTCATTTCGACAAGTGACGGGGTTATGATGGATAAGCCGCTTTATTTCTTCCTGGAGCGCTATACACAGGCGTATGTGCAGGAGATTGAAGACTTTTTCCGTTCAATTCAAGGAGAGTTCCCTATCGTATGCGATGGCAATGACGGTTTGCAGGCGGAACGACTCGCGCAAGCAGCCAAGGAATCCCTTCTTACGGGTCGTCCGGTCAAGCTTAATCATGTGACTGTGTTAGATCGAAAAAGTTTATAAACAGCACAAAGGAGGCAAATCCCTATGTCTAAGCTTATCGTCTCTCCGCATACACGCGATGCGGAAGGAAATATTGTTCGCGTCACACCTGAGAGTGCGGGCTGGAAATATGTTGGATTCGAGGTATACTCCTTGAAGTCCGGCGAGACTCTGCAGCAAAATACGAACGATCAGGAAGTTTGCCTAGTACTCTTGAGTGGAAAAGCAAATGTGAGCACAAAAGAAGAACAATTCGGAGTTATTGGACAACGTATGAGTGTGTTCGAACGCATTCCTCCGTATTCTGTCTACGTCCCTAACGACGATCAGTACACAGTCATAGCAGATACTGATCTTGAACTTGCAGTATGCGCGGCACCAGGGCGCGGCACATACCCAGCCCGTCTTATCCGACCAGAAGATGTCGGTGTCGAGACACGTGGTTCGGGGAGCATGGAACGTCACATTCAAAACATTTTACCTGAGCAAAATGCTGCTGATAGCCTGCTCGTCGTGGAAGTATATACACCGGGTGGACATTGGTCCAGTTACCCACCGCATAAACATGACCAAGATAATTTACCGCATGAATCCTACTTGGAGGAAACGTATTACCATGAAGTAAATCCAGGCCAAGGGTTCATTATGCAGCGGGTATACAATGATGATCGCTCGCTCAACGAGACGCTTGTCGTGCCTAACCGTAATGTCGTGCTGGTGCCGGAAGGATATCACCCTGTATCTGCGCCTCCAGGGTATGATTCGTATTATTTGAATGTAATGGCAGGCCCGACTCGGACGTGGAAGTTCCATAACGATCCTGATCATGAGTGGTTATTTCCTCGATAAATACATTTGAACTGTCTGCAATAGGGTTATAATATTAAACAAGGGAGAATGGGTGTAGTCCATTCTCCCTTTGTTGCTTATAATAGATTTAAAGGATGACGTATGAAGGAGAAAGCTATGAAATCAACAATTTACGATGTGGCCAAAGCGGCAGGTGTCTCTATCGCAACGGTATCCAAAGTTGTGAACAAAACTGGTAACATAAGTCAAAAGACACGCGAACATGTACTCAGCATTATGGATGAGCTGCAATATCAGCCTAGCGTCGTCGCTTCCGCACTGACAGGGAAGAAAACATCTACCTTTGGACTTCTCCTGTCAAATATTGCAAACCCATTCTTCGCAGAAGCAGCACGCTCCCTTGAAGATGAAGCACGAGCGGCGGGCTATAGCATCGTAATGTGCAGTACCGATAATGAGGACGAGCGGAGCGTGAATTATCTTTCTCTCTTGCAGCGCAAGCAGGTCGATGGCATGATCATTGCGTGTCACTTCTCGGACTGGTCACTGCTTCAACCATATTTGGCAACCGATATGCCTGTCGTACTCTTCTCAAAAGATATTCCTTCCTTAGACGTACATACCGTAACGGTAGATGATTATAAAGGTGGCTATCAGGCGATCGAGCATCTTATTCACAATGGGCATCAGCATATCGGTATCGTAGCCGAAACAGGTCCGAGTGGCGATCACCGGATTCAGGGTGGACAGCAAGCGATGAAAGAAGCCGGCATTACATACCGTTCGGAATGGATCACAAACGTTCATTCCTCCATTCGAGATGGCTACACCGGAGCGCGTCAAATGCTAGAGCAATCTGAACGGCCAAGTGCTATCTTTGCCTGCAACGACATGCTCGCTGTCGGTGTACTGCAAGCCGCGCAGGAGCTGGGACTGCAAGTTCCAAGTGACCTCTCTATCATCGGCTTTGATGATACGTTGCTGTCGCAGATCGTACAGCCACGGCTTACGACTATTTCGCAGCCCATTACAGATATGGCACATCACACGATCCAACTGTTACTGCGTCATGCAGGTACACCCGATATGTCTAAGCAAAAAGCTATTTTTCAGCCGAAGCTTATAGAGGGGCGTTCGACGCAAGCCATCACACCTACATCATAACTCGGTCATGATTCGTCGTGTGCTCTCGTATACGTGTAGCGTAGATTGCTGAACAAAAAGAATGGTCTGGCCGATACTTCAGCCAGACCGAGGGGAAATTGAACGTTTACTTGTCGAAGCCGAAATGGGCTTCATTTTTTAATGCCCATTACAACAATTTAATACAGCTTGTCAGAAGTCGCCTTCGCGGTAAGCTCCTTGAACTTCAACGCTTGATCCTTCATTCGAAGCGATACGCCGACATTCAGCAGATCAATAATGGAGAGCTGCGAAATTTTAGCTGCGAGGGAGCTGCTTGAAAGCGGGTTTTCACGTGCAACCATAATGAGTACAATATCGGCTATTTTCGTAATTGGAGAACGGGCATTGCTTGTAATCGCGATAACCTTCGCTCCAGCCTTTTTAGCCAGCAGCAGGTTCTCATTCGTATCTTTCGTGCTGCCGGATATCGAAATGCCTACAGCGACCGAATCATCTGAGAGCAGAGCTGCCTCGACAGCCTGAAAGTGAGTATCAGTACTGGCGCCTCCCCGTTTGCCTATACGCAGAAAGCTTTGTGCTGCCTGCTTTGCTGTAAGTCCAGAGGAGCCTACACCAAAAAACTGAATCTGCTTCGCATGATGAAGAACATCTATAGCCTTGCCAAGCTCTTCGGGATTTACGAGCTCTCGTGTCTGTTCCAACGTCTGAATATGTGCTGTAATAATTTTGTTCGTTAGTGCGGAAGGGTCGTCCTCCTCGGTAACTTCCGTATGTAGATAATCCATAGGCTGAACTAAATCCTGAGCCAAGGATAGCTTAAAATCTTGAAATCCTTGGAACTTCAGCTTCCGGCACAATCGAAGAACCGTTGTCTCGCCTACATCCGCTTTACTTGCTAATTCGGTCACCGACTGATAAATGATCTCTGGTGCATGCTCCAGTATATATTGGGCTGCTTTTTGCTCTGTTTTAGTAAGACCATTGTAGTGACTTCGTATGTGCAGTAAGGTTTTACCTGCTTCCTGTTTGACTTCCACTCCGCTCAACCTCCTTGTTTAGATGTTCAGTAAAAATTCCATGGACACGCCAGATACTGTACATCAATATAACCTAATTTGTTGAAATTTTCATCCTCGCGTTTCATGCGTAGGATGAAATGACGTAAAGAGTCTGGAGCTCAAACAAGAATGGAAATATCGATACCGTTCGGCCTAGTCAATTTATAAAACAGAAACGATTCATATTTTTTGGCATGATCCTTCCTGTGCAGAAATATAAAGAAACTAGAACCATTGCCAACCTTACAGGAGGGATTAAGATGGAAAAAACGAAAGTGGCCATCATCGGATGCGGAACGATAGCCAAATCGGCACATATTCCTGCATATCTGAATAACCCAAACGCGGAAATAAAATATTTCTGTGATTATTACAAGGAAAATGCAGAGCGTTTCGTGAAAGAGTATGGGTGTGGTATAGCAGTACAGGATTACCGTGACATTTTGGACGATCCGGAAATTGAGGCTGTCTCCGTCTGTACGCCGAACAATGCACATGCTATCGTCTCAATCGATTTTTTACGTGCAGGCAAAAATGTTCTCTGTGAAAAACCTGCTGCCCGAACGTATGCCGAAGCCCTGGAAATGCAAAGAGTTCAGCATGAAATGGGTAAAGTGCTCAATATCGGAGTGGTCAATCGCTTCAACAAAGGTGTTAATATTATAAAAAGTCTGATCGAAAGTGGCGAGCTTGGAGAGCTTTACCACGTCTATGCCAGCTTCCGTGCCCACCGTTCTATCCCTGGTCTTGGAGGCGCTTTCACAACAAAAGCCATTGCAGGCGGCGGTGTAATGATCGATTGGGGGGTACACTTTCTTGATGTGGTTATGTACTGTTCAGGAGATCCAACACCAAAGACGGTAACCGCTCAAACCTATTCCAAGCTCGGCCGGGATATGAAGAATTACACCTATATGAACATGTGGGCTGGCCCTCCTAAATACGAAGGCACTTACGATGTCGATGATTTTGTCACAGCCGTCATCCGTACAGAAGGCCCCAGCATCACAATGAATGGTGCCTGGGCACAGAATATCGGCGAAGAAGAAATGTACATTGATTTTCTGGGGGACAAAGCAGGAATCCGGCTGCAATACGGCGGTGACTTTAAGATGTACAGCTCAAAAAACGGCGCCCTGCTGGAAACCAGTCCGAAATTCAACGCCGGTGACCATTTCCAAAATGAAATCGACGCCTTTCTGGAATGCATCCATACAGGCGAAAAGCTGCCATCACACATTGACACCGTTATCGTTACCGCAAAAATGATTCAGGCCATTTATGATTCATCAGAGCAGCAAAAGGAAATTATTTTCGACTAACCAGCTAGGAGCGTGAAGAAATGACGAAAAAAATCGGATTCATCGATTATTTTCTTGATGAATGGCATGCAGAAAAATACCCAGAATGGATTGAGAGCGCTTCGGGCGGCGCGATGAAAGTGACATGCGCCTACGGTAAAATAGACTCTCCAACCGGACGAAGCAATGCTCAGTGGTGTGCGGACAAGGGCATTCAGCTCCGCTCTTCCATTGAAGAAGTCATCGAGGAGAGCGATTATCTGATCGTTCTCTCTCCCGATCACCCCGAATTCCATGAAGAGCTGTCGCAGCTTCCGCTCCGATCAGGTAAACCAACTTACGTTGATAAAACATTTGCCCCCGACAGGCAGACCGCGATCGCCCTGTTCGAGACTGCACGTGAGCACGGTACCCCACTCTATTCCAGTTCAGCTCTCCGGTTTGCAGCCGAATATATGGAGACCGAACGCATCGGAATCGAAACCATTTGCAGTGTCGGACCTGGACGGTATGAAAATTACTCAATTCATCAGATTGAACCGATTGTGTCTCTCATGGGCAGTGACGTCAAACGTGTGATGTATATCGGGACAGCAAATTCACCTGCACTGCTGATTGAATTTGGAAACGGCCGTAAGGCAACAGTTAACCATTTTGGATGGGAATGCCCTTTTACACTAACTTTGAATTATGAGTCCGGGCAGGCCAAAATCGTAAAACCTGAGTCTAATTATTTCGGCTCATTCATATCTCAAATGCTGCAGTTTTTTGAAAGTGGCGAGCCGATAGTCGAGCCTGCGGAGACGGTTGCCATCATTACCATCATCGAATACGGCTTGAAAGCAGCTGAGACACCCTATCAATGGGTGGAGCTTCCGTCCTGATCATCATGAAGACAACAAAAACCGTCCAGATCAAAGGACGGTTTTTGTTGTCATGCTGTATATGCTGTGTATAGGGCGGGCTTAATTTCACAAAAACAGTATCATGCCATCATAAGCAACGCTTATATTCTTCTCCATAAAGTATTACCCTACCAATCCGGTTCGTTCCACACTTTCAACAAAGTACTTCTGAGCGAAAAGATAGAGGAAAAAAATCGGCAAGATGCCCAGCAGCGTACCGGTATTCAAGTATAGGGACATGTGAGATACCCCGCCGACATATTCAGGGCGTACTGTACCCGGGAGCAAATCGAGCATACGTGACAAGAGTGTATAGTTCGGTGCAAACAGATTGACGAAATAGCTGTCATTCCACTGCCAAATGAAGGAGAACAGCATCACCGTAGCAATGGCAGGCACAGCATTAGGGAGCATGACCTGGGCAAAGGTCTTCAAAATTCCTGCACCATCCACATAAGCCGCCTCCTCCAAATCCTTGGGTAAAGAACGGAAAAACTGCCGGAATATAAAAATGTACAGACCATTTTTAAGCCCCATGGCGAGCCCTGAGGAAATGAAAAATGGCCAAAAGCTCTCTAGCAGATTAATACCATGCTTTCCAGTAAACAGCTGATACAGACCGAACACATCAAAAAACCGGTAGTGCAAATAGGTCGGAACCATAATCGTCTGTGGCGGTACTACAATCGTAAAGATAACAACACCGAACAAAATACCGCTTCCCCGGAATTTAAGTCTGGCAAATCCATATCCGGCCAAAGCGCATGAAATGAGCTGAAGCACCGAGGTAACCATACTTAAAATAAACGTGTTGCGCACTGCTTCCGTGTAGTTGAGATACCCAAATACCGTCTTGATATTGTCCAGGGTCAAATTACGCGGAATCCACACCACAGTGGAGTCAAACAGATCTTGTTTGTCGCGAAGAGCTATCGAAACCTTGGTAAGGATTGGGTACAGAATTATAAAACAAATGCCAAACAATAGCACTGTGCGGGTAATGATCCAGAGCCAATGTTTCGCTTTTTCAACCGGATTATAACGTTCATACCAGCCACCGATTGCGTGAATGGGGCCGGCAGCTGAATCGCTAACTTTTTTCATGTTTGATTTGAGGTTCATGGGGTGAGCCTCCTAAAAGTTTTGTGGAGCATAGACCTCATTGTATTACTTCGCAACAAAACTCACTTCGAAAGCGTGAGCTTAGTTTTGTGGAGCATAGACCGATCTAATCATGATAGAATACTTTTTTCGAGATGAAATATGTTGAAATCACCAGGATGATCGATATGACTAGGAAGTAAATCCACGACATTGCCGCGCTTACCCCGAAGTTGAGCCCCCCGAACGCGGTACTTTGAATCATTTCCGTCATCCGGTTGTTGTAGAAGGAATCGATGATGGTATATACAACATTTGTCAGAATTAGCGGTGAAATCATCGGAAACGTAATTTTCCAAAATGCCTCATACCCGGTGGCTCCCTCCATTTTGGCAGCCTCGTACAGAGAAGAGGATACGGACTGAAGTCCAGCCAAAAAAATGAGAATCTGCACGCCCGACGAACTGATGATTTGATATATCCGGTCGACCGCTCCTGTCAGATAATTGACAACATCGAAGCTTAGACCCGCTTGCAGCAGCAGTGGCCGCAGCTCTAAGCTTCTCAATCCGGAATAGTTGCTCTCCAGATCGGTCGACGAAGTACCCATCACTTGAGCAAGAAAATTTCCGTTATCCAGCTTGGCAATGACACCGGAAGCAAGAACAACCGGAAGAAATATAATCGCTCTTGCGAGCATTCTACCCCGGAATTTTTGGGAGAGCAGGGTTGCCGTAAACAGACTGAAAAAAATGATGAGTGGAACGTTTAGTGCCATCGTTGTAACTGCTTCGGTTAAGTTGCGTACATACCAAGCGTCAACAAAGAGAATATGTTTAAAATTGTCCAAACCCACATATTGAAGGTCGTATCCCTCCGAGGTGAGACTCAATTTATGGAAACTGAACTGCAGAGATTGAATAAACGGAACCGCCATCAACAAAATAAAACCGAGCAGCCAAGGGGTGATGAACAGCACGCCAAACCACGCTTTTTTTCGTTCCAAGCTCATCTTACGTTTACTCGCCATGCTCAGCCCCCCTCAACGATATAACCATTACCTTGAATGGTCTTGCCTTCCACGGTGACGGCTTCCTTCCGATAATTCACAATCACTTGCAGCCCGCTCTCATACGTCGTCCGGTATACACGTTCAGACAGTTTTTCATGCCCGGTAATGGCTTGGCCCCGGACTTTCTTCAAGACAGCATTCACTTCACCATACGCTGAGACAGCCTCCTGAACCCACTGTTTATACTGATTAGAGTACAAATAACTAAAGCGGGTATCTTTCAGAGCAGAAGGATCTCCATAGAACCAGCTGAAATAAACGTTGGCCCCTGTCTCAACCGAGCGAAGGATACTGACACGAACGTCTTGGTCATCCGCCATATTGAACGGGCTACCCGTATATTCCACATAACCATGTAGTACCATCTGGTTAAACGGAACTGACTCGCCAGCTAGCTGATACTCATTGCTCTTCTCCGGTACACCCAGTACGTGAGAGGCATAAGGAAGAGCATAGGCATTGCCGCCGTTCATCATTAAATCCGGCACACGTTCATATATCTTATCCAGTTCAGAGGTAATCAGGGCTTTAGATTGTTCACGTGTCAGTTCCCCATTCCGTCGGAAGTCGGAATATAGTTCGGAACCAAGGTCCCGGAGAGACAAGGAGCCGGGATTCCATTTGGCATAATCGGTCATGAAATGGTCCACGGTCTCTTGGAGCTTCCTTGGAGACAATAAGTAATACTGCAAAAGCTCCGTATGGCGAAAATATGCAGCACGGTCAAACTCGTGGATTTTGGCGTATCGGCGGGATATATACTGTGCCGAATCTTTACCCGGGCTAAATCCGCCGGACGGATGATATACATGCTGGAATGCCGTATCCGGATAAAAGCCTCCTCCGTTCTTCTGCAATTTCTCTACAAGCTGTCTCCAGTCTTCCTTGCTTCCAATGACGGAGTCCATAGCAATTCCGGAAGGAAATTCATGATTTATTCCATTGTTAAACCAGCCTTTGTAATTGACACGGATGTTCTTTATCTGATTTCGGTACAGCTCATCCACAATCTCTTCCGCTTGCTCTAACTTGGTCAGCGGGACTAGCGATTCATATGGAAAGCCGAGCATGTTTTTCATTTTGGGAACACTGCCAATCAGCTCCAGATAAAACGGCGTATCCCCTTCACCCTGTATTTTTTTCATACCGTATGCAGTCTCCAGATAGGAGCGGTAGCTTCCAGCCATACCGGCATAATTTGCCTGATCTCCGTTTAAAAAAGCATAGCGAATTCGCAGCTGACCCCGATATGTTTCTCTCGGTGTTTTATGCATAATTTCGTTATTACTCAGACGAACCTCATCTTTGGGCAAAATGATGAACTGACTGGAAACGGTGTTGAATTCATGCAATCTCCCGCTAATATCAGCAGACAGCCAAGCCAGACCGTCCCCCTCTTCAATAACGGCCAGAAACGCGGCATCGTTTTTTTTCATACCGAATACCGGCAGGCGGTTGGGAAAAATACTGTTGAACTTCTCCTTCACATATTTCGCGCTGTCTTCACCATATACCGGCATCTGAATCGGCTGCGCCAGCTTCCTGCCGCTATTGAGCGGAATTAAAGTGCCTGATCCGTCCGGCAAAAAAATATATCCTTCATCCTCTTTACCTGCAGCCCCGAAATTCTCGAGAAGACTGAGGGTATGAACCCGGTAAGGAGGCGTTTCCTCCTTCAAAGTATTCGTATCAACCGAAGCAACGAGGTGATCTCCATCCAGCGTATAAGAAAGAGCTACCGAAAACTTCGGATTTCCCCCTTCGGTTTCACTTTCCGCTCCTCCCTCGCCTCCTTCACCGTTGTCGATGGCTAGATCGTCTTCCGTGTATTCCATTTTTTCGAACAAGGCAAGCAGCTTTTTGACCACCGCTTTTGGTATTTCCCGCCGTTCATATACATTCTGGCTTTCATTGAATTTGTAACGTATTTTCAACTGCTCTTGATCTTCCGGATCATCCAGCCGGCTTAGCAACCGTTCTTCGAATCTCTCCTTGCTAACCATAAGAGGGACCGACTCCAATCCCTTATTCGGATCACCAAATTGATAGGTGACTGTTACGTTCATTTCCGTAACTTGAATTTCAAACTGCTTGAATTTGACACTGTTGTTAAAGCTGTCATAATCCTTGTTCTGTCCATTGCGGGTTAAATAAACAAAGGAGATTTGAGAGGACAGCTTTCCTTTCAGATAAGGCGATGCCAATTTATCCCCAGAGCTGTCCGGATTAGACCGCCACACCTGCCCGCTTCGTTTATCCAGTACGGCGATCTCCGCGGTTTCCTTACTGATATACAGGCGAAGGTAATCATTCTCCAATACCGGATCAAGCCCTGGGATTTGGGGCTTAACTTGATCCGCGGCCGTTAGCACTTTGAGAGCAGTATCCGGTGTTAAACTCACTTTTTTGGTTCGAGTGTCATCTCCGACCGGCTGAACCGACCCATCCGGTGACGATTTACAAGCTGTAACAGTCATTATGACCAGTAGAAGGGCTAATACCGCCAAACGGCGCCATCCAGTTACATTACTCACGATATTACCCCTCCCCCATTCTGAATATTACTTCTTTATATATGGTCGTAAAGAAAGAGAGCATCTGCTGAGCAAGGCTGAAGAACAACAGTCCAAGGAATATAATAATTCCGATCACTATCATCGTTAGAATTATCGTTATAACTGTCTTGGTTACACTGTATTGATGAACCGTCAGCATACCCACAAACAATAAAACGAAAAACCATAGATACCCTGCTGATTCAAGGAGTGAGTAAAAGGCACTCTCCTGAATGGTCATAACGTTGGATAAAAGAATTAGAGGAACCTGCAGCAAAATTAGCGGAATAAGCGCATATGCCGTAGCGATGACGATTTCCTTGAACTTGCCTTCGCCGTCCATCAGCGTGGTAAGTGACCAGTTCGCGATACAGTACAAGAAAAACGGAAGAACGATGAACTTGATCTCATCAAGCGTGTTTACGCTGGCTGCAGTACCTGCTACCGGATTAAATATAAAGCCGGTAAACTGTCTCTTTAGCACATATGCGAGTGATAACAGGAGGAGAAGCAGCAGCGCAAACCAAGTGCGCCCTTTCTTCTCGATCTTCAGCTCCCAAAACCCGTTGAACGGATGAAAGATCGTATACCAGGCCATTCCGGTCACCCCTGGCTTACCCTTCTTCCGCTTTAAGCGTAGCTTAACTGCAACGAAAAACAATACTACAACTATAAACCCGGTGATAATGATCCCGAAATGCTCCCACATGAAATCTTTCCGGTACCGCTCGAACGCCCTGGAATAATATTCTTTATGCATACCGAGTTCGAAGTTGGTCATCGCCTCGTAATTGTTACCTTGCCGTAGCTCTGCCTTGCCGATTCCGAGATAAGCCAATTCCAAATTGCTGTTGAGGCTGAGCGCTTCACGCCATTTTTCAACCGATTGTTCTTCCTCGCCTGTATCGTTTAAAATGACCGCATCCCGGATGACTTGACCGTAACGGGTCGGTTCAAATATCACGAGATGATTAAATCCTTTGTCGAGTACAACCATCTTGTCGCCGAGCATATCGATATCTGCGGGTGTCTTGAAGGTGCCAACCTGCTCGCCAAGAAGACCGTAAATGTACATCAGCTTTCCTTCACGATCATAGGTAAAGATCCGTCCGCGGGTGTTGTCTAGAATGCTGTAAATTCCATTACGATCAATCGCCACACTCGTGATGGAAGAGGTTCCACTCCGGGTTCCTCCGATATTGAAACGGATATCTCCTTTAGGCGGATGATAGCCCGTTCGCTTCAGAACATCGCTTCCTGAAGGATTCAGACGTTTGACCGGCGCGTCCGAGAATGCCTCCCGGGTCGTCGCGTAAATGAAGCCTTCGCTGTCGATGTCCACATTACCGAATTCAACCGGGATAAACAGCACCATTTTGGAGCGCTGCTCCGTTGTCATCACCCGTTTCCAGAATAACTCGACTGGGCTGTACTTCACGTTGTTCACACCCATAAACCCCGTGAATTTACCACCGGAGTCAAACTGCATAATTCCGTTAAAAATACCTTTCCCCACAACATACAATCTTCCCGCCGAGTCACCGACCAGCTTGCTCGGTTCATAAACGAAATTGCTGCCCAGCACATCACTTTCCGGCGCCCCAATCACCCGAATCAATTCTCCATCCTTCGATAACTCCACTACACGTTTATTGCCCGTGTCCGCGACGAACAAATGACCGTTGGGATGAACAAATAAGCCCTGAGGAGCTGAAAATGTGTCTTTCGTACCTGAGTTCTGAAAGCTGTCAATCACCTTTCTTACCTTCATTTCCGAGTTCAAAATAACGATGCGGTGATTGCCGGTGTCCGCAACATAGATTTCTTGATTCGGCGTAATGTAGATGTCCTCAGGCGCATTAAACGGACCGGACGAAAGCTCGTTACCGCTGATTTGCCGCACAGGCAAATACGGAGCCGGAGCCGGTTCAGGGTCCCCCCACCAGGAATAGTTGTAGCCTTCATACGGGACGGCAAATGCCGTGGCCGGGATGCCAAGCATCATGGCAAGCAGCGGGATCAGCAGCATTATTCGATATCGTCTCACCGTGGCTTCCCCCTTCCCCTCAATCTTTCATCCCGGAAGTCGACATCGTCTGAATGACACTGCTCTGCGAAATTATGAAAATGAGTATCGGGACGCTCAGCATCAACAGCGTTGCAGCCATGGACGGACCGGTTCGAATGATGCCACCCGACAATATTTGTGAAAATGCATAATCAATCGTCTTCAGCTGCTCGCTGTAAATGTACATAGATCCTGCTGCACCGCCAGCTCCCCACAAACCCTGAAACGAGAAAATGATAAGTGTGAGCCACGCTGGCTTAACAACAGGCATGACAATGCTCCAAAAAATACGGAACTCGCTGCAGCCGTCAACCTCCGCTGCCTCCAGCAGCGCATCCGGAATCTGTTCCATGTACTGCTTCATGAGATACAGACCTAGCGAAGATCCGATGGCTGGGATGATGACCGCCCAGTGCGTATCCAGAAATCCGAGCCAAGACATCGTCATATAGTTCGTTATTTGGGTTACTGTCGCCGAGAACATAAGCGACAGCACTACAACCGTGAACAGAAACGTTTTGCCGGGAAATTTTCGTTTAGCAAGCGGATAGGCTGCCATGGATGCAATGATGACATGCCCGGCTGTGCCCACAAAGGCAATGAAGAAGGTGTTGTAAATATACCGTGTGAGCGGAACCCAAGATCCTGCTAGCAGATGGTACAGATCATAGAAGTTCGTGAACGTAGGATTCCGCACGAAAAAGTCTGGCGGGAATTTTAATATTTCGTTAATCGGCTTGAAGGCATTACTGATGACAAATACAAGCGGAAGAGCCATGAAACAGCCGACTAATGCAAGCAAGCCGAACAGTACGATGTCACCCGCCAGGGAGCGGCCAAGCCTCTTTTTCCTTAAGGTGATTTGCACCACGGTCATTCACCGACCTTTGTAAGGAGTTTTCGGACGATCAGGTTAGAACCCAGCATCATGACGAACAGAACCGTGGCGATGGATGAGGCATATCCCATCTCAAACCGGATGGAGCCGTAATCCATCAGATGCGTAACAATCGTATGACCTGCATATTTGACGCTTGGGAATCCTGCCAGCGCAGTTGCCACTTCGGCGACTGCAAACGAAGCCGTAATCTGAATAACCGCCCCGAACAGTAGCATGGGTTTCATCGAAGGCAGTGTGATGAACCACAACTCCTGCCACCGATTGCGTATACCGTCAATCGCTCCCGCTTCATGCAGCGTTTTATCCATACTCTGGAGACCGGCAATAAACGCTAAGAAACTTGTTCCAAGACTCAGCCACAGCTGTACGATAATAATGATGGGAAGAATATACTTCGGTGTCTTGAGCCAAAGAATCGGTTCCAAAATGAGATGCCACTTCAGCAAAAACGCATTGATGTACCCGTACGAATCGCTGCTGAACAGCAAGGTCCATACGATGTAAGCACTGCCGGACAAGGCCGGAGCATAAAAAACCAGTGTCGCGATTGCCCTCAATTTAGGCGGAAACTCATTGATCACCCAAGCCAGCACAAAACATGCGATATAGCTGATCGGACCGGTAATAGCAGCAAACAAGAGCGTGTTTTTTAGCGCAATCAGAAACACGTCATCACGCACGAACAGCTGCGCATAATTCCGCCAGCCGACCCATTTCGGAAATTCCAGCATATTGAAATTGGTGAAGCTGACGAGAAGAGACAATACAACAGGTAGAACTGTAAATGTAAAAAAGATCAGGAAGTAAGGCGTGAGCATTGCATAGATGGCTTTGTTTCGTTTCACTTCCTTCCATACTCCGCCTTCCCGCCGCCTCGAATGCGCCGCTACTTTATTTTTCTTCACTAGCTGCACCATGGATATCCCTTCTTCCTACTTCGTCGGCAGACCGAACTCCTGACGTTTTATGGTGATTTCCTGGTTGATCGTCCGAACGTAATTTTCAAGCGTTTCTCGCGGCTCGCTTCCGTCGGTATATACCTCATAAAAAGCATTATATACGTGGCGATCCAATGAATAGCCACCCGGCACCGCTGGTCTGCCAACCACCCACTTCAACTCGTCTGTCAGCTGCTTAAGCTCTCTTGCCGACCAAGGCAGCTGTTTCAGCGCTTCGATATTTGCTGCCGCATACCTAGCTGATTCTCCGAGGATTGCTTCCATTTCACGTCCGAACGTTACCTGAGGTTCCGCATCGGTCCACCATTTGATAAATTCCCAGCCAGCCTCTTTATTGACCGCATTTTTAAACATGACGGTGCCGGTTGAGGTGCTGAGTGTATCGTGACGTACGATGCCGTCCCTTCCCAAGGTGCCTGGTAGCGCGGAGAAATTCCACTGACCCCTGATTTCCGGTGCAAATATTGTCAGGAAGTTATACGTCGTGTAATCGGCTATGCCAAGCGGCATTTCACCGGTTCGGAAGCGATTAATAAAATCAAACTCGATTGGCAGCTTATAGTTCGTATACAGCTCCGTCCATTTCTGAAATGTGTTGATACCAATTTCCGAATCCAGATCCGTGGCAATACCGTTATCCTGATAATACTGGCCGCCATTTTGATAAAGCATGGTGTCAAACACAATATTAGTCGGCAGGGCAAGATCCATATTGTGCTTTTGGAGTTCCGGTATGATCTTATACATATCTTCCCACGTTTCCGGAACTTTAAGATTCAGTTCATCCAGTATATCTTTACGATAGAACAGCATCGGGAATGATTGTGTTTCCGGAATCGCGTAAATCCCGTTTTTATACTTAAATCCGGTAAAAGCACTGTCCATAAACCGGCTCTTAACTTTCTCAAACTCGGGAAAAACCGTTAAATCCTGCAGTGCGTTCCGTAATGCGAAGTTGATCACGTCCCCTTGAGTCAGAGCAATATCCGGTCCTTTGCCTGCCAGGGTTGCCGGAAGTACAACCGCGGGGTTTACCAACTGCAGATTGACTGAAATACCAGTTTGTGGTGTAAAGGAGTTATCAATCATGGAACGGAGGAGCTGCGCCTGATCCCGTCCGGCGGCGATCCAGACCGTGACCTCCTTATCTTTTTTATTGCCGTTACTGACATGGTTGTAATTTTCTGAGAAAGATTTAGTGAAAGACATAACCTCATGGACTGATTTGCTCACAAAGCCGGTACTGACAGCCGGTGTCTTTACATCTGGTGATTTAAAATATAAATAATCAATCTCGAGCGGTTGATGGCTAACCGATAAAAGCCATGTTCCCAGCGCGGTGACGTTGTCTTTGAACTGTTTCAGACGCGAATTCAATGTCTCCGGTCGACTTCCAAGATCGCTGAGCTGAAACGATGTCGTCCGGAGAATGGCAGTGCTTCCGCTCGTCCCTCCGACCATTTGATCCATCTGATCCGCTGCCTTGGACAGCAGCTCACTCTGTTTCATAAAGACGTCCTGAAGCTCGGGAATTTTCTTGTCGAGTTCATAATCCCGAAACGGGTCCGGTACTGTTGATGTAATCATGATGATCTTGAGATACAACGCGTTCAACTGCTGTATGGTGGATCGGACCATTCGAATAGTGTCCGTTAATTCACCTATAGAAAGCTCCAGCTTGATTTCGTGCTTCCCTTTCGTCAAGTAAAACAAATAGGGCTTACCGTCTTCACCGGGTGAGCCCATCTGCCAGGCTCCATCGTAATTGAACGGAATCGCCTCTGCCTCCTTGAACGGCACACTGCCGTCAATCGTTAATGTACGGACGACTCTAATTCCTCGAACGGCATTCTGCTTGTATCGGAGCCCAAATTCATACAGCCCGTCCTCAGGGATGTCAACATCCCAAGAGATCCACTGTCCAGGCACCTTCCAGTTGACACCACCGATCGTGTTCATTCGGATTTTGGAAACATGATATGGCTCAGTTCCGGGGCTAGATCGGTCATTCAGTGGGTATAAGGAAGGATTGGACTTCAGCGAAGCGCTCTCTCCTTGAAATTTAATGAACTGTCCGCTTGTTTTACTGTAACCCTGCTTCACATAATTCTGTTCCACCTCAAGATAGGCGGGTATTTCTTTCTCCTGATAAATTTTCAAGTAGTCTATAATCATCGGTTCTCGCAAAGAGACCAGTGTAATTCGATGGTTACCTTTTGATAAATAAAACGAAAAGGGCTCTTTATAATAACCTTCCGAGTCCCGGATGACACTGTCCTGCCACTCTGGGCTCTCGATCTGCCTTGGTCTAAGGTCGTTCCCTCTGGAGTCTTGATCCACTTCGGACAATTCGTTTCGCCAGACGCGGGAAAACACAAGCCTGGACGCTTCATCAAAAGGTGCCTTTCCATCAATCAACAGTTCCCTTTCGATCGGAGAGCTGTTTCCTTTGACCGGAAAATAGCGCAGTCCAATATGATACAGCCCTTCCTCTTCCACAAGGACGTCCCAATGAACGGCCCCTGTATCTTCTGTCTGTATGACGGGGGTTTCCGATCCCTCATAGGAGGTTATGTTTCGTACTTCCATTCCTTCTGCGGCAGCAAAGGACTCAGCTTCTATCGTTTGAGCAGAGGCGGGTCTGGGCTGACTCCCGTACTCGGCCAGATAAGTCTCATATCTGCCTCCGGATGCAGCTTTCAATACCGCAGAATTATTCATTAACGCCTCGGGCGACACTTTAATAGGCTCCAATACACTGCTTGAAGCTTCGTTACTTGAAGCAGCAAAAATAACGGTTAAGACGATGACCAGGGCCAGCAGAGCAGCGGTGATCGCCTTGGTCTTCCTAGTTACCTTCCGCATGCAAAACCCTCATTCCTCATCAAATAGATAAAAGGAGGGAATCCCTTACGGGATTCCCTCCCGCGTTACAACCTCTCTTCTGTGCTATGGACACGATTTCAACATTCCACTTTATTTTGCAGATTCTTTTATTGTATTCAGGTGTTTGTCGATACCATCTTGGGCAACCTGTTTATTTCTTTCAAGTATGGTCTCTGGTGACTCTCCCTTTATAATTGACCTTGGTATTTCTCCCAGAACGCCGTTCAGTGGTAGGAATACAGGCTGGGAGTATTTAATCAGCTCCAGCATTGCTTCTACATCTTCCTCATCAGCCAGAAGCTGCTTTTCCGCATCCTCTCGGTTGACTTGATCTACACGATCCCACATCTGGATTTGATCCCATATATATGCCTTTTCTTCGGCACGCTTCACGTTCGCCGGAATGTAGAATTGAACATAGTTTTCCACACTGCCTTGATACTGTGTTGCCTTTGGTCCTTTCGGGAAAAATACGAAGCCTTGCTCATCCGTCATATTCGTCCGGGTTGCACCTTCCCACAGTTCACCAGTCACCATGGCAGCTTTGCCTGTATTAAAATAGGTTTGAGAGTCAGTATGTTCGTTATCGCCGACTTTCGGGGCGATCACTTTGTGCGTGTTGTACAAATCGTACAAGAAGCGCAGAGCTTCCAGCACATTCGGATTGTTGTAGGCAAATACATGCTTGCCGTCCTTTTCCTCAATCAAGGCAGCACCATTGGAATGAACCAGAATCCGTGTAAGTACACCTCCGTCGTTGGTTATCCCGTACTGATCGATCACCCCATCACCGTCAGTATCTTTGGTGGCTTTTTTAGCGATATCCAGAAATGCGTCCCAATTCCATTTGTCTTGAGCGACCAGCTCATGCGGATCAGGCAGTCCTTCACGTTCAAACAATGTTTTATTGTAATAAACACCGGATACATTATTGATATTGGAAGTGAAACCGTACATTTTACCGTTGACCATACCATGCTTCTTCATGCCCTCCGGCCATTTGGGATCATTAAAATCAAAGAAATCATCCACCGGCATGAATAATCCCTGATTGATTGCAGGAACGGCAAAATAGTAGTCAAGTGGCACAATATCCGCTACCGATTCGCCGGAGAGAGCTGCGTTCGTGACCATTTGGATGTTCTCTCCCCAAGGTACCTTCTCCCATACAATTTTGACGTTATATTTCTTCTCCGCCTCTTTCCATTTCTCAAGCGCCAAAGCCCCTTCCGGTGTGTCTTCTTTCGGACCGTCGATCCAGTGCAGGATTTTAAGCGTCTCGCCGTTCATATCAATTTTCCGTTCTTCTTTCACCGGCGGTTCCTGTTCTTTTTTCTCCGGCGGCGGTGGTGTCTCCGCTGTCTTCGTTCCTCCGCTCTCAGGCTTTGGATTTGCCGGGGGGTTTGAGCTGCTGCACGCCGACACAAACAGGAGTGTAAACGCTACCATAATTGTGGCCAACAAATGGATCTTTCTCATATCAAAGCCCCTCCATCTTGGTTAAAGTGACTTAAATCGTACCGTGTATCACTACTTTTATTATTTAGAACTTTGTACTATTCCCGTTTTATTTCAAAATGGATAAAAGGCTTTTATTAGGGAAACTCATCTTTATTTTTCAAAATAAAAAAACAGCATCGCAGCCTCTGTAATATGAGGTACCACAATGCTGTTGTGTTCATAAACGGCCACACAGACTCATACAGTTATTTCACAACTTTTTTGCCGAGCTTATGCCCAACCAAGACGACCGGTACCATAAGCAGCCCTAAAGGAATGCTCCACAAAACCTGACTCCACGTTACCAATCCATCAGAGAGCAAGCGGTAAAACAAGAACAGGCCATACGGTAGTGTGATGATTACAGCGGTAACAACCCCAGGCGTATATCTTCTTAAATAAATACTTTGACCAAGATGAGTAAACACATGTATGAAAAATAAACTGTTAAAGGCCAGAAACACTAAAAACTTCCCCTGCTCTGCAGCCATAAACGTAAACGGGATAAACACAATCAGCTCCAAGAGTACGGCAACAGCAAATTGACTGCTGTTAATTCGGAACAGGTTCTCTAGTCTCTTCTTCATGAAACCCGGCACTTTCGTGATGACTTCCGTCCTATTCTTCTCAATCCAAGGGCCGACCCAGATAATCTCTTCGAGATCATGAATTAGAAATGCAACAATAAACAACCATACTAATGTTGGTATACTCATTTCCATTAGCAATTCCGGCATATTTTCTCCTCCAGACCCAGATCTAATGAACTGCTTAGATCATCAATATTTCCCGGATCTCCTGTTCCGTAAGTGCTGTCAATACTTCCTCTCCAGGTTGAATAATTTCCTCGATTAAATCTTTCTTCTTCTGCTGAAGCTCGTACATCTTGTCTTCCACGGTACCTTGTGCAACAAGACGGATCACCTGAACAATCTTCTTCTGGCCAATACGGTGTGCACGATCTGCCGCTTGCTGCTCTACGGCTGGATTCCACCACAAGTCGTACAAAATCACCGTATCTGCGCCAGTCAAATTCAGTCCAGTACCACCTGCTTTCAGAGAGACCAGGAACAAATCCCTCTCCCCTTCATTAAATCTGCTGCATAGAGTAACCCGCTCCGCAGCTGGCGTCTGGCCGTCCAGATAAAAAAATGAGACACCCTGATCTCCTAGCTCACGACCAATGAGGCCCAACATCTCTGTGAACTGCGAAAAAATGAGCATTCGCTTTCCTGCATTCCGGCACTCTTCTACAATTTCCATCAGCTGCTCGAACTTGGCAGAACTACCCTCATACCCCTCCACAAACAACGAGGGATGACAGCACAACTGACGAAGTCTGGTTAAGCCGGCAAGAATCTTGATACGGTTCTTTTGAAATCCCTTCTCGTTCAAATGCTTCAAGGCTTCATGTTGCAGCTTGGCCAGATAAGCGGCATACAGCTTCTTCTGCTCCGGCAGCAGCTCGGAAGCTTGAAGAGTCTCAATCTTATCAGGCAGCTCCTTCAATACATCTGACTTCAGCCGTCGCAGCAGAAATGGCCGGATACGCTTTGCCACTGTTTCCCTAGAAAGCTCATTAAAGGCCCTCCTTTCCGGAAACAATTGTGGAAACACAGTATCGAATATGGTCCATAGCTCTTCCATTTTATTCTCTACCGGCGTTCCGGTAAGTGCAAAATGGTACATCGCATCAATTGCTTTTACGGCGTGTGCCGTCTGGGTAGCATGATTCTTGAACGTCTGAGCTTCATCCAAAATTACCGTATGAAACGATTTCACTGTATAAAGAGTAATATCTCTACGAAGCAGCGGGTAAGAAGTAATTACAACATCTACCCGTTCGGTATTCTGCAGAGTGGATGTCCGCTCACTTTTCGTGCCATCAGCTATGACGACATGAACCTCAGGCGCAAACCTTTCCAGCTCATTCTTCCAGTTATACATGAGTGATGCTGGAGTAACAACCAGTGCGGGTTGCTTACGTTCTCGAATCTCAGACAGAACCGAAACGATAAACGCAATGCTCTGCAATGTTTTTCCAAGACCCATATCATCCGCCAGGATGCCTCCAAACCGGTAAAACGCCAACGTCTTCATCCACTGATAACCGTATACCTGGTACTCCCTGAGGATATGAGACAATCTTTCGGGTACCGGGAAGTCCAAATGATCTGGATTTCGAACATGCTCCAGAAGTCGTCTTAAAGACTTTTCTAGCTTTATGGAATTCCCATGACTATCGAAATCCATGAAATACAGTGCACGAACGGCAGGCAAACGCATTTCGGCACCATTCAGATCCGATAGATTGATCCCTATCCCATTCATAAAATGAAGCATTTCCTGAAATTCTGTGCTTTCCAACGGCATTAGAGCACCGTCCGGCAGCTTGTGAAACTTGCGTTTCTCTTCCAGAGACTTCAGAAGCTTGCGTACTTCCGCCTCTGGTATTCCATCCATATCAAACTTAAACTGCAGCCATTCCGTCCGTTCATCCATGCTTACCGTCACTTTAGGAGGAATAGCTCCTTTAAACAGCCGTACCTTCACCGCAGAGGTAGCATAGACCTTCAACAACTGTTCCAACTGCGGAACAACATGATACAGAAAATCGTACTCATCATCCTCGTCATCCAGAAAATATCCGCCCTCTGTCTTACTGAAACGGCTTTGTTCCATAAGCTCCATAATTCGGTTTTCCTGATCTCCGTTACGCATCAGAATCCGGCCTTCGCCCCGCTGTTGGTACGTTTCCTGAAGAGGATTGATAATAATATCGCCGTATTGAAATTCAAGACCCGCCAACAGCCGGTCCTTTACCCGATCCAGATACAAGCGTGCTGCAAGTGGCGTCTGCACGATCCGGTTAGAGACGACCTGAGAAACACCGACGCTGCCGAGCTTTCTTAATCCTGGAATGACCTTTTCCATAAAAGGTTCCATCTGTTCCGGAAGGATACCCATAGTGTTCCTGCCTGAGTTCTCAAGCATATGTTTCATATCCGAGAGTTTTGCGCATTGATCCCCAGGCAGCTTCCACAGCTTCCCTTCCGCAAGGACCAGCTCATACGCTTCCAAAACCATCATATTCTCCAGCCCTTGTACGTGCAGCTGATAGCCTTCAGTCTCCTCACGGACTTGGTCAAACTCAAAATGAAGCGGAATCGCGCCATCACTCAAACCGAAACCATCATATGTAACCCCATCCTGCTCCAGCTTTATGGATGGTGCTTTTACGAGCAGCGGATACAAATCTCCCCAGACATACGGAGGAATTAATAACATCCGCTCACCATTCAACTTACTCGGCTGAACATTTGCGAACGGGCTTGATGTCTCACGGTACATATACTCTCTGCTGCATATTTCAATAAACTGCTGGATGATATCATCATCCTCTTTTCTAAAGCTATGAAGCTCAGGATCGTACGTGAAATGCTTCGAAAAAGCATAACTCTCTTTACGCTGAACCCGATCCAGAAATTGCCGAATGTTTTGTACGATATACATTCGCTTGGAACCGATCTTCATCTCAATGCCAAACCTATATTTCCAGTATCCATAAGAGATTACTCGGCATACAAGCTCAACATCAAGTACCGTTCTAGTATCAAAATAGGTCTGGGCACGGCTTGAACGCTGGTGCTTGTCTTCAAAGAGTTCCAACATCGTCTTCGTAAGCATAATATCTACATCCGAAACGCCTGTTTCCTCATCAGAAGAGCGCATTTCTGAATACAAATCCCCCTCTATTTGAATATGTAATATATGCAGCAGTACGGCGGCTGTATGTTTGCAATGCTTATCAAATGAAAAAAAAGACGAGCAGGTACATGCCGCCTCCACTTCTCCATTACCATAAATCTTCACTTCTACATCGCAATTCTGGTCACCATCGACCCTCGCATAAAAAACAGAATCACTTGGATTATAACTTGTAATCGAAACTTTGCCAGACCGAGCGTACATTACTCCTTTGTTAAAAGAGGTGCGTCCGCACAACGATTGGATGACTTGTTCATTTATTGGAAAGCTCATCCCGAATCCTTTCTTTTACCTGATCAATTGGACAAGCCGGTATGGGTTGCCAAATCTAATATAACAGAATAAGCCCAGTAAGAGCCACTGAAGAGTGGCTGTCTTCTGGGCTTATGGTTGCCCGGGATGAGCAGATCATTTTTTCTTTTTGTTCCCAGCCAACTTTCGTAACCCATGGATCAGAAGCAGCAGCAAGGGCAGCAGCAATCCAATAGTCAATATATAAGGAACCCATATTCGAGAATCGAAGTTCTGCTGGTAGGCGACATTGGGGTAAACGATGACCGATATAGCCACCAGAAGGATGCCCAGAGGCAGTACCAACGGCCGATAGTCACTTAGATTGAATATGTAGGTCAGGGCGAGCGCCATGAAGTACAGATACAGGGTCAATCTAAAGTAGAGTGATATGAACCACATGATCGCCATAATCACTTCAATTCGTTGCAAAAAGTTGCCGATATTAATTTTTTGAGCTAGCAGGTAACTGGGAAAAAAACTATGTGAAATAATCTCGGGGCCAAATACCAATATCGATAATGCCACGATCAAAGCAATCACAAGCCCGCCAATCAAGCTTCCCAGAAGAAAAGCTTTTCGGGCTTCCCGAGGCTGATTCACGGAAGATGAATGAATCATCAGCATCAAAAAGTGTGGGAGAAATACTAATGAGACGAAGGAAAGAACTGCTGGCCAAATGGGGCCGACTCCCCGTTCGAACACAGGCTGAACATTCTCCAATTTGATCTGGGACGCAACTAAAACAACTAAAGAAACGTAAAGCAGTATAAACCAAGGGAACATCAACTCGGCCGAGCGGGCCAGCGTTTCCAGACCGAGTCTTACGCCCATGACCACCACAATGGCAAATAGAATATTTACAGCTTGTACCGGCGTTTCGGGCATTATCTGAGTCGTCAAGAAATTTCCGACATAATGTAATACTCCGGGAACAATGATGATTAAAGTAATGATGATCAGCAGAGATAGAACTTTTCCCAGCCATTTGCCCAAAGCTTTCTCCATGATTTGAATCAGATTCATCTGGGGATACAGCCCGGCTAAGATATTGTACAACACGGTTAGACAGAGCCCGCAGGCCACGCCAATGAGGGAGGCGATCCAAGCATCTTGCTTGGCTATATAAGCTACGCTCGATGGAATGACCAGAATAGCGCTGCCGATTGAGAAAAAAATCGTTAAGATCGTAAATTGTCTTGCTGAAATTTTGACCGGTTCTTGCATAAGTTCACCTCAGTTCATTTAACGATTAGACCGATTGCGGCCAACAGATCACTGAGCGGTTTAAACATTACAGTGATCCATTCCAGAGGGCTGGGAATATCGCGATTTATATTGACAATAATACTGCTCACGACACCGAAGAGCAGCAGGATGGAGAATACCCAAAGTTCCTTTTTTTGTTTTTTTTTGATTAACGGGGGGACCTCCAGCCAGACAATGAGAGCCCCAACCGCAATGATAACCGCAATAGCGAGCATGTTAAGCTACTCCTTCGTATTGTTCAGAAATGAATCTCCAACCGTTCCGATTCGTCGAATTTTGACTTTGACCTTGATATGAACCGGTAAATCTGAAAAATAGCGCTCATCCCAGTCCTCTTTCATTTTCTTCCATGCTTTCGGATCGGCCCGTCGAATCGCTTCACCGAATCCGAAAATATCCGCGCCGATAGAGTTCTGCGCCTTCTTGATTGCTGACTCCATCAGCGATATGATTTCGGCTTCCGCCTCTTTTTCAATCCGTCGAATCGTTTCTGTCTTGATCAGTTCCAAGTTTCTGCACTCCACTGCGGCGATATTTTGCTCCGCTTGGAGGGTGACATTCACCTGAGGCTGCCCCTGTACAACGCGGCCTTTTATCTCCGATTTTGTCCGAACGACCTCTGTAGTAACCTTGCCTCCCCCCAGACAGTCCACATGGCCGGCCGTGCTTTTGACATTCCCGCGGATATAGTTATAACCCTTGCTCTCTTCCTCGTTTAACCAGCCAATCAATTTGTCTTGCTTAAAAGCGGCAAGCCCCGACTCTTTCAGTTCGGTGGGGATATCGATATTTTCAACATTTTTCTTTGAAGTTCCGACCTCTGAGTCTCCAACGATTCGAAGTCCGGACAGGACAGGGTGCCTACCTTCTTCGATAAGAGCCTTGATCGTTTCATCCAGCGTTTCCGTCAAACTGGGAGACCAGTATTTCTCGGATGTCTCCAGTGTGGTAAATAGTTTGTTTGCCGGTACACTCTCCAGTGGCGTCATGACTTTTAGCACCTCTTCCGCAGAACTGTTCTGAGTCACCACAAGGTAAAAATCGCTCCGGATTTCTTGATCCCGGAGCAGGAGATCCAAGCTTTCTGCCATTCCTTCCCGGGCAAGGGATTCACCGATCAGGAGCATCCTCAGGTGGGAAAAATAAATTTTTCGCGCACTGAGGGTGCTCATCCTCCGCACGGCTTCCAATATGGTGTCGCCCTCCATCGTATACAAGATGGCAGGAGATAAGCCTTGCCCTTTACTGGAAGCCACTTCTTTAGGATTCACCACCTGAACCGATACCCGGTATTGTTCTCCCACTTTATCGAGCCCCATCCCGACCGCGATGGCGAGCTCATTTAGTTCCCGGCGATTCCAGCATCCTGTCAGAAAAGAGGTCAGAATAAGGAACAAGAACAGACTGAGTACGTATCGTTTCATCCTCCTCTGCCTCCTTTCGATGTTTACTTTTGTGATTTACGGGAAGTAGCGCTGTTTTCCCGCTTGATATTTTTCTGATTGGTCAATCGCGGACGGGTAAGCAACAGGCTGTGAGGAAACCGGAAGAGCGCATCCTTGTTGTCACTGGGAATCAAAGGTGCAAGCGGCGCCATATAAGGCACGCCGAAGGTTCGCAAGCTGCAAAGATGCAGAACAAGAGCGATGCAACCTACGAAAATGCCGTACAATCCGAAGGAAGCAGCGATTCCCATGAAAGGAAAACGCATCATCCGAAAAGCGATGGACATGTTGTAGGCAGGCAGCACAAAGCTTGATATGGCTGTGATTGAGACGACAATGACCATTGCGGCGGAGATAATTCCGGCCTCAACGGCCGCTTGCCCGATAACCAGCGTGCCTACAATGGAGACGGCTGCTCCAATGTACTTCGGCATGCGGACGCCAGCTTCACGCAGAATCTCAAAGGTAACCTCCATCATGAGCGCTTCGATGAAGGCGGGAAAAGGAACGTTTTCCCGCTGCGCTGCGAGCCCGATCAGCAAATTAGTCGGCAACATTTCCTGGTGAAATGTGGTAATGGCGATATAGAGTGATGGAGCCAGCAAGGCGATAAAGGCCCCGCCATAACGAAGCAAGCGGACAAAACTGCTGATATCTGCCCGTTGATAGTAATCTTCCGCAGCATTCATGAAGGAAACAAACGGCGCTGGGACCATAAGCACAAACGGAGTACCATCGACCAGGATTGCCACTTTTCCTTCCAGTAGCTCAGCTGCAATGACATCAGGCCGCTCGGAGTTATACACGGTCGGGAAGGGAGTCATCGTTTCGTCCTGAATCAATTCCTCGATATATCCGCTCTCCAGAATGGCATCAATGTCGATGCGATCCAGCCGGGCATGAACTTCTTCTACGATTTTGTCGTTCGCTATACCCTTGATATACATAATGCCTATATCCGTTTGAGTGACTCGGCCAATTTGTTTGGATTCTAGCCACAGACGGGGATCCTTAATTTTACGCCGGATCAAGGCTGTATTGGTACGCAGGACTTCCGAGAAGCCTTCACGCGGACCTCGGACCACATTCTCCACGGCAGGTTCACCAACACCGCGATCTCTCCACCCTCGCGCACTCGCTGCTATTCCCTTCGACTCGCCATCGATGAGAATAATTGCATCTCCGGATAGCAGCGAGTGATATAAGGCTTCAAAGTTCGAAAGATCACGGATGTCGCCAAAAGTCAGGGCTTCATCTTTTAAAGTCTGAAAAATATCTGATGAGGAATCAGACTCCCGATCAATGGGATCGGAATCATCTCCTTCTTCTTTTTGCATTAATGATTCCATAATATAGTCGTTTACGACTTTTCCTTCTGCCAGCCCGTCGGTAAACAAGATTGCAACGGTTCGGCCGCCAGCAGGCGCGTATGGAAATTTCCTTATAATGAGATCGGTGCTATTGCCAAGGGTCTCTTGAATTTTCTGAAGGTTTTGCTCCACGCTCTTGCTGAGCACGTCGGCAGGAGGATCCGTCTCAACCTCGCTATTTATGGCAAGGGATTTTTTGATCTTATGAGGGCTTCTTTTCCGAAATATCATGATGTTCTTCCTCTCGCAGTCATCTTTATCCCCATTATTACCGTAGTAGCTTTTGATAAACCCCAGAAACAGAGGAATAGGAAATTCATTTTCACTCATTCCGGTTCAGCCGAGCAATTTGTATGTAGTTTCGAGGACATGGTTTGAGGTATAAAAAAAATGCCCCGCAGCCGATTGCTCGGCATACGAGACACAAAGTATGAGAATCCCTTAGGAGATGAACCATTATTCAACGGATTCAAGCCGATTAGGCTAAATCCCAGGTCTTATACAGCCTCTTGCTGTTCAACCTTCGGTTCGGCCGCCATCTTTTTAGACAGATAGACAGCAACGAATATCGCGGTAATCCCGCCAACGATTTTCCCGACAATCATTGGGAAAATCATCTCTTTGGCTACCCCTGCTGTAAAGCCAAGGTGATCACCGAACACAAATGCGGCGGACACGGCAAAGGCCACATTGATGACCTTGCCTCGGGCGTCCATGTCTTTCATCATGCCAAACATCGGGATGACGTTGGCGAGTGTAGCTACCAAACCCGCTGCTGCAATCTCATTCATGCCGAGCAGCTTGCCCAGCTTCATCAGCGGTTTGTTAAATACCTTCGTAATAACAAATACCATAGCAAAGGCACCAGCCAGCACAATGGCAATATCGCCGACAATTTGGATACCTTCCTCAAGTGGAGCCATACCAGGAATAATCGTGATATCCGTCAGCTGTTGTGTAATACCAACAGCAAGTCCCAGTGTTGCAACGATAACAATGAACTGTCCAAAGATAGTGAAACCTTTGATCATGCCTTGCGGGAATTTCCACAAGCCAAGCACGATGAGCACCGCGAACAGGATGATTGGCACCAGATTGGATAAAATCATTCCGATGGAGAATCCTGCCACAAGGCCCCCGATCAAGCATCCAAGAGGAATCGTGACAATTCCAGCCAACACACCGGTGGCCATAAATTTATGGTCTTCCTTTTTGATGATGCCAAGCGCAACTGGAATGATAAATACAATCGTTGGTCCCAGCATTGCACCCAAAATAGTACCGGCAAACAAGCCTGCCTCAGGATTCTGAGCCAGCTCCATAGCGAGTGAATAACCACCCATGTCGTTAGCTAACAACGTGGTTGCGAACATCGCAGGATCCGCTCCCAGCGCAGTATACAGCGGAACGACAACCGGGCTTAACAGCTTGGCCAATACCGGAGACAGGGAGATGATCCCTACCATCGCCAGCGTGAGCGAACCCATGGCCATAATCCCTTCATCGAATTGGTGGCCCAACCCGAATTTGTACCCGATTGCCTTATCAATGGCACCGAGAATCATGAAAATAACCATGCCGTAAATGATGATTTCATTTATTTCCACGAACGTGCTCCTCCATTCTTACTATCAGAAATGTTGTTTGATTTCCTCGGACGGGGAACGCAGCACGGTATTGTGAATAATCCGTTTCTGATCTATGGAGGAGACAAACACCTTCATCCCCTGCTCGACGTCGCTGACACTTCCCGTGAACACAGCGAGAAACTTGCCGCCAATCGCCATGCCGAGATTCATTTTTTTCACACGGATATCGCATTGCTTCAAAGCTTCATTTAACGCATAAATTCCGGAAGAAACCGTCGATGTTTCCACGATTCCGATGGTGTCCACAGACTGGGAAGAATAACGTCGCTTCAAGCCCTCTATGATGTCAGGATGAACGCCATGCAGCACAAAATCGGTTATTCGGAATTCACCCGCCGCCACCTTAGCTGTATCCATCGCTTCCTGCACGTCTGCCGTATCGCCGCTCATGATTATGAGGAACTTTCCCGGGCAAATCGGCTTTAAATGATGTATGTTGACAGGAGATGTCTTCAGCATGTGATCTGCCGTCTCGTATCCTTTACTTATGCTGCGCAGTTCAACAACACCAATCGCACTACTCATGGGCTACCTCGATAGAATCGACGATTCCCACAATAACTGCGTCAACAGGTACGTCCGAATTGGCGAACGATGTTCGGGCAGCGCTTCCCATCGTCACGAGTACGGTGTCCCCGATGCCTGCTCCCGCGTTATCCGCAGCAACGAAATAGTCGCGCTCTACGGGTGCATCGTTATACGATAATGGCTTGACCACCAGGAAGGTCAGACCGTTCAGCTTATTGTCTTTGCGGGTAGCCCATAGGCTGCCCATAACTTGTCCCATGATCATAGGTTCACCTCACCGTTATCTTCTGTGTACCTGCATCTGCTGCATACGCAAATAATCCTGAGCGAGCGGCGTAATAATACTGTGCCGATCGATCACAATCTCTTTCCGGTTTTGGAGACGATACTTTTTCAGTTCGGCTTCGGTAATGACTTTGCGGGTCAGCACTTCCGGCTGTAGGAGCACTTCAGCATGTTCAATAGCGGGAGACGATTGCTGAATATCCTCCGATCGTCCATCTTGCTGACAAGCCATCAGCAGCCCCGACTCTTTGACCATCTGAATGCCGTAGCTGCTCAGTTTGTCTACGAATCCGTCATACTGTTTGTACAATAAGACAGGTGCTGTTGACTTGTATTTCCGGTAAAGAAGACCCTCTTCCAGAGCGATAACCTGTCTTCCTTTCAACAGCATGGTCAGCACGAACCGTTCACGCTGGCCCGCGCTTATGCCGTTGCCAAGATTGGACAGCAACTGAAGGCACAGCTTCGGAATGATCAGTACATCGCAATCTCTGAGCGACTCGTCGTAATATCGCACCTCATAGTGTTGATTCAGCATGCTCTCCAATTCCGGTACCGGTTCCACGGTCAGCAATACTGCCTGCTTCTTGAGCACAGGTACGGTTGTTGGTTCATTCGATTGTGCCTGCTGTAGCCTCTTCATCACTTCAGCCGTAACGGCTTCAATAATTGCAGCTCGATCCAGAGCTTCTACGTTCATTTTTTCACACCCCTAAACCTAGATGCTCTATTTCAAAATTTTTCCCTTGGTGCCCTTCGTAAAACCACATGCGTTTGCCTCGTCATAATCGATATGCATGTATGTTTCATAGTTAGGGCTGACACGAACCAGCACGTCGTCGAAAATAAGCGGGCGCTTGCCGTTTACCTTCACTTGTACGATTTCGCCGTTCGTCACGTTTAATTTCTCCGCATCCTCTGCTTTGACATGAATATGCCGCTGAGCTGCGATTAAACCACGATCCAGACGAATCATATTGCTACCTGAAGCTATGATGATTCCTGGCGTTCCTTCCAGCTTGCCGCTTTCTTTCACAGGAACGGGTACTCCAAGTACAACAGCATCCGTAAGGGACACTTCAACTTGTGATTCTTTACGTTCCGGTCCAAGCACAACAACATTATGCAGCGAACCTTTTGGCCCAATTAGCGTAACGCGCTCTTTGCAAGCATATTGTCCCGGTTGGGAAAGTTCCTTCGCTTTGGTCAATTGATAGCCCTCACCGAACAAGGCATCAATGTCCTTACGGCTCAAATGCACATGCTTACCAGATGCTTCAACCTCGAAGCAAGCTTCTTCCTGCACCCGCTTAATTACTTCATTTACGATGCTCTCTACCAGTTGGTTATCCACCATTCTCACCTCATGAATTGTACTGTCCTACACGAATCCGGAACATGATAATCCAGAACATTGAAGACAGCCGGTTCAGTGACCGGATGATATCCTCACGGTCGGCCTCTCCATGTTCCTTCTTAAAGGCTTGGTAAGCCAGCAGTTCCGTTTCCCTCGTCAATGTGCGCAACGCATTTATGACAACAACCGCTTCGCCCATTTCATAGCTGGGTTGAAAATGTTCCAATCCAAAATACTTCTTGGGAAAATGAGACTGCTCGCGCAGTTCCTTTGGCGTCATCCCAAGCAAGTGAAATTCCTCTATACTTTCGCTTAACACTTCACACCGTACGATTCGCCGTACGAATTGCAGTATTTCTTCCAAATCTTCGACCAGCTTGGTCATGTTCAGCTTAAAACAGCTGATTTGTGCTTCTAATAGTTTGGTTTCTAATGAATCCAACTTGCCGCGGAATAATATCCGAGGATGGTCTTTAAACACAAGCATATTCCCATATAAATGCGTCATATGCTCTGGCTTCGTTTCCAGAAAACCGCCATATAGCGTTCGAAACCGTTTTTTTCCTTCGGTTTGTGGTTCAGTGTCCAAGTTCTTAGTGATTTGAAGCTTAACTTCCTTCTTTGGAGCCGGCGTATCCACTGCGGTCTCAGGAGCCTTCACATAGCGAAGCTCAATCTGATGATCGGTCAAAAAGCTTTTGGCCGATGGTGTCAAAATCGTCCCTGCCGCTGTTTCAAATACGGCAACATCTTTCAAATTCTGATTTCGAAAGTGCTTACGCAATTCGCTTTCCGTAATCACAGCCATATTCTCACATCCTTATACACGCGGTCGTCTGATCCGCTGGCGATGGGGTAATTACGACAGGTGGAGCGCAGGGCACGGCATTGAACCGCACCCTACTTCCATCCTAGTCTTTAGGCTTGTCCGGAATCAGCAATTATTCTACGATCTTTGTCTTAGGAAGAATTGCATCCACTTCCGAATGTGGTCTTGGAATCACATGTACGGACAACAATTCGCCTACACGCTCTGCTGCTGCTGCGCCTGCATCTGTAGCTGCCTTAACAGCTCCTACATCACCGCGAACCATAACAGTTACGAGACCTGCACCGATTTGCTCCTTGCCGATCAATGTAACGTTAGCTGCTTTCACCATTGCGTCTGCTGCTTCGATTGCACCTACCAAACCTTTTGTTTCCACCATTCCCAATGCGTTTGCGTTTGCCATGATAAAATTCCTCCTAGTATTTGTTTTGTTTATGTTAAATTTTTGAATCAACGTTAGTTGGTATTACCTCTGTACTTACATTTTTTCGAGAATGCGATTTACGATCATGTTGATTAACTGTTCTTTATCACCAAGATCGATGCTTGCCGCTTCGAGCTGCGATACTGGCTGCTCCGCCAAGTCTTCCATTTCCATAAGCCCATATGCCACTCTGCGGATGTTAAGCAGATTGAACGGGTTGATGTTGTCGGATGTCGAGCTTCCACCAACTGCACCGCATCCTAGCGTAAGCGCCGGTGCGAGTGCTGTCGTTGCACCGATGCCGCCAAGTGTACCCGGTGTATTTACCAACAAGCGGGATACCGGCTTCTTCAGAGCGAACTGCCGTACGACCTCTTCATTCTCCGAATGAATGACCATCGTATGTCCGGCGCCCTCTCCATTCAAAATCTCGATGCAGCGCTCGCATGCCGCTTCCCAACTGTCTTCAGTGTAGAAGGCCAGAATCGGGGCCAGCTTCTCGCGTGAATATGGAACCTTTGCTCCGACACGAGTTTCTTCAGCAATCAGCACACGCGTACCCGCTGGGATATTCAGGTTCGCCAACTTGGCGATGTGCTCTACGCTGCGGCCCACAATTTGCGGGTTCATCGTGCCGTTTGCGCGCATGATGAATTTACCGAGCTGAGCTGCTTCTTCTTCAGTAAGGAAATAAGCTCCTTGCTTTTTGAATTCAGCAACAACCGCTTCCTTGCTGCATGCTTCAACTACAACCGATTGCTCCGATGCGCAAATCGTGCCGTTGTCAAACGTTTTGGAATCCATAATGCGTTTAACGGCAAGCGGAATGTTTGCACTCTTTTCGATAAAGGCTGGACCGTTACCCGGACCAACGCCGATTGCTGGTGTACCGGATGAATAAGCCGCTTTGACCATTGCCGTTCCGCCAGTAGCGAGAATCAAGGCAACATCGTTGTGCTTCATCAATTGATCGGTTCCTTGAATCGTCGGAACTGTCATGACTCCAATAGCACCCTCAGGGCATCCAGCTTGTACAGCTGCTTCACTGATCACCTTCACCGTTTCCAGAATGCTCTTCAGCGCATTCGGATGTGGGGAGAACACGATGCTGTTCCCGGACTTGAGCGCAATGAGCGCCTTATAGATAACAGTCGATGTTGGGTTGGTGGACGGAATCAAGCCAGCAATGACGCCGACAGGTACAGCTACCTCCATCACCTTATGCGCTTTGTCATCCTTCAGGACACCAACTGTTTTCATATCCTTGATCGACTCATACACATGCTTCGAAGCAAATGCATTCTTGACGATCTTATCCTGCCAGCGGCCAAAGCCTGTTTCCTCATTGGCCATCTTCGCGAGCTTCTCGCGATGCTTGTAGCCGGCATCGGCAACCGCTTTGACGATTGCGTCAATCTGTTCTTGCGTCATGTCGGCCAATTGGGCTTGTGCCTCCTTGGCCTTCTTGATTAGATCTCGGACTTCTTGAATGGATCTTAGGTCTTTATCCAATGTTTCCATCAATACTCCTTCTCTCCGTTACATTTTTACGAACTGGCTTTTTTCTTGTTCTTGGTTCGCTTCGCTGCCGGTGCTGGCTTCACATGCGAATTGTTGCTATTGTTCTGGTTTTTCTGTGCACCGGTTGGCTTCTCCACAGTTGCTGCTATGTTGACTGCAGGCACGGCGTCCGTCTGAGCGGAAGCCGGCTTGACTTCGTCGGCTTCCTTGATCGCAGCAGCGGATGCCAGTTCCGCCGTATTAGCTTGTGAATCCTCTGCAACGGCAGGTTTCTTCGACACAGCAGCCTGCTCCACCTTAGCCTTCGTGGCTTCAACGGCCTTTTTTGCCGCAGTTTCCACGCTTGCACCAGCCGTATCCGATTCTACAGCTGCGGAGGTTGCAGATACTTCTTCAGTGATCGAACTCCCTGCGTGATCTCCAGCAGAGACTTTTGCAGCGTCTTCTTGATGTTTTTGACTTCCGTCTGTGTCAACCGGATTCGCGACCATTGCGGCCGTCTCTTCATGCAATCGTGCAATCACATGTCTTGTCACCAGCACATCCAGTTGAGTAGCCGCTTCTGCTCCCGCTTCCACGGCAGCTTGCACGGCTCCCACGTCACCGCTTAACTTGACCGTCACCAATCCGCCCTTGATAATCTCCACGCCGATGCAAGCAACGCTTGCCGCCTTCAAGGCAGCATCCGCTGCAGCGACTGCTCCCAGATACCCTCTTACTTCAACCAACCCTAACGCGCTATGTCTCATTTGCCGCTACCCTTAATAACTCGTCGGGTTATCTGCGACGAATTGGACAGCGTCCGCAAATGCATCACATGCTGCCTTGCAGGCCGACTGGCTGCCCGTCAGTAGTGCGCCAGCGAAGTTGGTTTCGGAAGGTGGGCCGAAGAAGGCTGCAATCGACACATCGGCGGCCTTCAGCGCCGCATCGATCGCGTACATCGCTTCCAGAGGAGGAGCGATCAGATACGCCAGTGACTCGCCTTCTTTGATGCCAGCGGTCTGGGACAAATACGTTCCAGTGCGCGAAACGCAATGGGCGAAATAAGTAATGCTGTCATCCTCATTGGCGCTAACAAAATGAGCGCCACTCTCGATAAAATCAACAACAGCGTTCAAGCCGCTGCGAACTTCCTCGGGGCTTGGTCCAGCCAAAATCCCGATAACCTCGCCCGCCAGCTTCGTCGAAGCATTAGCCGATCCGGCATACATACTTCTTGCATAGACGACATCTACTGCTGCTGATTTTGTTGCTTCATCTAATGCCGCATAAGTGACATCATCGATGTCTGCGGTAATGATCCCCAAGCTTTTATGGTACGGCTTCAGCTCCAGCTTGCTTGCCATATCCATGCTTACGTTGGAAATGAGCTTTATGCCGAGCACATGTGCATGAATCGGTTCGTTTCTCATACGAGCGCCTCCTTGCCTTCCCTATAATTTCAAATCAATACCTGATGCTTTGCGGTCAATCATCGTCTTGATCAGTTCAGCAATATGCGCGCCTGCTTCCACCGCAGGTGTTCCGCCTGAGTGAATGTTGGAGATAACTGTACGTCTCGCTTCTGGCATACCCACAGTCGGTTTATATGCGATATAGGCGCTCATTGATTCTGCTGTAACGAGTCCAGGACGTTCGCCGACCAACAGGCAAACCACGTCCGCTTCAGTTACATCGCCAATCACATCCATCGAAGGAACACGGCAATGCTTGACGAACAATATATTGCCTACCTCGAAGCCATACATTTTGAGCCCTTGCGTAATGGCTGGCACGATGTCGCGCAGATTGGCTTCAATCGCAGCTGAACTTAAGCCGTCACCAACCATAATCTGCACTTTGGCCTGCTTAGCCGTATGCTTCTTGATGTGCTCGATGGTATCTGCAGAGAACTGACGGCCCAAATCCGGGCGTGTAATGTATTCATCTTTGTCCCGGCACTTTGTTTCCACCGGCACAAGATTCATTTCCTTTACGAACTCCTCAGACACATAGGAGAACACAGCATCTTGAGCAGCGGCATGGTCAGCGCGGAATCGAAGCGACGTAATCGTCTTGTAACGCGGGCCTGCACGCCATACTCCAAGACGGGCTGGCGTCTTTTCCTTCATTTTCATGTACCCTTCGCGATCCGCTGGTTCAGGAACGAGCAGCAACTTGCGAAGGTCGATCTCCGTAATGTCATCCAAACATTCGCCATCGTCCGTTTGCTCTTCTGCTGACATGTTTGCCTGCACAAGCCCGCCTACGTTCGGCTTCGTTTCCTCTGTTTGCACCACAGGAGCTTCAGTTTGTGCAGGTTCCACTGCTACTGCTTCCTGCTCTGACTTGTTTCCTACCATTTCGTTCAAAATCGATTCAATCATCGATTTCAGATCTTTTTCGTTCATGAGAGCTTCCTCCTTCCCTTACTTGAGAAACACTGACGCGTCCCCAGCTCTTTTAGTCAGCTTGCCATTTTCGATGAAGCCCATTTTTTCCATCCACTGTTCAAACTCTCGGATTGGACGCAAGCCGAGTAATTCACGCAGCGTCGCGGTCTCGTGATATCCGGTTGTCTGATAGTTGAGCATGACATCGTCCCCATGTGGGATACCCATGAAGAAATTGCAGCCTGCCGTGGACAGGAGAACCGCCAAGTTTTCCAAGTCGTTTTGATCAGCCTTCATATGGTTCGTGTAGCAAGCGTCGCAGCCCATGGAAATGCCCGACAGCTTACCCATGAAGTGATCTTCCAGTCCAGCGCGAATAACTTGCTTCGCATCGTACAAATATTCAGGACCGATGAACCCAACCACGGTATTGACAAGGAATGGGTTATATTTCTTCGCAAAGCCATAGCAGCGTGCTTCCATCGTCACTTGGTCGATTCCGTGATGAGCTTCAGAAGACAGCTCCGAACCTTGACCTGTTTCGAAATACATTACGTTCGGACCGGCTACCTGACCGTGTTGCAGCACAAGCTGCTGTGCTTCCTCGATTGTTGCTGCATTAAAACCGAACGCTGCGTTGCCTTTCTCCGAGCCTGCGATCGATTGGAAGATGAGGCCTGTTGGCGCGCCTCGCTTAACGGCTTCCATCTGAGTGGTAACGTGGGCCAGCACGCAAGTTTGCGTCGGAATCTCCCACTTCTGCCGGAACTCTTCGAACCGCTTCAGGACGCGTGTCACGCTCTCCACAGAATCATCCACCGGGTTGAGCCCTAATACCGCATCCCCGATACCAAAGGTCAAACCTTCCATCAAGGAAGCCATGATTCCATCAGGATCGTCGGTTGGGTGATTCGGCTGCAACCGTGCTGACAAGGTGCCCGGACGGCCAATCGTCGTATTTGCGCTCGCCGTAATTCGGATCTTCTTCGCCCCGTACATCAGGTCAAGGTTGGACATAATCTTGGCGACTGCGGCCACCATCTCGGCCGTAAGCCCACGGGACACACGCTTAATGTCGGCTTCGGTTGTGTTCTCGTTCAAAATCCACTCCCGCAGCTCTTCCACTGTCCAGTTCTGAATTTCGCTATAAATGAGTTCATTCACCTGATCCTGAATAATGCGGGTAACCTCATCCACCTCATAAGGTACCGCTGGATTGTTGCGCAAGTCCTTCAATGTAATTTGGGACAGTACCACCTTGGCGGCAACTCGCTCTTCTGATGAAGTAGCCCCAAGTCCAGCCAGCATATCCCCTGATTTTTCCTCGTTTGCTTTCGCCATAACTTCCATCAGCGTATTGAATTGATAGACTCGGCCAAATAGTTTAGTTTTTAAAATCACAAAAGCTCCTCCTTTCAAATACAACTCAATTAGTGAAACACAAGCGTTTTAATGACGACGGGCAATACTTTGCCGTTCGCAATCGGCTTGCCGATGTCGATATAGTCGCCATTGTCAACTTGAACGCTGTCGATGCAGACGACATCCTTCTTATAATCAAGCAAGCCATACAGCGTCTGCCCCAGCACCTTCGCCATATCGTGATGGACAATCACAATGAGCGGGTATTCTAGCTGCAGCAGTTCTGACATTCCTTTGTACAATCCTTGGGCATATTTCTGCACCTCTTGGAAGCTCGGACTGTTCTTCCCTTCCAGTGCAATGGCAACCCGCTGCAGATCATTGTTCAACTTGAACCAATTCAGCTTGTCGGCAATGGCTTGCGCCAGCACATCACTGCTTCCCGACTCATCCATTACAGCAAGTTTCAGAATCGGAATATTCTTGATCGGAAAGCTCTCTTCCGTATAGGTGATCGTGCTTCCGCTGATCTCGGTCGTGTGGGAACCGGCCCCTACGACGGTAGCCCGAATGGTCTCGGCTGAACGCGCTACTGTCATCTGCTGCGTCAACGGAGAAGCGGCAATTGCTCTTCCAAGCAATATCCCGATATCTCCATACTGGAACACATCGCCCGACGCTTCCTGATAAATGTAGTCGGCCACCCCTCCGGAGAAGGAGATGCATGGAATCGACCGATTCAGCTTCAGCCCTTTGTTCGTGACGATAGTATCGTAGAAGTCACTTGGCGGCAGGAGGCCGACACTTTCTTCGAGCAGCTTCACCATCTCGGCGATAATCGGTTCCAGATCAACCGGGGTTACCCGCTGCCCCAAAGCCAATTTCAATCCCCGTCGTTCTGCGAGCTTCTTGATCTTTGGTGCTACATAGGTGATTTCATGTGTTCCCTGGTCAACCTTGATCAGGCGGCCTCCGATGTCTAGACATCCCGTGTCCAGCAACTCGCCGTTAGCGAACAGCGCCAGATTGCTCGTGCCGCCGCCAATGTCGATATTAACAATGGAGGTGGAATGCTCTTTGGAGTACGTATGGGCACCCGCTCCTTTGGCGGCAATAATGCTTTCCAGATCCGGACCCGCGGTAGCGACCACAAAGTCTCCGGCAAAGCCGCTTAACGACAGCAGCACTTCATTCGCGTTTTCCTTGCGAGCGGTCTCACCAGTAATAATGACGGCACCTGTCTGAATCTCATCCTTTATGATGCCTGCCTTCTCGTACTGCTCCTGCACAAAGATCTGGATCTGCTGCATATCGATCCGATTATCTTCAAGCACGGGCGTGAAACAAATATCGCTGCGATAGACCACTTCTTTATCCGTAATGACCAAGCGTGGCACCGAAAAAGAGGATGCCATGTTCTGAATATGGAGCTTCGACAACACGAGTTGGGTTGTAGATGTCCCCATATCGATGCCAACACTTAGCAATTGCTCGTTCACTTCTCTCACCCCCATCGCTTGATTTCCAGAACATAAACATAAAAAGGCTTAAAGTAATAACCTCCCGGTTGACCGGAAATGGTTAACTTTAAGCCTCATTGCTTATTAGACTACACCCTTGTAGCCCGATTATATTTATTTTTTGAACGTAAACGTAACAGCCGTACCGTCACCGCCCGATACAATCGCGAGCTTGCCTTTGAGCTTGTCCTTCACATAGCTGCGGACAATCGACAACCCCAAGCTTTTGTACGAACCTTCTTTAACGGCGAATCCAACTCCGTCATCGACTACGCCGACTGTAACCAACTCGCCTTCCAGCTGTACAGTCACCGTAATCGTGCCGTCCGTGCAATCGCCAAATGCATGCTCATAGCTATTATGCAGCAGCTCGTTTACAATAAGCGCAATCGCAACAGTACGGTCACTGTCCAAGTAGATGCTTTGCGCAGCCGTTATCTTGATATCGATCGCATTGCAATCGACAAAGCAGCGCTGAATGTTCGAAGCCATGAGCCGAATGACATCAAGTAGATCTACCTGCGCTTCGATCTCCATTGATAACAGTTCATGGGTCGCCGCAATAGCGAGCACCCGACTGACACTGTCATTTAAACATTTTTTGGCTTCTGGACTCTCACATTGACGGCCTTGAATGCGGAGCAACGAAGCCACCGTCTGCAAATTGTTTTTCACCCGGTGGTGAATCTCTCGAATAGCCACCGATTTGGAGACGATCTGTGCTTCCTTGTCTTTAATCTCGGTAACATCATGCAAGATAACGCCTATGCACAGATCCCGCTCTTCAATAAACAGTCGTTTCACTTGATAATAGCGGTCAGCTGCCTTCACATCTGTCGTCAATGGACAACTTCTAGAGATAGAGCGCTGCTTCATCACGCCAGAGAACATCGTCTGATCCAGCGACAAGTTGTCATAATGCAATCCTTGAATATCCTCCAAATAACCAAGTTGCCGATAGTACATGTCTGCCTTCTTGTTTTTCATCTTCAAAAATCCGTGCTTGTCGAACACCAGAACGGCATCTTCCAACTGGTTGATGATCGAGTCTTCGAAACGCAGCATGGCGGTCAGCATGAAAGACATCTCGCTATCTTCGTACTGTGTCACATTGAAGTGGGCTTGAATGTTATCGCTCACATCTTTTTCATAAATGACGACCGCAATAACACTCTCTTGATTCTTGATCGGATATACCGTTTGCCTGACCAGATGATTTTCCTGAGTATTAGCGACGAGCCCCTGTGACATCACGCCGGTTTCCAACGTCCTCAGGACACCGGGTTCGTTCTCGCGCAGCGCTTTCTCACCAACAACCGAGCGACCATACAGCGATTTGCCCACGCCCGGACGATAGTGGTACACCACAACTGCCTCATTCTCCACGCTGGACAGCACGTCGATGAATACGTCATCCTGCCCATGAGACTTTTCGAACGACTCAGCCATTTCCGTAATCCGGGCGATGTCGGCGTCGCTCAATCCCGTATGACGCTTGCAATGATGCATAATTTGTTCTTGGAAATCAATCATAGGAAATGACGATCGTAGTTGCAATTTCCATCATCGGACATCGTCGATCCATACTGAGTTTGCGCAAGGTTTGATAGGCTTCCTCTTCGGTACAGCCGTTCTCCTTCATCAGGATCCCTTTCGCTTTCTCAACTACTTTTCGTTCTTCCATCTTTTGCGACAGCTTCGACAAATCTTGTTCCAGCTTGCGTACTTCCTTACCTTTTGCAATTGTCACTTCAACCATAGGAATAAACGATTTTTCATCAAGCGGTTTCACAAGATAACCAAGCGCACCGATAGAGGATGCTTTTTCAATCGTTTGTTTATCACTGAATGCGGTCAAGAGAATAACTCCGCCGGCCAGTTGCTCCGATATGATTCGTTTACCCGCCTTTAGCCCATCCAGAATAGGCATTTGAACATCCAGAATGACCAAATCGGGCAGATGCTTTTTGCATAATTCAATGGCCTCAAAACCATCAGAAGCTTCACCTACTACATTGTAGTCCGCCTCTTCAAGCATCTCACGAATATCCATTCTTGTAATAGGTTCGTCGTCGACTATCACAATTTTTCCATTCATGCGTCATGCACCTCGTTGTCTACCGATATTTGCTTGTATCTCGTGAATCCTCTATTACATAGATGAACCGCTTACGCTTCCAAATAAGCTTGCAGCTCATCCACGCCCACATGCTGCACGGACGAAACCTCAAAAATTCGCTCAACGCCCGCCGCTTGCAAGAAGGATCTCGCTTCCGCGATGTCCTTATCCGTCTTAGCCAGTTCCACCTTGGTTACAATTCCAATGACCGGCTTGGCAAACATCGTTGCGAAGGCTGGTGGAAAATAACTTTCTTCCTTTGTACAATCTTGCACTAGCCCGATAACATCCGCATCAACGCTTGTGACAAGTAACATTTTGTATAAATACCGGTTCTCAATACATTCCCCGGGCGTATCAATAGCTTGTTCAAAATTCTCAACGGCTTGCGTCTTCTTATAGGCAATCTCTTGTCCATGCAAGCGCTGGCACAATGTCGTCTTGCCCGATCCGGTGCTTCCGGCAAATATAATTTTCCTCATAGCACGATCCCCTACGTTCTCGTAATCTTCGCAGCCGAAAATCCGAGAATGTTCTGCAAACCAAGCAACACTTCGCTCACCGCAGATTCCACGGATGATACATCACCCGTAATAACGAGTGAACCACTGAAGCGATCAACGAAGCCGATCTGCACGCCGGCTGCTTTGGTTGCAATGTCGGCCGAAATAATAGATGCTTCGCTCGGCGTAATAGTCATAATGCCAATGGCATCCCTCGCATCGCTTCCCAAGCCCAGCTTCTTGTAAATATCCGGATTAGGGTTCGCGATAATATGAGCCAGCGTTACCTGTTTCCCTGGCACATACTCTTGAATGACACGTTGTTTTTCGCTGTGTTGATCCATACCATCATCCCATCTCATGAAAGAAAAAGACACATATAGTTGTAAAAAAACATAAAGACCCCTTAAAAAGTTCACGCGGAATTTTTAAGAAGCCTCTTCGCTTTTATTTGTATGCAACACGCCGTTGTGTTACTTTCACTATATTTTAACCTGCAAACAATGTCAATATCATTACGAACGAAACTTAACTCCAGATTCAGGATTGAAACATTTTGTTCAAAATTTCAACAATATCTGCTGCGGCAGGAACGCGTGGATTCGTGGCCGTACAGCCGTCTTGTAGCGCTCCTTCTGCAATTCCCTCTCTCATCTTTTCAAGCGTAGATATTTCCACGCCGCACTCTCTCAGCGTTTGCGGCATCTGCAATTGCTTCTGAAGCTGCTTGATCGCCTGCACCAGACTACGAACGCCGCTCTTTGCATTAGGAGCCGATAGCCCCAAGCTTTTGGAGATTTCAGCATATCTTGCCGCTACTGCACTACTCTCTTCTCTACCATAACCCGGTTTGTAATCGGCATTGAATTCAATGACATGCGTCAGAAGCAGTGAATTCATACGCCCGTGCGCAATCTTGAATTTAGCTCCAGCCACATGAGCGATCCCATGATTAAGCCCGAGCGACGTAATATTAAACGCCATACCAGCCAGACAAGAAGCATTGTGCATTTTCTCTCGTGCTTCGAGATCATTACCGTCATTATAGGCTCTTGGCAAATAGGCAAAGACTAGCTTGATTGCCTTCTCAGCCAGCGCATCGGAAATATCGTTTGCCTTGGTGGATACATACGCTTCAATCGCATGGGTCAGTACATCCATTCCTGTGTCTGCAGTGATAAAGTTAGGCACGCTCTTGACCAGTTCAGGGTCCAAGATGGCTTCTTGCGGCAACATGTCATCGGACACCAGCGGATACTTGATGTTCTTCTCCTTGTCGCTGATGACGGAGAAAGACGTCACTTCTGAGCCCGTTCCGCTTGTTGTCGGAATCGCTACGAACGGAATATCGTGCTGTTTCAATATTTTTTGAGCGAAAAGCTTCATCGCCTTGGCCGCATCAATTGCAGAGCCCCCACCAATCGCGATGATCAGGTCAGCTTGGAATGCTCCGAGTGCTTCAACGCCCTCAGTTACGACTTCAACTGGAGGATCGGGTACGATGTTGCTGAAAATGTATTGTTCGTTGCTGTCATGCAGCCGTTCAAACAGCATGTTAATCATACCCGACTTGATTATAAACGGGTCTGTTACAACGAAGATCCGTCTATTTCTCCAATCCGTCAGGCGATCCAGCGCACCTTGTCCCAGATAGATGTCGGTTTTAATCGATATTTTGTCCATGTAAGGCACCTCCAAGGAGTAATTGACAACAAAAAAAGAGGCCTCTAAAAGGAGTAAATCCCTTCAAAGCCTCTTTGCTTGTTATATAATGTGCACGCCATTGTGCAGCAATCATTTAATTGTCCATCTCCACTGTACAACGTAATTCGGATACTCGTCAACCGAATCTTGTCTGCCATTCTCGGCAAGTGAGAGGTTCATTATAAAAAAAGGGACATGCACGCCATTGTGCATATTGTTCTTCATCATTGAAGAACCTCCCGCTTGCTTGTTGTTATACCTCATTGTATATGTTCGGCGGCGAGCACCTGGCCTTGCCGACAGCAGTGTCGGCAGCCTATCTTGCAACGTAAAAAAGCCTAGTGAGGCGTTATACGTCACTAGACTTGTAAACCAGTCACTTTCGCCTCGAAATGACTGGCCAGACAAAGTTACTAGGCAAACGACCTGACTTAAGATCGAACATTCGATCTATCACAGTGGCGGGACCGCGTTGGATTTTCACCAAACTTCCATTACCTATAACTTTTTCTATTGTGTATGACGTGAATGGGTGTCCATTCGACATTATTATAGCATAAACATTCGGGTTGGCAATATGCAAAAATAAATTCCATTATTGTTTTTTACCGGAGCCGAAACCAATAACATAGTTATCAGGATCACTGACGGCAAATTCCTTCCATGCTCCCCAACCCATTTCCGTCAATACAGGTTCCTGAGTAAATTGGGCACCCTTAAGCTTCAATTCTTCATATAGCTCGTCCAACTCGGTATGTGTATCGATATAGGCGTATGTATCCCAAGCAACACCTTTACTGAAGATTGAATTTTACTCATCCTATGTCATCCTCCATAAAATGTTATCAAAACTGTTATCACATTCGTATAAAAGGGGATATTCCACTTCAAACTCTTTAACCAAGACCGCTGTGCCTGAAATAAAAATATCCATCTCATTTTGTCGTATGGCGTGTACATGCACTTTTCCATCCCTATTGATCTCTTGCCCCTGCTCTACGATAAATTGAATATCATTCAAATCTTGATCTATATAGGTTAAATAGTAAGCGCCCATCACGCCCGAGGCCGTACCTGTTACCGGATCTTCAACTGTACCAGAGTAAGGGGATGAAAAATGTCTCGCATGCATAAACGCATTCTCGTCATAGGTTTCAAAACAAAAAGGATGTACAGACGCTTTGGGGTTCTGGGCTAATATTTCAGGAAACTGTTTATTGTTTGGCTTCATGATTTTGAAACTATCCAATTGCCTTATTGGAACTAATAAAGTCCAAATTCCTGTACTACCATAAACAATGGGCTTCGTGACATCCAAACAGTCTTCAGTTAATCCCATGGACTCTGCTAGTTTTCGGGTATCTCCACCAAAAGGAATAAATTCCGGCTTCTGCTGCTTCATGCCTATTATTAGGTGATCCTCAGCGTTAAATGAAATGGGAAGTATGCCACCATTGGTTTCTATCTGGATTGAATCCCGGCCTTCGAAAAAACCTCGTGTTTTCAAGCAGTATAATGATGCTATGGTTGCATGCCCGCACAGATTGATTTCATGCCCTGGGGTATAATACTTCAATTTCAGGTCAGCGATCTCAGATTTCAATACAAAAACCGTCTCATTAAATCCAACCTGAAAAGCGATCTTCTGCATATCACCAGGCTTCAATTGATCGGCATCCAGAACAACTCCTGCCGGATTTCCCTGATTGGCTATGACAGAGAATGCGTCAACATGATACACGGTAACTCTCACCACAGACTCCCCACCTTCACATTTAGACCCGGCCCAAGTTTAAGGATCAATACAAAACTAGGTCATATATTTTATTGAACAGGTATCGATTATTGATTCATATCACAGCTGAAGAACTAGAGGTTTGATTTGGTGAAATAATCGATGGGAATCTACCTTTTCATAATTCCACAGCATTATGATCCGTGTGTCCAGCCCAGGGTAATGCCAGATTTCTGAGCGAAATCCAGGAGTCCCTCCGCCGATCAGGTTAAAATCAGATCCCAAAAACCAGCCATAACCATAATGCAGATCAGGATCAAAGGTGGTTATATAATAGGGAGTAAACATAGTTTCAAGGCTGCTTCGACTCAGAAGTTTTCCTTGAAACAGGGCGTCACACCAAATGTCCAGGTCACGTGTGGTAGAGTAAAATTCACCCGGAGCATCGATACCGCACAACTTATCGTTGTGCGCATGCATCAGTTCATTGTTTTCCGACGTGTGTCCGTATGCTCTCCCTACGTTAATGCTCATCGGATTATCTACTCGGGTGGATTTCATATGTAGAGGGGTGAAAAATAATTCTTCAAATGCTTGTTCATATGGCTTGCCTGAAACGGCTTCTAATATGTAGCCCAGCATAATAAAACCGGTGCTGTTATAGCTCCAGCGCTCACCCGGTTGAAAATCTTGATTCATACTGCATAAGTAATCCAAAAAAGACTTGTTCTCATGTGTTAATCGGTTCATTTCATATCTGATATCCGGAACTCGGTATATATCTTGCAGGCCAGAAGAGTGGCTCAGCAGATGATGAATTCTAATATCAGGATGGAGAATGGTGAAGCCGTCCAAGTACTTACCCGGGTGTTCTTCCAGATTTATAAGCCCCTGCTCACAATAATGAAGTGTAGCTGCGGCAATAAACATCTTTGTTACCGAGGCAATATGAAACTTGGTATCCGGTTGATTAGGTATTCCTAACTGGATACTGGCTTGCCCATATGAACGGCTAAACAACTCTTTTCCACTTCTAGTGATCAGAATGTTCCCGCTTAAAAAATGCTCCTTATGGTAAGTGTCTACGATGTGTGCCAGCTGCTCGGTCATATCCACCTCTACCTCCGTTTCACCTTAACTTACGCAGACCAATTATATCCCATAAATTGTAAATGAGGGTAGATAACTATGGAAAATATAAGAAAAGGGGCTGTCAGAAATCAGTTTTCACTGCACTTTCTAGACAGCCCCTAATTGTATTCTTATGATTCCCAATGCTTTTAAAAATGGAAGCTATTTACTTGTATCCATGGTGAATCTGGCGGAAATTAGAATGAAGACATTTCATTCTTTTTGTTTGCATTTTGGTTATCTAGAACGTCTAATTCCCCGCTGCTGCTCTACTCCCCGATTTTATGTACACCACATTTTTGTCGGCATCCAATGCAGCTCTCACCATCGTTTCTTCGCCCTTGACGAAGCGGTAATCTTTAAATAAGTTATCCCACTTCACTTCATATCCCGTAATGTCGATATTGAACAACTTCTTGGCCATCGGAGCAATCACTTCTTTTGCATCTTTTTCCGTAATCTCTTTGTTGGTCGTTACCTTTTGCTTATGACGTGTTTCATGAATTACATTAAGTACCTTATCCGACTTTGCTTCTATCTCAACTAACACATCGTTTCCTTCCAGTGCCCACTTATATAGCGAGAGATTGTTTTTATAGTCAAATTCGCCAGGTATAAGTTTAGCCTCTGTCGTCAAATTAAAATCTTGATCTAAAACCATTTTCACCGCTTCTGAAGCCGTTTTTAGCAATTTCGGTTCAAGTTCTTTCGCGTCAAATTTAATCATGGCTCCAAAAGATCGAGTTGTTAGCGAGTTTTTAATTAGACTGATGTCAAAGTTTTCCCCCCTAAACGTATACCATGTTTCTTCTTTAAATTTAGCCTTCTTGTTATCATACTCTCGGACCGCTTTCACTTCTTTTTCAAATACATATGTTTTGTTTGGATATATCCTTTTTAGCTCTTGAAGGGCCTTATCCTGATCCTTTTTACTGATTTTATCGATTGAGATCGATCCGCAAACCGACCATACTTCACCTGTTTTAGTACTATATTCGATCTCATATTTTCCGTCTACCGATTCAACCTTTGCGTTCACTTTATTCGAATCAATTACCATCTCGCCAACATTCTGAAACTTTATCTCTTTCCCCGCAAATTGCTTGACCACTTTTTGCAGCTTTGCGGCTATCGTTTTGTCTATCTGAACCATCTTCTTATCCGATTGTGCACAAAGACCACCATCGAGTATTCTCGACAGTGCTCTTTGTGTGCTTGGCAGCGTCCTACTCTCCCGGGATCCTGCGATCCAAGTACCATCGGCGCTGGAGGGCTTAACGGTCGTGTTCGGGATGGGTACGCGTAGAACCACTCCGCCATCGCCACCAAACAGCATTGGCTTGTGCCAATATGAAGTTCAATGTTATACCCTGAAAACTGAATGCGAAAGTTCATGTTGAATCAAATAGGATAAGCCCTTTTCTTTTACATATTCTTGGAACAATTCTGATCCGTTATTTAGGGATGTTCCCGCCCATTATTCTATTACCGGAATTACCTGCGGGATCGGTTTTACCATCGTCTTCGTCTTCATGGATTATGAGCGATCGTCCAAGCAAGGAATTAGCCTGATTCTTATCTAGCGTTGCATGTTTAATCAGCAGTTCGGTTTTAACCGTACCATCTTTTTCAACTACCAAATTTGGCATATCGCCAACGTGACTTCCTTGCGGGTGTTCAAGGCCATGGTGTTTATCCGTCGGATTGAAGTGCCCGCCAGCAGACTTGAAATCAAACGACTGGATTGCGTTCTCATGCACATGGAATCCATGCTTGCCTGGAGTCAGACCGGAGGCGGCAATCTTCACTTTCACACCATCGTCCACCTGTTCAAATGAAGCAAACCCTGTAGGTTCACCCGCTGCGTTAAACAGCTTAACAGAAACCGAATTTGTGGATTCTTCCCGAAATACCGGTTTGTCTATCATTTCAGTAACCATACGATCCGGAACATTAGTTGTGCTATTGTGAGTGAGTGAATTGGGAGCTGCAGCAAAGAAAAAGGCTGAAATCAATATTGCCCCGGCAAGAATTTGGTACGTTCTTTTCTTCATTTCATCGCCTCCTGTCTGTAGTACTCTCACCTATGCCCCATTTTGGGGAAAATAAACCGTTGTTACAGGTGATTTAGCACTTTCGACATGGAGGGAGGTCATGTAAGATCCAATTCCTCTGACACAAAACATCTAAAAATTTTCTCTTTTCAAGATTCTCTAACCACGGTGTGTGACCGCATTGTTCCAATAAGATGTATCTGAAATCATGAAGGATTTTCTTATTCTTTAGTTAACAACTTATAATACAACACGGTTTCATCCAAACTTCCATTTGATGATTTGGCAAAATGGGGAATGCGGCCTCCTTCCGTATAATCCATCGATTGATATAACAGATTTGATAGATCACCTGCTCGTGTATCCAAAACGATTAAAGCTCTTCCTTCGATCACTGCTCTCTGCTCTGCCGTATGCATAAGAAGTCTTGCGATGCCTCTTTTTCGATAATCCGGGTGTACCATCAGTTTCGCGATTTCTGCACGGTGGGAGGCGTTGCGCTTCATTGCCAAATGCAGTTGTATCGTGCCAACTATTTTTCCGGCCATAGAAGCAGTGAACATCATTACACTAATTTCCGTCACACTCTCCCAATAAATTCTGGCTTCTTCCTCTTCAACAGGCGCCAGAAAACCGATCCAAGCCCCATCTTCCACTACGCGAATCAACAAATCTGAAAGTTCTTCCACCATCACAGCATTCATAGATGTTACTTCGGATATAGTGATCCCATTCTCCATACTCGCTTCCTCTTTCTTCGATATGATGCCGACTGATCGGTTTCTTCTTCCCCAAAGCTCACCTGCACAAACTACTCCAGCATAAGCTCCATCGGTTCTACACAGTGCTTGTAGCCGCTGCGCTTGTAAAATTCTATACTCCAATCACTAGGCCATACGATAATAAATTCATGATTCCCGTCTCTTGACCAGCTTTCAATCTCTTTATGCAGCTGACTCCCCAGCCCCTTGCCCCGGTGTTCAGGGAGTGTATACACATTTGTCATATAGGCAAAAGGCTCTGTCTTTCTTCCCGGTCTAGGCACTTTATCTATTAATTCGATAAAGATGTGCGATAAAATCTTTCCATTCGCTTCAGCCACCCAGATAAACCATTTATCCCCCTGAATAGCTTGATCCAAAAACACCCTGCACTCTTCATAAAAATCTTCGTAATGCTCTTCCGCTATCTTAACTTCGTTATATTCGTTGGTGAAATCCCACCTCATTCTAACTAGCTGATCGATATCTTTCGCGGTTGCCAAACGAATTTTCATATCATTCATCCCCCTACTTCCTTCAGTCAGGTTTATCGGCATCTATTCGATATGTATGTCCATCATCATTTCCTAAATTATACATCATGAAGGATTTCTTTAAATATTCCATTCTTTCATAGATCGCAACAAAACCAACAGGCTAACCAAGAATTCTCGGTTAGCCCATAATTTTAAAATAATCCGCTTAATATAATCAAACTATAATAGCAGAAGCCCATCCTAGCTAGCTTAAGTGATTACACTTCATCCCAAATACGTCTCAGATTTTCGAGACCAATCCGTGTACCTTCGCGGCACTCTTCCATGCCTTCGAATTCCAGTGTGATATCTCCATCATAACCGGATTTCTTGATCATGCGCAGCACTCTGCGTACATCGATATCCCCCTGACCAAAGATGGAACCGCGCAAATAGTTGCCGTGTGACGTACGGAACCAGTCACCGCCGCCCGGGTTCTGATCGAACGGACGAATATAAAAATCCTTCACATGGATAAGTGAGGCGTATGTTAAGTTGCGTTTCACACCGATGAGCGGCTGTTCATCGACACATAAGAAATTGCCTATATCGAGAGTCGTCTTGAAGTTCGGACGGTCAACCGCCTGCAGCACGCGCTGTACCCGGTCGCTGGCCTGAACACTGACTCCATGGTTCTCAATCGTTGTTGTAATGCCGAACTGAGCGGCATAATCAGCAATGATCCGGCATCCCTTCACGATCTGTTCCAAGTTGTCCTCTAGGTAATTGATACCATGCTTCTCCGGCGGAAGGGTAAATAACGTTACATCATGACGCATATGCTTCATGCCAAGCCTGTGAACGGTATCCACATGACGCTTAACCCGCTCCATCTCAGTCTCAAAGGCCTCTTCTCCCTCCTGCACAAAATTCGCAGGCATCGAATAATTGGACAACCCAATTCCGACCTTTGCTGCACGCTCCCGAACAGCATCCGCAAGCTCGGGTTGATCCTCCAGAGTGAAGCCATAAGGAACAATTTCCATATGCTCCCCACCGTTTTCAGCGATCCAGTCAATCACATCCAGTACCGTCATCTCTCCCGATTTAATTGCGTTCAAGAGACTATAGGTGCTGACCCCCACTCTCATGACTGTTCACCGCCCTGAGCAGCAGACTCATTATCGATCAGTTCGAGTTCGATGACAGTATCCAGCTCATCCGGAAGTTCTCCGCCAGCCAGGTGGATAAAAGCACCGCTTCCCGTGTCGGAATACTGCTCCGCCATCCAAGGCGTCTCCACTCGAAGCTCACTTCCGTCCGAGAGCAGACGCGCTTTTTTGATTCTTCCCTTCAATCCCTGGAAATAAATAGGGCCAATGCCGCGATCAAAGACGTGGGCATACAACTTATTTCCCCGCTGTGTATAACGCCCCCATTCCGGCTTATCCAGCTCCGCTATTCCGCAGCCATAAATGCTGTCTCCATTACGGCGTATCCATTCGCCGACCTTGGATAAAATCTCAAGTGATTCCTGAGGTATTTCCCCTTCCGCATCGGGTCCGACATTCAGCAGCAGGTTTCCGTTCTTGCTGACACATTCCACTAGTGCCCTTACAACCTGGCGTGGTGACTTATATGCATTGTCAGTGGCATGGTAACCCCAGTTTCCGTTCAGCGTAATGCATGCCTCCCAAGGTACGGGCTCTCCAAGCTCATTCACAATCCCGCGAGGAGGAATAATCTGTTCAGGTGAATAAAAATCACCAGCATATACTTCCGGTTCAGCTGCCATAATGTTACCGCCGAGCCGGTTATCAATGACAATATCCGGCTGCAAGGATCGGATCGTTTCCATCAGCTCTGTCGCCCGCCATTTTTCTCCGGTCATATCGTCATAAGAGAAATCAAACCACATGATATCGATTGTCCCATAATTCGTTAGCAGTTCTTTCACTTGACCATGCATATAGTCTAGATAGCGATTGAAATCTTGTTCCTTATCTTTGAAAGACTCAACCCCGCGCATCGGGTGAATGCGGTCACCGTAGGCCGGATAGTCGTCATGATACCAGTCGATGATAGAGTAATAAAATCCGACGGCAATGCCTTCCTCACGGAATGCATCAACGTATTCCCGAATCAAATCTCTTCCCGCAGGTGTGTTAGTCGCCTTGTATTCCGTCAGCTTGCTGTCAAACAGGCAGAAGCCATCATGATGCTTGGTTGTCATTACCGCGTATTTCTGACCTGCGGCTTTTGCGGCCTTTGCCCAGCTGCGCGGATCATAGCGTGATGGATCAAATTCCTCGAAATAAGACTGATATTGTTCATTTGAGATGCGCTCCTGGCTCCTTACCCATTCTCCTCTTGCCGATATGGCGTACAGTCCCCAGTGAATAAACAGCCCGAAACGGTCGTTCATGAGCGTAGCGGTTCTATTAAATCTCGGATTCATTGATTAAAATCCCTCCATCTGCTGTTATTTGCTTTTTGCATCATAAGCTTGCTGGTAAATTTCCAAGTAGCGTGCGAGATTCATGGCCTCTAACTGCTGAACATATCCGTCCCATTCGCTGTCCAAATCAGCATCTCCGATGACAAAACGTGCGATCATTTCGTCTACGTAATCGTTTACAGTTTTAGCCAGATCTGCAACCTCTGAAGCCTGCTCATTGGTCAAGAAGAGAGGCGGTACCGTGGAAACATCCTTCGGCTCATATGGTTCATATTTATTCTTCGTCTCGTTGTACAGAATTACCTCTAAATCATCGTCACCTTTTGCTACCGCACTCAGACGGAATTCATTGGTACGCATAGCTGGTCCTGTCTGAGCCCAGTTTACGTTCTGAACGGTACCGAAAGATTTCAGTTCGGACCATACAGCCTGTTCACCGTTAATTCCTTTCTCCCCTTCTTTTGCATCACGCCACTCCTCATTCGGACGTCCATAAACGCTGCGAAGCGTATGCTCTTTTTCATATAAACCGTCAGCCCAGCGCAAGGCAAGCTCTGGATTTTTCGCTTTTTTCGTAATAACAAAGGCACCCGGTGTTAAAGCCGTTGTATCGTTAGCTGCATACTGAACACCGCTGGGACCCTTTAATGGAGGAACCGCCTTATACTCACTCCATCGTCCACTATCACCCAGCAGTTGGGTGAAGACACCCTGATGTCCTCCTGTAGACGCGCCCAGAATTACCGTATCCGGATTTTCGCCAATCTGAATCAGTTGGTTATCATCCTGCGTGAACGACTCCGGAGCGATCAGACCATCCTGATACAGCTTATTCATATAACGAAGCCCTTCCTTCCACTCCGGTTTGTTATAAGCCACGTCCATTTTCCCGTCTTTAACAAAAATATGTTTATAGCTTGATCCGTAAACCGGGTTGTAGATAAAAGAGTTCATAAGGAACGCATCGATCGAGGATCTCCATGATTTTGGCGAAATGGACAGCGGAATTTCATCCGCCTTTCCGTTCCCGTTCGGATCCTGCTCTTTAAATGCTTTCAGCACATTGTACAGATCGTCTGTCGTTTTCGGCATTTCAAGATTCAGCTTTTTGAGCCATGGCTCATAAATCCACATTTTCTGGCTCATGGAGCAGTGGTAACAATCGTTGATTTCTGGAAGGGCGTAGATGTTGCCGTCGAGCGCGGTAATCGTCGATTTAATTTCTGGGTAATCCTGGAACATTTTTTTCGTCTGTGTTCCCTGCTTCTCAATCAAATCATTCAGCGGTATAAAAGCACCCTGTGAGCCGTAAATCATCTGCTGCGAAGGAGAAATGTTCAGCCCCATAATGACATCCGGATAATCCTCACTTGCCAGCACAAGATTCAGCTTCTCCTGCATACTTTGCTCCGGTACAACCTCCCATTCAATATGCACATTCGTCTTCTCTTCGTACCACTTCGTAAATTCATTCGTTGCAAAATTTTCGACCAATGGGTTTCCTCTAACCATGACCTTCAAGGTCTCCTTCTCCGCTACAAGAGGGTAGGAACCTGGCTCCGACAGCTTTACCGCCTGCGCTGCGCTGTCCTTCTCTTTATCCGTTCCAGCCTTATCCGTACCTCCTGAGCAGCCGGCCAGCAGAATGCTGAGTGCCGTAAATGCGCTGAATGCTACCTTTAATCTTTTTTTCATAATGACCCTCCCTGATTTCAAATGGAAATGGAACGTTATCCTTTTATGGAACCGATCATAACGCCTTTAACAAAAAACTTCTGAAGAAACGGATACACAACAAGCAGCGGAACCGAGGTCACTACAATCAGTGAATATTTCAGCAATTCCCGCAAACCTTGGCGGGCTGCTGCGGTCTTGGCATCACCGAGCATTTCGATATTAACCTCGTTCTGAACGAGAATATCGCGTAGCACCAGTTGCAGCGGATACAAATCCGCCCGTTTCAGATAAATCATGGCGTTGAAATATTGATTCCAATGTCCGACAGCGTAGAACAATGCAATGACTGCCAGAATGGGACCCGAGAGCGGTAGTACAATACTTCGCAAAAAGCGGAAATCCGAGCATCCATCCAATTGGGACGCTTCCAGCAGTTCACTAGGAATCGTCGTCTGGAAATAAGTACGCATAATAATGACATTCCACACGGACAGTGCCGCCGGGATCAACATGGCCCACACGGTGTCGATCATGTTAAGATCCTTCACGATCAGATAAGTCGGTATGAGTCCTCCGTTAAACAGCATCGTGAATACGAACAGCAGCATAAAGACATTACGTCCCTTGAAGTCTTTGCGTGAGAGCGGGTATGCCGCCATGACGGTAAGCACCAAGTTAATGGCAGTACCGGCCAATGTGTAAAAAATGGTGTTCATAAAGCCTTTGACGACCATGGCATTTTTAAATACAGCTTTATAGCCTTCCAGCGTCGGTTCAACGGGCCAAAGCCACACTTTACCGGACAGCACCGCACTGCTCGAGCTGAATGAAGCGCTTACAACATAAATTAGCGGATAAAGAACAACGATGAGAACAATGGAGAGCATGACATAATTAAAGATCGTAAACAGGCGGTCGGAGCCCGATTCTTTTATTGTCTTCGATTGCATATGTTTCGCCCCCCTACCATAAGCTTTCCTGTTTAAGCCGTTTGGCTGTTTGATTAACAATTAGCAGCAGAATGAATCCAATGACCGCTTTGAACAGACCGATCGCTGTGGCGTATGAAAAGTTCATGGCCTGAGAGACCAATCCGACCTTGTACACATACGTATCAATGACTTCCGACGAACGCAAATTCAGCGCATTTTGCATAAGCAGTATTTTTTCAAAGCCTGTTTCCAGCATTTGCCCCGTGTTCAGTATGAGCAAAATAACCGCGATCGGCATAATGCCCGGCAGATCAATATGCCGCATACGCTGCACTTTGGTTGCTCCGTCGATAACAGCCGCTTCATGTAGTGCAGGATCAATCCCTGCAAGCGTTGCCAAAAATATGATGCAGGAAAATCCGACATTTTGCCATACATGAGACCAGACATAGATAGACTGAAACCAGGACGCCTCCGCCATAAAATGAAACGGTCCGATGCCGATCCAACCAAGAATGGTGTTAATCAGCCCTGTTCTAGGATCCAGAAACTGAAGGAGCAGACCGACAAGAACAACGAGTGAAATAAAATATGGTGCGTACGTCACCATCTGAACCATGTTTTTGAATCTCTTGTTTCTTACATAATTCAGTCCTAGCGCAAGCAGAATCGGGAACGGAAAACTGGCAATCAGCGTGTAAAAGCTAATGGATAGAGTATTCCGCAGCAGTCTCCAGAACTCGTGTGAGTGGAAGAACCGCTCAAAATGAGCGAAACCTACCCACGCGCTCCCTCCGATTCCCTTGGTTACATTAAATTCTTTAAAGGCAATCGACGCTCCGTACATAGGCACGTACTTAAAAATGATAATGTACAACAGCGGCAGTGAGAAGAGTGCGTACAGCTGCCATTTGACTCTTATATTCTTCCAGCCCATCAGTGCCTATCACCCCAATCTATAAAATGGTCAACCCGACCGGTCCGGTGATTTGAAGTATAGATGGGTTTGGTTTTTGCGTAAATCATCTCATTTTTAAAGTTATTCCGTTCTTTAGAATCTCCATTATTCAGCATTCATGAACTTAACTTTTCTTTAGAAAATACCTTATCCAGCCTCATGATTTCGCCTATATTCCGTCGCGCTGATGCCATTGGCACGCTTGAACGCCCGGCTGAACGTATTTAGCGATAAGTAGCCAACAGAGGCCGCAATTTCGCTGACTGGCTTACCACTCTCTAATAAGAGCCGCTTGGCCTCTCGCATGCGAATGTTCTCCAAGTAATCGGAGAAATTAAGTCCTGTTTGTTCCTTGAAGAAATACGACACGTACGCCTCTGAGGTACGCGCTTCACGAGCCAATACGGTCAAGCATAATTCACTTTCCGGATAATGCACATCGATATAAGCAATCAGACGATTTGTTAAATCATCATTATGGCTTTTTTTTCGCTCTTCGTTCTTAAGGCACAGACTCAGCAGGGAAGCACATAACATTTCGATGGCCTCGGCAGGAGGAAGCACCGGATCCGAAGCTTTTAATACCGTTTCCGCTTCTTCGGCTATGTCAGCACCCGCAGCTTGTTCACAGCACTTTATCAATGTGCCGCATAATTCATGAGCAAACAACCTTTCCACGACCAACGGCAGCTGCCGATCCCCCGCATTTTTCTCCTGAATTTGTTGAAGATGCTGTTCTGTTTCCGCTTTGTTGCCCGACTTTACAAGCTGAATCAATCGTAACTCCACATCTGAAGGATAAAAATAGCTGGGAACCGTTAATTCTATATCCTCATGGTAAAGAATCGGATCACTCTCATGCCAACTGGCATGCTGCAGAACAAATTTGGCTTCACTGAAAGACCGGTACAACTCCGTCAGCCGGGTCTGTACGCCGCCAGCAGCCAAATAAAGTCCAGCACCCGTTTCTCCTGTAAGATCTTCATAAATTTCTCTCAGCAGTGACCTCATCTTAATCATAAAATCATCCGAGTTGATTTCTGTATCATGCAGCATTAGCGCCAACAAGTTCTCTCCTAAATCATGCACGATGACACAGTGATGTAAAGACTCCTCAATCCGGTCACGGATACCCAGCTTCACGATATCCATCTCTGTCAATATTTCTTCATTATAAGGAGCATGGTAGCCACGGAGACGCAAAATAACGACAGCATACTGCGAACTACGGAGATCGATCCGCGAATGCTCCAAAGCCGCCTCTACATCCTGCATAGAGGTATATCCTCCTTTAAGTAGCCTATCGAAAAAAACACTCCGCATTTGCGGAAGCTGCTCGTCAAGCCGTCCTTTCAGAGCATCATGCCTTTCGATCAGATCAGATACCGAGCTGCGGATATAATCCACCGTGTTACGAAGTACATGAGGGTTGTCCTCCGTGCGGGAAACCGGAAGCATTTGCAACAGTTTGAGAAACGGGCGACTGCTCCGGTAAGCAAAATAGGCTGCGATCATGAGGCCCAGAATAAGCGCAAGCAGAAATACGGTTAACGTAAGCTCTTTAATGTAATACGCTTTTTCGAGTACAACCGCTTTCGGCTGTGCGGATACATACGTCCACCCGTTATAAGCAGATGTGGTCTCGGTCACAAGCATTTCCTGACCATTCCATGTCAGCTGGGAGAAGCCCCCTTTTGTGGGAAGCGCTTTCAAATTAATCGAATCTTCGTCCAATCCGATGTGGCTGATCAAGTTTCCGTTCTGGTCAGCAATATAGGCGAATCCTCCCTGTTCAGAATCGATGTTTCGAAGCATCTCTTGAATCTGCTCATTGTTGATGAGAACCGTGATTACCCCCCCGCTGCCTTTAAGCCCAAAAGATTGCATAAAGCTCACAACGGAATAATGTTTCCCTTCATATACGACCGGGGTACCCGGCATATAGGTTTTATAGTGATAGGTGTCAAACAGCCGGCTCCGCCACTCTTCCTGCGTAAGACCGTCATAATGAAGCTGCAGGTCATAAAACTGCTTCATCGTATATACTTTTCGTGGGGAGATAAACATCCCATTGTTTTTGAAAGCAACATAGTAATCCACAATAAAATGATTGAACATACGGTAGTCAAACAGGCTTTTCTCCAAGTCCCATAAACTGTATGGATTCTTGCCTCCGAAAGGGTCTTTAACGAATTGAAAAGATTGTACCTTCGGTTCACTGGACATCTGCCGCGCAATTGTCTCGATTTCGGCAAGACGCCGGTCCAATGCTTCCCGGATTTGGCCTAATACGGCGGTACTGCTCTTCATCGTCTCGCTCTCGACAAGGTCGGAGGTCTTATTATAGGCGAACCAGCCGACAAGCAGCGCGCTGAACAGAATTAGCGCATAAGGAACAAAAAAACGGATAAGTAATGATGCTTGTTTGCCGGACGTATCTTTCACTGATTTTCCTCCTTCTCAGAGCTAGCGGTATTCTCAATATAACAAAGTTATTGAGCGCCGTCAGTAGCAAGCGAGGTGCTGTTTTAACGAAAATAAAAAGGATCTAGCCCCAGGATATAAAGTCCTTGGGCAGATCCTTTTCAGACTTAGTTTGATTCGTTTGTTCAGACCATGAGATCCAGCACGGTCTCTCCGTCGATCTCTTCTCCGGTCTCCACAAATCCAAATTGTTTATACAGATGATTCACCACAGAATTATCGGGCACGTGAGATATTCGAATCTTGGTGCATGTAGGATGGCTCTTCATTTTGCGTAAAATTTCTCCAAGTGCCGCTCTTCCGTACCCTTTCCGCTGGTATCTTTCATCGATCATAAATCGGCAGATCCAGAAATAGCCGTCGTCAGGATAAAGCTCTTCATCAAATAAAGCAAAACCAACCATGACATTCTCGGCATAAATACCGTAGGGTCTAGAGGTAGGCTCTTGCTCCGCTTTCTTTAAAGAGTTTGCATTGGAAGCAACAAATCTCTCTTGAAATTTCTGCGGCCTTAGAAGCAGGCATTCCTCTTTATTCTCATCCGTAATTAACTTCAAATCGATCATCTTCATTGGCCCCTTAGCTATACCAATTTAAATTCCCTTTGTGCCGAGCCGCTTCGCGAGCTCAGCCAGGTCCTGCCCTTTAAGCGCTCCTTCCACCAGCTGCGGGAGCAGCGCAGGAGTGCATGCGAAACACGGCGTACCATCACGAGACAATGATTTAGCGACCCCCTCATCGTAGAATGGCTTGCCTTCATCGGACAACGCGAGCAGGCACATCGTTTTGACTCCCGATTCCCGCAATTCACGCATACGCCGGATCAGACCTGCCTGATTACCGCCCTCGTACAGGTCCGAGATGATAATAAACAGTGTCTTCTTCGGTTCTTCAATAAACTGCTCACAATAAGCTACTGATTTATGAATATCCGTACCGCCGCCGAGCTGAATTCCGAACAGCATATCCACCGGATCATTGGCACACTGCTCAGTCAAGTCGACGACTTCCGTATCAAATACAACCACACGGGTGTCCAGCGACGGAATACTTGCAAATATAGAGCCGATAACCGAAGCCCAGATGACGGATTCCGCCATCGATCCGCTCTGATCGATATCCACAATGACGGTCCACTCTTTGCTGCGCTTTGCCCGGTCGAAATAGTAAAATCTCTCCGGCACGATCTGTCTACGGTCAGAATCATAATTTTTCAAATTCCGCTGAATCGTCCGCTTCCAGTCTATGCCGCTGAGCGAAGGAAGGGGCGTATGCTGCCTACGGTTCAACGCGCCGGTAATCGCTCGGCGGATATCTTCCTGCATCCGCTCGACCAGTTCATCCACGACTGCCTTTACAAGCAAACGAGCCGTATCCTTCGTCTTCTCGGGAATTTTGCCTTTCAGTGACAACAGCGTGCCAACCAATTGAATGTCCGGCTTGACCGTGGCCAGAACCTCCGGTTCAAACAACAGCTGCTTCCATCCCTTCCGCTCCATAGCATCATTCTGAATGATAGATACGACATCCTCCGGGAAAAATGACCGAACGTCCCCTAACCACTGAGCGAGGCGGGGGGCTGATTTTCCTTGTCCCGCTCCTCTCTGACCAGAGGACGCGCCTCCGGCTTCCGCTGCGCTATCCGTATTATCATAAATGGCTGCCAGCGCCCGGTCCATAATCAACTCTTCCTCCGACAGCTGTATATTTCCTTCAGGGCTATAGCCCGCTAACTGTGTTTCCGCCGACTGGCCGAGTATGAGTCGCCATCGTGATATCATCGTGGGATCTGACATCGTACTCATCGTCAAAAATCCTCAAAATCAAAATCATTCAAATCGTCAATCATCTTTACTTCTTCCTCCTTCAAGTCGCCGGTCAGAATCTCGGCAGCCTGCTCTGAATTCACACCCCATAATTCACCCAGCAGCTCGGCAATCATCGTTTTCTCCTTCGGAGAGAACGTACTGAAGGCCCGACGCAAAAAAACAAGCGCACGTGTGAATTCATCATCCTCGAGAGATAAAATATACTCATTCAGCTGCTCCCACAGGCTGAGCCGCGATAGAAGCCCGTACCGATTGCGCATCGACATACCCTCGAACCATCCTGCTCCAAGATCTGCCGGAATGCCGGGAGACAATCTTCGCGACACTTCCTCCGCACATTGCTGAGCCGAAATCGCATTTCGCTCCATCAAAATAGCGCAGGCATATCCTGATAGACGTGGATTTCGATCATCCCGCTCCGACAAGTGCTGCAGCTCCTGCAGCCACAGCCCTTCATCCACTTGCTCCACATGCTCCATAGCCACACTATTCAGCTCATTTAAGGCGGTAATCATCGAACCCGACACTTCATCACTGCACTGACTTCCATCCAGCAAAAATAAGCAAGCGCGCATAAACAACTGCTGCAGCAGTGGTACAAGCGGCTGCGTATCCATCCGCCTGATGCCGCCATAGCGGATAAGAATAGACAGTTCTCTGGATGCTGCGGCGATCCCCATCACATCCCGACTGTCCACAGCAAGTCTCTGCAGGGTCTGACGTCCTTCTTCCATCTGGTGTATCATCCCGCATTCATAAGCTATACGGATCAGAGATGAGGCTTCCTCAATCGAACTGCAGTCCGTCAGCTTCTGCTGAAGCACATAAGCTGAGGCGACTTCTACCGTCTCCCCGAGCAGCGTCGACTCCACAATCTGAATCTCAACCTCTGGCGTCCACTTTACAACCCAATGTTCTGCCCATGCAGCCTGCTCTTGCCCGCTCGGCCTGGCACTTACAAAATCAATCCCGAGCAGTTTCAATCGATGAAACAGAAAAGAACGGTTCAGATCAAGATAGGCCGACTCTTCCGACTTTACCCTCCGGTTCTCGCGCAAGTCCAGTATCAGATCATTGGCTACAACCGACTTATATTTCTCCAGCTTCAATCTCTTAAGTTGGCGGTTCAGGTCATCCTGTATCGGTGTTTGACTGACGCCTTCAGCAAGCTCCCCAATAGATGTGCCGATGTCCGTCCGCGCAAGCTCCTCTGCAACAACCGCAAGTTCCCCGCGTCCAAGCAAAGTCTGGGCCGCATCCCGCAAATCACGAAGTGTCGGTGCACTACCTCCATGTAGAGCCGCGAGGGACTCCGCGAGCCGAACCGCTTCAATAACTTCCGCTGTTGAGCGATGCGTTCCATTCTTTCTCATCGAACCCGCAACCATAGACAAATAATGATGCGGCAATTCCGCAAACGATCCTTGAACCATCCGATCCCACATCATCTCAAAATATTGAGGAGCTATATTTCCGGCACCATAACCTGAGAGGGATGAGAGCTTGTAGTAGGAATAAGGCATAAGCGTCAGCTTTGTTCCGCGGGAAGGCAGGTTTTTCAATTCCTCATCGTCCATCCGGTCAGACAGATCCGTAAGGGCAGAAGCATGGTATGCCCCGCACACGACCACAATTTGTTCCGGTTTATGCCCTGCTTCGATCACTTCAACAATTTGCCGACGCATATAGGACTCTCTGATGGCATTGTAGGCATATTCCAATGTATCTTCACGCCGTTCCTTCTCCTCCGAAAGCTCCCGCATTTGCTTCGAAAAAGCGAGTATGGATTGTTGATAAGCGCCGGTATTCAGGTTGTGCTCATAACTGCGTTCCCAATACATATCGTAATCGTATTCTCCGGCCAGTTCAGCGATCTGACCGTATATCGAGTTCTCCGCAGGCTGACTTTCATCCATAGGTTCTGCTGCAACTGACTCTGCAGATGTTCCCTCATTTTCTCCCCCATCAGGGGTATCTCTCACTACGTTTGAACGCAGATCCTGCATACATACCGCCGACGATGACGGCAGATCAATAAATGCGGTATAAGCACCCTGTTTCTGTGCCCACTTCATTGCCTGATACTCCGGAGAATAAACCGCAAAAGGCCACAGAACAGTCCTTACAGGTAAATCCTCGGTAAACGCCAGTATGGCTACGGGAGGTTTGGTCGTCATGTTGGTCAGATGACGGATTTCAGATGTCGCATCAGACGGTCCTTCAATAAGCACGGCCGTTGGGCGGATATCGTCCAGAAAATCTAATAAATGCTTAGCACCGGCGGGAGACAAATGCCGAACTCCAAAAATATGTACGCCAGCAGCATTCACTGGTTTATCTCCTTGCAAGCATTGTACAGACCCCGCCACTGCGCCCCGCGTTTCTTCATAATATTGTCGAGATATTCCTTCCACACCAGCCGGTCCTTATCGTCATCCTTAACAATCGCGCCTTGAAGTCCTGCAGCCAGATCTTCATCCGTCAGCTCACCGCTGCCAAAGCTAGCTGCCAGAGCCATACTGTTCGTCAGCAGTGAAATGGCTTCCGCCGTTGAAATAACTCCTGCTGGAGACTTCACTTTCTCTTTTTTATCCAAGGTCATACCGCTGCGCAGCTCCCGGAATATCGTAACGACCTTGAGCAGTGCTTCATCTGCAGGAGCAGCAGCCTGCAAGTCATAAGAGCCAGCAATCTCAGATACACGCTTTTTCACGATTTCAATTTCTGTATTCAGATCCGCAGGAGCAGGAAGAACAATAATGTTGAACCGCCGCTTGAGCGCCGTCGACATCTCATTGACCCCCCGATCTCTTGTATTCGCGGTCGCAATAATGGAGAAGCCTTTTCGGGCGTTCATTTCTTTGCCAAGCTCAGGCACTGATATCGTCTTCTCGGACAAAATGGAAATGAGAGCATCCTGTACCTCTGATGCACAACGGGAAATCTCCTCGAAACGGGCAATTCCTCCTGCTTCCATAGCCCGCATGATAGGACTTTGCACCAGTGCTTCAGGTGTTGGTCCCTGTGCAAGCAGCATCGCATAGTTCCAAGAATACCGGACATGCTCCTCACTGGTTCCGGCTGTTCCCTGTACAACCAGACCCGAATTCCCATAGATAGCTGCCGACAGATTTTCTGACAACCATGATTTGGCGGTTCCCGGTTCTCCTATTAACAATAGCGCTCGATCGGTTACCAGTGTCGCAATCGCCATCTCAATCAACCGTTTGTTACCAATATATTTAGGGGTGATATCTGTCTTTCCTGCTTTCCCGCCAACAATGAATTTAAGTACAGACTGAGGTGACATTTGCCACCCTGCCGGGATTTTGCCGGTGTCCTCTTTACGAAGTGCCTCCAATTCATGACGAAACAATATTTCCGCGGGTTGACGCATGATATCCTGTAATTGCTCTTGACCTGCTGCCATCTATTCCACTCCTTTTATGTTCTGACTAAGCCTTTCATATTCCGTAGCACATATTGAAGCTGATCTTCAGCATTAGCCTTAAAGTTAGGTAATATCGCTTGAACGCGGTCATAATAGCTGGATGGTAGACGACATAGCTGCTTGAATATAAAGGGTTCAATCTCATAACAATCCTTGTTCCGCTCATCTTCCAGGGCAGTAACCAAAGCTTCATATAAATTTTCGTCCTTCATTCCCGAACGAATCAACCCCATGATTATCAGATTGGCGAACCGGTTGCGGAATTCGGGAGAGTTCTTCAGCTTTTCCAGCAAATACACTTCCGCAGCCTTATGTCCTTGCCGAGCAAACGCGCTTACTAGTGTAAATTCATCCTGCTCAATAAAAAGCTCCAGCCATCTATGATCCCAGCTCATTTCCATCTGCTCCTGCGGCAGCATCTCAACATAATAGGTGTAGCTTCCTTTGTCCGCAAAAGACACGATATCCTCATAAGCTCTGTATTCCCGGTGGATAACCAAATCCCCAATGGTGCCCAGCAATTTTTTCCGCTCTTTGGCCACTTTGCTTAGAGTAGAGGATGCAAAGCCTTGAACCAGGACTTCCTCATACTGTTCATATAAGCGTTCAGGCGAGAGCACACGATGGGTTTTACTGAACACTTTATTAACATAGGAATCACTGTGTTTGAAATGCTTCAAATCTTGCTCCGCATTTTCATGAAGCAGTTCCCTGGCTTCCTCGGTATCGATCCGACCCATATAGATTACCGCTTCATTCACAAGATACCCCCAACCTAAAGAGGTCATATACAAGGAATATTGGTTGAGCACATCCCGGTACAACTCTTCCAGCTGTAGACTCTGTTTATCACCCATTGCCCATAGAAGTAACCTCACCCTAGACCAGATTTCCTCAATCTTCTGTTTATCATCTTTCACTTCAGAAACAGATTGAAGCTCAGCAGATAAATCACGGACAAGCCAGTCTGTTAACAGGGCGGAATTGCATTTAGCCAGTACTGGATTCACCAACTCTTTGTCTTTTCCTAAGGAAGCTTCATACAACCTCTCCACAGACGTATCTGAACCGTTCTCAGCAAGCGCATCATATGCGGCTTCACGGATCACTTTCTTCTTATTCCGGCTCCATTCAATCAGATCGGATTCATATTCCTCATAGCCTGCTAGCAGCTTGATAGCCGCAGAACGCACATCATCCGTTCCCGTTTCGGTGGCTTGATAGATCAGATCAAGCACATCCTTGCCGCCTGTCTTCGCTATGACCTGCAGCTTGCGGGATTCCGACTTTCCACCCTTCGGATCAAAACTCTCAACGAGGAAAGGGACAATCTCGGGACCATATGATGGCAAAATATGATTACCAGCAAGCTCTGATATTTCTACATAGGGATCATTCAACGCTTCAATAGCAAGGTGGACGAGACGGAGATCCTGAAACAAACCTTCCTTCCAAGCATCAACGATGATCTCATATCGCCCGCCGCCTTTTGTGGTTAGAGCCACTTGGACAGCGGAAAGCTTACGATATGACAAATGTGATGACAGCGAAATAGGACGGCTGTTAACAGGCGTAAGCTCGCCTTCCGGGTTCGTTGTTCCCTGCGTATGCAAGACCGAACTGAGCAATAAGTTCAAATCCTGAAGAAGCTGTGCGGAGCGAGAGTCCTTGTCGGATGCAGGTTCAATCAGCGCGCTAATGCATTCACCCAATCTTTTAAACACAGGAGCCCGCTCTCCTAACTGCTGGAACTGCGGCAGCAGCCGTTTCAGTCGGAAATCGTCGACAGCCAGTTCACTTCCTGCAATATATAAACGCCTAACCTCCTGGTTAAGCTCCTGTAGTAATGCTGTACTCATTGTCGTTCCCCTTTCGTTAACTGCTCTAGTACAGCAGCCGGATCAGTTCCGTCTCCGTGATTATGGTTAGCGGTTGTGCCAACAGGCGGCCTGTAACAAGGCAATGCTCAAACATAACAAGCATGGAGACCCCGCTCAATTTCTCCTCCGGAAGATATCGCAGCAAAGGTACCGTAGGCTCTAAGTACACATCTCCCAATCCAATCGACTGACCGGATCCATCAGTAATGGCATACTGCCCATCTGTGTTTTGGCAGACCCGGGAAACTTGTAGCAGCATAACCGGATTTTTATCACTTAGTGGATTTTTCAGTTGATTCTTCACCTTTTTAACAGCCTCTGCATATGAATTGGCTGAAAAGGCTTTAATCCACTCCAAATCCTGTGTTGTCACTGGCTTTGAGATCATCTCTTCAAAGCGCACCCGTCGGTTCATATCACCCGGGTATCGGTATAACATAGGGATTGCAGCTACTTCGAAGAAGCTGTCATCCTCACGCATCCGCTTTGCAGCTTTATAAGGACGGTACTGAATCGTACGGTGGATTTCTCCGCTGTCCTTCTGAATCCAGTATCCAATGTCCACATACTCTTGACGCGCATCATCCGCATAACTGAGAAAAGAAAGCTGGATCAGTTCCACCTGCTCACTAACCAATCCGAAGCTTTGCAGCTCAGTCAGCTGCCACGCGTGCCCTAGCCACTCTTCGATCGTCGATTCATGATCAAGCGCCATCTCCGGATCTTCCAGCTTCGCGGTTAAATAGAGTCGCCCCTTTTTAATAAAAGCGTTCATGACCGCAAGCTGCTCGGCAGCATATGTATAGGCCGTCTCTTGATCCTCTGAATCCGACAACAGCAGCGACAAACGGCGCAGCTCATTCTGAGCACCTGACAAGTAATAGTTGCCCATTTGCTTTACATGATCTTTAATCAGCTTCAATTCTTTTTTATCCATGGTGCCAAGCCCGTTCCGGATAAGCGAGTGGATCAGCTTCTCCAGTACGTCTAAGCCCTCCAATTGAGTGGTGATTTTCTTTTTAAGTGCGGATTTATTAACCTTCTTGGGCTTGGGTGCTACCCCTTCTGCAGCTTCCTTGATCTTCCGCTCTTCCCGTTTCTCAGCCTTCTCCCGCTTCGCCGCCAGATCTTCCGGCACCACACCAGGCGTAAACGCTGCACCATCTGCATAAGCATATAGCAGCCCAAGCACATGCTTGCAGGGAAACTGTCTGCTAGGACATGTACAGCGCATGACCGGTTTCTCAGGTATCGCAAAATCAGCGGACGGTTGGTAATGAGAGCTACCGCTGCCCGCACATGTACCGAACAGTACGACTTTATCCTCTGAGTGATTCAGCTGCAAGAACCGCCCCTTTTTAACAAGGCCCTGCCCATTCTTAATGGCTGCACTATTCGGTGCAAGCGAATCAATCCATGTCTCTGTAATTTCAACCAAACTCATACCCTCCTACATCAAATCGCTACTGGAACATAAATAATAGTAATATCCTTTACCTTAAATCATACCTAATCTCTGGTAATCTCCGTACCCTTCTTAAGACCTATTTAAGAACACTCATTCTTATTTTCCAGACTTATCTTTCTTCGAATGGATAATCACGGTATTACAAAAGGGATTAAAGGGACTGTCTCAAAAGATTCAATGAGCTATGGCCCCTCTTTATTCGTTGTAAGGTAGCCCTCAGGTTACGTGTAAATTCTAAATGTTGACGGTCAGTTGGCTGCCGCTACGTTAACACACTATTTTTGCTGATGCATAAGGACTGACGTTCCACTATTTCTCTATTTTTGACTTTTTGGGTGTGTACGCGGACAGGAGATCCGCTATTCTCCATCGATCAAAGGAATTCAGGGGTATCAGGTGCAAATAACGGAACCTCCGTCCGCGAGTGTCACAATAATCAGCTGATTCTCGCAAATAACGGATTCTCTGTCCTCCAGTTCGCAACACGCGGTGTGGCGTTGCATGTCGGCGGTCGACCACATATGTGTTTGTGTGTACATTTTTCGCTTTCCAGAATCGATTCGTTCTCTCCGCTCGTAAATATCCACACCAAAAAGCCAGCCGAGGACGAAATCTCGACTGGCCATAGGGATTATCATTGTATATCATCAAACTATCACCATTGCTCATATTCTTCCAACAGGAACTCACCTTCGACCTCTAATATGGCATCCGGCTTACTTCCATCGTAATAACAAATATCAGTAGTCGATCCCTTCCATTGAAAGCCAAAAACACCCTGCCCTTTATACTCCAACATCAAAACATTACGGTCTACATCCTGATGCTCAAAATAATATAGTCTGGCGTCCCAGTTATCTTGCTCATGGTCATATCCAGCTTCGATCTCATATCTTCTCACTCCAAAATGATTCAAATCCAGTTCATCCAAATAGATCGTTATTTCGGCGTTTGGATTCATATGAAGCCCTTCCGTATCCGGTACTGTCATCATAGGCTCCTCATCCGTTTCCGCCTCAAACCACATCATAATTCGCTTGCTGCCATCCTCTTCATGTTTATATGTACAGTACGCTTTAGACTCGGATAATCTGAATTTCTCAACGCCATTAAAGCGCGTGATCGTTAAAGTTCCCATGATGTTACTCCTTCGGCATATCGGTTTTCGTTATCGTTTTGGATCGTTATGGTCTAAATTACTGTATCGTTATGGTCTGTTTCTCTGGTCATTCATCGTTTTAATGCCTTCATTAATCTCATCCAATGTTTTTTGAAGCTGCTCCATTCTTCTCAACCCAGAATATTGATTACCAATAATCCCGAATAGCCCGATCAGCAATATTACAAACACAAAAAACTCCATCAACACGTCCTCACTTTCTGTGCGTAAAAATGCTTATTGAGCTTCTCTTTCTTTTTGAGACAATTTCCATTTCTTTAGAACGATCAAATACAATTTATCTATGCTCATTGGCAGACCCGATTCGGCGATATTGATTGGAGTATCTACCAATCCTTGATTCGCACGCATCAACAGCTTCTTAAAGCCGGTTTGTTGTAACATAAACTTTTCCGGATGATACAACTTGATTCCGATCATCCTCTGGTTCATCATGCTGTAAAGTTCAATGTTTTTGATGTCTTCCCATTTGATTACACCTGCTTGAATGTATGAGGACTGATCCGTTATTCCTTCATCGTTAATGATCAAGGAAGGCTCTTTGTTTACGATTCTGGATGCGAAATAAAACAAACACAATCCAAAAAACACCGCACATATCACACCGATAATAACCATTACGATAGAACTGTTTTCCTCAGTCATCCCAAAATAAATTAATGCCGCTCCTAGAATGACAAAGACTGCTGCAAGCATAAACAATTTTCCCAGCTTAGGGTAAATTACGATATCTTCGTTGTTGTCCAAATGCCTTGCTCTCCTTTGCTTTATTCATATAATAACGTTTATTGATCACCTATCAATTTAAGCTCTTTATAGTTTCTTACAATATAGTTGAAGCCTGAATAGATCGTCATCACGACTGCCAGCATCATAATCACATAATCGATTGGAATGGTCGTGAAGAAGCTAAATGGAACGTTATCCAACAATACGGCAGTTATACCGATGACCTGAAGAACCATTTTAAATTTACCATACTGGTCAGCGGAAAGAGCGATTTTCTGGGCAGCCGCCACCATCCTTAGTCCTGTGATAACAAATTCCCGGCCGATAATAACGACAGCAACCCAAGTTGAAATCAACTCTTGCTGGACCATCATGACAAGTGCCACAGAGATCAAAAGTTTATCAGCTAAAGGATCGAGCAGCTTGCCAAGGTTCGTAATTTGATTGTATTTTCTGGCTATATACCCATCCAATTTATCTGTAGCAGAGGCCACAACAAACAACACAGCAGCGAAATACACGCCATTTTGATTGACAAACTGGAAGAAAGATAGACGGTCTGTCAACCAGCTTGGATACTGAATAAAAAATAACATGAAAAACGGTATGAGCAAAATTCTGGATATTGTGATCTTGTTGGCTAAGTTCATGACCTATTTCTCTCCTTCCTTGAACTATTTATTAAACTCAATATAAAAAGGATCTTTATGATTCAGACAATACTCGATCCGCTCCCTAAAATTTTTCCATGTCACCATTTGCAGCGCTTCATCGATTTCATAATAACCGACCTCCAGGCTTTCACTCGAAGTTGTCAATTGTCCGCCGATGGGCCTGCCTACAAACAACGTATTGCATATCGATTCCTTTACGTTCTGGTATATGCCGCAAAACCTAACGATTTCGATATCGATTCCTGTTTCTTCTTTTGCTTCCCTGATTGCCCCATCTGATAAGGACTCCCCTTCCTCAACCTGCCCCCCAGGCAATTCCCAACCTCTTCGAGGGCCTTTCAGCAGCAAAATTTGATTGTTATCGTTCAATACGACTGTCGCAGCAGAAACGATATGTTTGGGCGTTCGATACATGATTCTCATCTCCTCTCATGAAAAAATACCGGCTTAAGAGTAGGTGCTTGTTTATCTTAGGCCGATATTGAATCACTATTTTAGAATATGAGCAAGAGCTTGACCGATATCCTTGTGTTTAAAAGTGTATCCGGCTCTCTCTAACCGCTCAGGAATAACCCAGCGGCTTTTCATAATGAGCTCGGTTTCCGTTTTAATCATGATCGCCCCCATTTCAAGCAGCCATTTAGGAGAAGGCAATCCAATTTTCACATTCATCGTTTCCCTCAGCTGAGCCATCAGCTCACGGTTCGTAACCGGATGTGGGGATGAGCAGTTAAACACGCCGTTCAGTTCTTTCCGTTCCTGCAGGAACTGTATTATGCCAAATATATCTTCAATATGGATCCAGCTGAACATTTGGTTTCCAGGGCCTTGCACTCCACCGAGTCCAAATCGAACGAGATTTTTGAAAGGGGTCATCACACCGCCGCCTGGCCCAAGCACGATAGCGATTCGCAGCGCAACCTGTCTTGTCTGTGGCAGCTGAAAAGAGAAAAGTGCCTTCTCCCATTCCTTAGCCACATCCACCGAAAATCCCGTTCCAATTTCCCCACTCTCTTCGGTCATGGGGCGATCCTCGGCATGCCTGTATATCGTAGCTGTACTTGAGTTAATCCAAAGTTTAGGAGGGTTCCCACACTTTTTTAACGCTTTTCCTAGTATTCGTGTTGTTTCCGTTCTGGATCTCAGTATTTCTTTCTTGTTCTTTTCATTGTACCGACAGTCCACTGACTTACCTGCAAGATTGATTAACATATCGGAGTGATCAATGGCTTCTACAATCTCTTTATGATTATTCCAGGAAATATGCTGTTCCTGCCTAGAAATGATATGGACATCATAACCAAGTGCACGGTACTTGTCTTCGAGAAACTTACCGATAAACCCTGTTCCGCCTGCAAGAACTATTTTTTTTCGCATATGATCAGCTCACTTCTCTTTAGTAAACTAGGTAAAACTGTAACGACTATACAGAAAATGGTGTGCTCTATGTCATAGATATTCGATTCAACAGTTGCCAGTTCCTTCAAAAAAATGAAACTGGTTCATCCGCATAGATATAGGGAAACGCTTGAGTTTCTTTTTTTTATTCCAGCGGATTTTGGCATATACAGTCAAGCATCAAAAAAGGCGCTGCAGGACATGATCCTGCAAACGCCTTAAATGTATCTTGTTACACTGTATTCACTTTGAATTTGTGCTATGCCACCATTCTTACTTCAACCTGATTGAACGAATAGTTAAAGGATGGATATTCAAACTGCGATTGAACCGAAGTCGAGTAAGAACCAACTACATTAAGAACTTCTTGATCTCCCTGAACAAGCCTTAACACCTCGTCTACTTCTCCATTTACATATGCCGTAGCGATTGCACTTAGCCTAATCCTGGCTTCTTCTTCCTGAGGCACGACTATTCCATCTTCAACATTATGCTCTATAGCTTGAAGTTCTTTTCGTGCGCGGTGATATGCTGCCTTAACGGCCCCTTCTGTCGTCTGAAGCTTTTCGGCTGTCTCTGCCACGGAAAAACCCAATACGCTTCGCATTAGTAGTACCGTTCTTTGAAGAGGAGATAAATGTTTCATCAGAAAATGAAATGCCATTTCCATGTTGAGGGTACTGTTGTCCATTACAGCATCTCCATTTTTCTCAGCCTGCTCCACTTCCTTATCCAGTATCCGTTCGAATACTTTTCTTCGACGTATTTGATCAATCCACGCATTCTTGGCTGTTCGCATGAGCAAAGCCTGGGGGTTGTTATGCTGCTGATCCTTTATCTTTTCCAGGGATTTTAACCAGGTATCCTGTACGAGATCTTCGGAATCCCACACGGATTGAGTAAGGGAGAGACAGTACCTGTTGAGAAGAGCGTTCAACTGTTCCAGATTATTGTCTTCCGGCTGATGCAATGTATTTAATGGATTGGTCATCTTTCACAGTCAGCTCCTTATCCGTTCTTTAGATTATCTTATATGTAAACGAACAAAGCATTCATTACGTTACGCTATTCCTAGAAATTATTTCTGGCGCATACTCCGTACCTTTTGACATCACCGATTCGTTTACATGTTGTTAAATAACTTAATCACGGGAGGTAATACCATGTCCAGTTATATCCCTTATGTTGTCGAGCAAAGTAGCCGAGGCGAAAGATCATATGACATCTATTCAAGACTTCTTAAAGACCGGATTATATTTGTAGGCTCTGAAATAAATGATGCAGTGGCTAACAGCGTAATTGCGCAGCTTCTGTTGCTTGCTGCTGAAGATCCGGAAAAAGACATACACATGTATATCAACAGTCCTGGGGGCTCGGTTAGCGCCGGTTTCGGTATTTTTGATACGATGCAGCACATTAAGCCGCAGGTTCAGACCATATGCACAGGCTTAGCTGCTTCATGGGGATCTATGCTGCTGCTTGCCGGTGCTAAAGGTAAACGCTTCGCTCTTCCTAACAGTGAAATTATGATACATCAACCGCATGGAGGCGCTCAAGGTCAAGCAACTGATATCGCTATCAGTGCGAAACGGATTCTTAAAATCCGTGAAAAAATTGTCCAAATCACAGCTGAGCGGACAGGTCAATCCATTGAAAAAATAGAACGGGACATGGACCGGGATTACTTCATGTCTGCCGATGAAGCCGTAGAGTACGGGATTATTGACAAGGTCATAACGTCGATTTAACGGATTGAAAAAAGCCACCGGGAGGTGGCTTTTTATTTCATGCGAATATCCACCAGAACAAAAATAATTGGACTACAATCATCACTAATCCAACAATCAACAGCATTTTGCCGGTATCCTGCTTGTCACGATCATCACTGAAAGAAACAACGCCCCCTACAATAAGTCCAACGATCGGAATCACAATGGTGGAGATTACAATCAGTGTCATCGCAACATTGTCGGGAGTTGGTGTCAAATCCTCATCGTATTGATATGTGTTCGAGGATGGAGCTCGGGATACCAACGTCCCACAGTACTTGCACTTCAAAGCACCTTCCTCTAATGATTCATGACAATGACTGCAAACCGATGATTTTGATAAAGACCCACTATATTTTTTATCTGAATTTAATGTGCCCTGGGGGACAACGTCTCTTAACGAACTGCTGCATACAACACACACATGAGCGGTTTCTTTATTACCTTCTCCACATCCGGGGCAGATCTTCACAGCCATGAGGGAACCTCCTTTTCATTCACCCTTCCCGCAACCCATTCATATCGCATCCACCCCTACGACCTTCATATCATCGGCGTCTACCAATAACTTTAGCTTCGAGCAGAACGATGCTAGGAACCGTAAAGTGACCGAATATCTTAATTCGTCTTCCAGAACCCACCCCGTTGGGGACAGCATTAATACTTTCTTACGAAAAAAATAACTATGCTCAATCACCTGCTGCAGGGTAGCCGTTTCTTCTAAATGTATCGGTTCAAGTTTATGGATATGAACTGAGAAATGTTTAATCGTTCTACTCATTTTATGTGGGCCTAAAAAATTTCTGTCTTTACTCCGGTAAAAGTCATAAATAAGCGGCGATAACTCGTTACGCTCTTTCATCGACTTAAAAATAGCCGAAGAACATTCTTTCACCTTTTTCAGCATAATGGTCTCAATCTCATCTTTAATGACAACTAATTTAACTTCGTTAAAATGGGGAACTACTTCTTCCCATGTTAACGCTCTGGCTGTTTCATCACGTCCATATATCTGAGTAACCGAGTTTACAGAATCCAGCAAAATGGGTCCCGACACACTAACTTGACCCAAAACGGTCATTCTGTCGGATTCCATGTTCTCGTTTATTTTTACAATTCTAAAATCTCTGTCTTCCGATGTAATGTTTGTTTCCGTTATATCCGTTTCGTAATCCTCGGACGTGATCTCTTCTAACCAATCCAACATAGAGCCACTCCTTTTATTCAAACGTTGCTCTTGTCCACTCGCTTTTATACTTTTTTATCGATAATATGTTTATTATCCCGAGTTTCTTTTCTTAATTTGCGGATTTCATCAGTTAACACGTCCAGCTTACGCGAGCTTTTAGATGAATCGATTGCGTATCTGATCACTACAACAGTAAGTGCAAGGAAAATTAGCCATAAAGGTATCATTATTAGTACTTCCATACAATTTACTCCTTTCCGCTACTTCCTCCGTCCAATATAAAGTAAATGTGAAGACATCCCTAAAATATACGGATTCCCCGCTTCCTTATATATAACCTCCATAACCTCTCTGAACTCATCGTCCCCACGAGTACGCCAATAATCGAACTGCTCGGACTGAAATGAGCCAGCAATGCTTGAAGAGGCAATCAACTGAATACTTTCAAAACCATGTGATTCCATAAACGGCTGGATTTCATCAATTTTAAAATAGTAGGCTCCCGTAAATCTTCCTTCATCGCTATGATTAAAAATGCCCGTTTCCATAAATGTGGAAATATCATGGATATTATCATTGGGCTTCCAGTGTTGAGGATATAAGAGTGAAGTCGTTAAGTGTCTCGTTCTGGTCATAAACGCCGCAAACACAACACCGCCACTCTTCGTCACCCGATAAAGTTCCTTCACTGCTTGATTCCGGTCCTGTTTCTCTTGCAGATGATACAACGGCCCTAACATTAAAGAAGCATCGAATTGCTCATCTTCAAACAGGTCAAGATTTCTGGCATCGGCCGCTTTAAAAGCTTTGAATTGATTAAGCAATTCAAAATCCTTGGCTTTCTCATAAGCAACCTCCACCAAACGGGGTGTCAGATCTGTTAATGACATATCATATCCTCGCTTCGCCAGTTCCATAGCATATTTCCCCGGCCCGGCTCCGTTATCCAATATATGACCATGGGGCGGCAGATACTTCGTGATATAGTGCAGATTTACAAGAAATTCTATAGGCTCCCGATCCAGACGGCCCCATTCATCGAATTGATTATAATATTTCAGAATATGATCCATATAAATGCTCCTTCAATTGTTTAAAATAATCCAGCTTCTCATCAATGAACTCATCACCGTAATCTATACTTCCGGTAATATGCGGATCACTAAGACATAGTCCCATCAACCATAGCTGTCTGATACCAACAAAGATAGGCACAGCCCGAAGGTCACTTTCCGATAAAGCTCTAATCGAATGGTAACCTTCAATAAAAGCACTCCATAACCGCTCTAATTGTTCGGGATCATGACTCAATCGAACCTCTCTTGCTAGACGGAATTCTGCAATATCATATGCACGCCAACCATATCCGCACAGATCAAAATCATAGTGAGTCATGACTAAATCTTCGGTGAAGCTGACGTTGGTATTTCCGTGCAGATCTCCATGGCATATCCCCCAATCTAATTGATTTAATGGGATGTCCAGCAAGGCTTGCTCCAGTGCTTTACCAACCTCTTTGATGAATTCAAAATCATCTTTTCGATGCCCCATGCCAGCTTCAATAATATCAAGTGATTGATTGATTAAATAATCCAAATTAAGATGCGGTCTGGCATAATCACTTTTAAAGCTGTCACCTTTTAAATGAATATTTGCAACGGCTTTTCCAAAAGCACTGCTGATTTCTTCATTATCTATTCCTCTTTCGCTTCCTTCTGCAAAGGTGAACAATACACTAAATCGTCGACCTTCCGGAGCGTCAATGGTTTGAATAAACTCCCCATGAATGTCCGCTATAGGTAAAGAGACTGAAATCCTATTCTGATTAAGATGACGTAATAGCTCCAATTCAAAAGCGATTTCCGAATACTCTTTTCTCCAATCTCCACGATAAACTCTAAAGATGAATTTTTCATCGGATGTGGTGGTTACCAAGTAGGTGTCATTCATTCCTCGTAGGTAGTAACTCGTATTCAATAAATTTTGAATGCTGTACTGCGTTCTTAAATATTGTGCAAGTGCTTTATCAGAGAGCGTACACACATCCTTAGTTAATTTTCCGCTGAATCCTTCACAAAATTTTCTTTCATCTCTTCTTTTAGATCATAAATAGACCACGCTGCTTCCAGCAGATTCCCTTCATTGTCTCTAAAATAAAAATACTTGGCTTCTCCGGCGCCCAAGGATTGCAATGGCTGCACATCAACCCCATTACTCTTCAAGAATTCATGTGTTTGTTCAATATCTAGGCAATTCATAGCCATAATCGGAAAAGGTTGACCGTTTCTGGATATTTGCAATCTCTCCTGATCCTCGGTTTCAATCAACAATAAAGCAATCGAATATTGGCCGGGATGATGCAGTACCGCAAGAAATGAGCCCCGATCCTGAAATTTATCGATTAGCTGAAATTCAAGATGTTTTGTATACCATTCAATGGAAGCATCAATATTGGATGTAGGAACATACACATAACCAACTCTAGTGAATAAAAAATCTTTTTTCATAGAACACTCTCCCAGAAAAATTATTTCTTAATAATTGGAAAATGCAGTCTCATTTCGGTGTCATTACGTTCATGAGCGGAGTGAATTTTCATATACATCTCAAAACCATAGGTCCCAGCCTGTTCATATTCTGACGCGCTGATCCAAGTATATAATTGATCATATGCCAAGCCCGCGTTATCAATATTTCCGGAGTATGGCAAGACAGCGTATGTGCCACCAGGAATTTCATAACTGATCATGTCCTCCTGAGGCTCAAATCCTTCTTCAACTTCCACTCCTGCTATCCAAGTGAATAAATCGGTATGCGGATTGTAGTTAGGGGGATCAATGAATACACCATAGGTTACTGGAAGGCCCACCGCACCTTCGATCTCATTCAATCTTTCATTAAACGATTGCTGTAATTTTGGTATAATTAGTTGTTCCTTGGTATCTTTCAAAAGAACGTCACCGGTGAGTCCAACAATACGGGTCCTACCACGGTTTACGATTTCAACACTCATAAAGACAACCCTTCCTGTAGTCGGCAAGTGCACCCCAGTGATGATCTTATTAACTTGTTGTTAAGTGAATGAAATCTATCTGAATGATCATATGAACTCTACATCAATAGGGATCTTTCCCGCTTCTTTTTTAGTGTCTTCATTATACGTTATAGCAGGATCAAAATTCCATATTAAGTTAATCTATCCTTCGGTTTATGCAAGTCTAATAGATTTGTTCTAAAAAAACAGCCTGGAACTCAAAGTTCCAGACTGTCCTTTTTGCTGATTGCTATAGTATTATCATTGATCTAGCGTATATAAATAGAAGCCATAATCCGTTGGTGTCCCCGGATGACCAAGCTGTCTCAGCATCGCAGTAATATTTCCTCTGTGATACGACCCATGGTTCACAATATGCTGAATAAAATCAACATACCGGGCCTTGAACCCACCTGATGAATACATAGACTCTATGTCCTCGTGCTGCTCAATAAATGCCCTGAAACGTTCACCCAGTGTTTCCATCATGACTCCTAATTGTTCAATACGCTTCCCTTCCGTTTCAGCAACCAATCGATCCGTCTCAGCCTTTACTTGCTCAATATATTCTTCTGACATCTCCATAACGTCACCAGCAGTAAAAAAGGTTAACCAGTTGCTGTCAACCACATAAATGTGCACCATGACATCATAGATCGTAGGGAATACGCTCATCATTTTCTGGCGGTATATTTCCTCGGATAATTCCTGCAAATAGGCACACACTTTCTTGTTAGCCCAAACATGATAATCAAACTGCTGCAAAACATATTGTTTCAAAAAAAGTTTCCCCTCTCGATGGGGACCACGCAGTTTATGGGCGATTATGCGCTAAACCCCTCATAAGTTTGCCCCTGATTACAATTTGTTTTCATATCAAACGCCTCCCATTAATCCATCTCCCTGTATATTATCATACAAACAAAGCACCTGTCTTATTTCGACTCACCATATGAACGAATACCCTTAAGGAAAAAGTCAATCAATAGCTGTAAACTATAATCTGGATCAATCGGGATATTGAAGTTTCCTGTCTGCTCCAGCGATGCAAAACCGTGTAGGAGACTATGCAATCCGCGAACAGTATGGATGGCTGCATCTCCCTCTAATCCGTATGCGCCAAGTACACGAACGAGAAGTTCTACAGGCTGAACTGCAATTTTTTGGGTTTCTTCATGCTGCCAATTCGGTGTACGAACAAGAGCGTCATACAATCCTGGATGCTCCCGAGCAAACGTTATGTAAGCTTTAGCAATGGCATGTACGGCATCATCTTGCGCACGTCCTACCGCTGCATGTGTCATCACATCATTCAACCGTTTCATTCCATGCATCGCGAGCTGATGACGAAGTCCAGGCAGTCCATCCACGTGATTGTACAATGAAGGCGAACGAATTCCCAGCTTCTTGGAGAGGGAGGCCAATGTTACCTCATCCAAGCCTTCAGTATCCGCAATTTCTGAGGCTGCTTGTAATATGATCTGCAAATCCAGCTTTACTCTTGACATCCGTACTTTCATCTCCTTATATATCATTCACATATAGATGAATAGGGTTAATTCAAAATATTAACACTAATAACAATTTAACTAATAACATTAGTTTTTGTCAACCAAAATTAACTTCAGTTCATATATTTTTGGGGATATGTAAAATGAACTCTCGATAAATCTGTTATATATCTGACTTTCCCGGTCTCCATCCTATTTGCTGACTCCATTCACTCGCCTTCCTCATAATCTCCCAAATGACAGGCCCCTTCTCTTCCACATACCGTTCGCGCTCATTGTGGTACTGATCCATCAATTGATACTTCACTTCTGCATACCTTCTGCGGGCATCCGGGTGTTCGCGCAAATAATCTCTAAAGAGCAACGCAAACTGCTCTGACCAACTACCCACCTCACGAACATGAATGTGGGTTCTTCTCATACTGCCGCTCTCTCTAAAATAACGTTTCGTTCGGTCTGGGTTATTGACTCTATAGGTGTAACCGAGTGCTTCTAAACCCAATCTGCAATCCATCGGTTCCAACGAACCAACGGATACTTGAATATCAATAATTGGCTTTGCATCTAATCCTGTGATAGATGTCGAACCGATATGGTCAATTCGCACAGCGACTTCACCTAGTGCCTGCCTTATTTGTCCACCAATCACCTGGAATTCATTTTTCCATGCCTTGTCATAAGGCATTACGATTATGGGATCAGACATCGTTGTCTCCTTCTGATTCATCTTTTTTTACAACTTTCACCTTTAATAAAAGCACAACTGCATCTTTCTTGATCATTTTATCCATTGCTTGGCTGTCTTGATAATCATAGCTTTCTATCGTATTATTCTTTCCTTGCCGGTACACCGCTAACAATTTGGTCTCTCCAGATTCCAGGCCAACCTTTTCACTTCCAATGGCATAGTCCCAAACGCTAAACATCGTAGAACTATTAAGGATTTGGTTGTCTATTCGAATAGGTGGTGCTTTCACATTATGTGAATACATAAATATCGAACCTGCCTCACTAATAGGATTAATTAATCCAAAACCCATATGGCCTTCTTCAACCTGTTTGGGGCTTTGACCATAGCTTAGTTCGATTAAGTGAAATGGATCCATTTTTTAACCGTTCTGATAACACTCCACCCAAATATTAACCCAGCTCTGATCCGCATAGGGTAGCTTGAAATCAAAGTCGTACAAAACCCCTAAGCCCAATTCCTTGTATACTTTTTCGTATTCCAAATTTTCATTGGCAGAAATATATGCTACCTTATTTTCTGGCGTGGTTTCTTTGCTGCAGCCAAGTAGACCTAACAGTAAGACCATGATAACCACGGGCCAAACTATACTACGTATATTTTTCAAAAGTGCTCTCCCCTCCTTATTCTCTTCACCGTTAGTTCAATCTGTAAAAAGTAAATTGGATTAAGCCATTCTTAATTGAGGCCATATATCTAACCATCTCTTATTATTTACTCTGGAATTAAAATATGCTTCGTCCTTAAAATACGGACTTTTACGAATAATCAACTGAAACAAATCTTCCAGTCCATGAGGCGCTATCACTTCAATATTCATATCGTCGTCAAGACGGATTCCAACAGCCGTTACCGTCTCTGGCCATCTCTTCATTGCATCTGCCACAGATACAAATGGATCATCTTGGTTTTTTGTATGCATGCGGGCTTGATTCTTCACAGACCAGTTATATTTATCGTATTGATTTATTAGCTGGATATCATAATCTTTTTCCGACTCTTCTCGAAGATCTGTTGGATTGAAATATAGAACATCTACATCGTTTAGTGGGGTTTGATCTGCATAGCCATGGAGGTAATCCCAAACAAAATTTCGCACATACCCAGCCGCTATACACCAATGTGGCAAACCCAATTGCCGCACCCATTCCAGATCTCTCATTAAATTTTCGTTAGTCTTCAAAATATTGATTAGTTTTTCTTCTAAATTCAAATTTAGCTCCTCCTTCTAACAACATAGAATATTTCCTAGGTAATACTCGGTCACAACCAGCTCTATTATCGGTTTCAGTTCATCTGGAAGTTCGATATTTCAAATAATACATAATACCAGCCCGGTCCACGTTGGAAAATTGCATCGGATCTTGATTCATTAATTCACGAATGTCATCAACTGGCCTCCAGTGTACCTTTTCCGTGTTATCGCCGTTCTCGGTTAGATCACCTGTTACGGTGCAAATGAAATACATGCCCATTGAATCAATAGGCCCATTCACCGTTTGATAAACACAAAAAGGCTTCACGCATTCTACCTCGAACTCAGCGTTTATGCCTATGGTGTCACTTCTTGTGTCTTGATCTTCCACCCTGACGACTTTCAATCCCGTTTCCTCGAATACTTCCCTATACAAACCAGCGAGTATAGGCTCAAACAGCTCTAATCTTCCTCCAGGCAGTTCTAAAACTTCAGGCTCCCCTGGCTTAACACGGGTTTGAATGATGAGTTCGGTAACTCCATCGTTATCTCGTTCAATAAAGGCTCTTGCATTTACAAAAAACATATCAACTCACCGCCCTTAGCATCCCTTTTAACGATCTATCCACGTATTTTTATGTATTGTATAGCTATTATATGGCATGCCATCCATCTCCAAGATGTTACTCCAAACGAAGCCGCACTTCTGTATGACTTTGTTCGAAGGCACGTTATGTACTAATGCCAGTGCGCAAACTTCCTCGACATGGGTATTCTCAAATAAATACTTGATAAGCCCTTGTGCAGCCTGAGTCGTATATCCTTGGCTTCGATGATCCTTCGATATGGCATACATAACCTCTCTTTTAGGTTCGAGTAATTCATCTTTAATCCCTGTACAGCACCAACCGATAAACTCACCCGTCTCTTTTAAAATAATTCCTAAGCGTAAACGGATATCTCCGATGTCCCCTCCCTCCATCACAGCCTGGATAAATCTTTGATTCTCCGGAATTTCATAATTAAACAACCAATCCAGTCTTTGTTCCTTGGGTACGTCCCAATCCGGCAAAAACTCCTTGATTTCAGGCTGCTAGGTCAGGTTATACAAGGCGTCCAAATCTTCTAGTTTATATTCTCTAAGAATAATATCGTTACAATCGATCGTGAAATCGTTGTTTGTTGAAACTTCGGGGTTCATAGTTGTATCCTCCAAAAAGTTAGATTGGATCATATTGTATCTCGTAGTTGTTTACCATCACAACCGAGCTTAGGCAATCTTATCTAATGATCGTACAACAACTATCAGGCGTATGTATCATCTGAATATCTTCTGTTGCAAACTGATCGATACTTACTGTTTTTCTTACCATATTCGGATTCTCGTTACCAATCCATACGGACCATAGTTCAATGGGAATTCCTTCATTAACTTTTTCGACGATATACGTATATAGCTCTTCAATCGTATTTTGCTGATACAAATTTCCACCCAGCTGATAAATAAACGGCTTCTTCGTATAGCTATCTAATACATATGGCGGAGACTCACAATATTCAACTTGTAAACTTTCTGTTTGTTCGTTAATTTGCCAGATAACCTTAGCTTCATCTGGAGCATCTTCCCATGGCATAGGCCCAACGGGTTTATGTTTTAATTGTTTAATGTCTTTTGCTGTAAGGGTCAAAAATCTTGTTGGATTTACTTCATTTAACAATGTGTCCGATGCAATAAAGATGAATCCGCTCATTGTTCATGCCATCCTTTCTCTTCTACAATTCCACCTATCTAAGTTCTGCTATGTACGCTGTGGCTTTAATAAATCATTTAACTCTTCGTATGCGTCTCTGAGCCAGGGATGTATCACTTTGAGCGATTCCTTGCGTTCCCATAAGTAATTAATATAAGAAAAAGCTCCATAGGTTAAAGAAACTTCCAAATTCCGATGAAGTTCTTGTATGTATGGAGGAATTCCTGACTGGTCCCACGCTATTTTGTCTGCAACAAATAAAACCTGATCCAGCTTACTTGAATTTCTCCTCAGTGTCGTATGACATCCAACAGCATCCAATATCTCGGCATTCGTGATTTTGAATATTTCTTTAGCCATTACTTTTGATATCTTCTGATGAATAATCATAGGAAAAGCTTCTTCCTCAGCTAAAATATCGATTTGCAACTCCTTTGCGGCCGCAATCCGTTCGTTATTTGGAATTACCGCACTAATATCATGCAGCCATCCTCCGATTTCCGCTTCATCTGGATCTGCATTAAATAATGTGGCAACTCTCCTAGCCTCTGTCCCGACCTCCATACAATGCTCAGCAGTCTTCGGACAATGATTGGAAATTAGGAACAATTGTATGTCTTGCTTCAGGTCGTGTGTGAAGTTCATATTTCTAGTTAGTTCTTTCAGTATGGCTTGCATTGCAATTCCTCCCGTATATTCATCTATTTCATAAATCGCATTCCTTTTTTAAAGTTGGTAATACGTATTCTAAGAACAGTACAATGATAACTCCATACCTTAAAATTATCATACAGGATATCCCATCAATCATACAGATAATTCAACTTACCCTGTTGCCATAATTATTTCTCATATAAAAAACAGAGCATCGATGGTATTACACCAACCACACTCTGTTTTTTGAAGAAGATCATCTTAGGAAGCAGAATCACATATTCTTACACTTTTAAAACAGCAGTTCTCCGTTACGGTGTTTAAGTAGTGAAATGCTAACTTATTAATACATTGAATCTGCATAACTATTCTACTGAAAGTCCAAAAAAGAGCCCTGTTCATAGCAGAACAGGACCCTTCTTTACATTTCAAATTATGAAGCAACAATGCCGCATGATAGCTTAACCTTAATCCAAATAGCTGTAGTATTCCAAAATGTCGGCTATAACTTGCTTCTGCTCCTTGCTTAAAGTATAATCCGTAGTTTTATTGGATATATCCTCAAATCGAACAATGACTTCATCATTACTCGGAATTACCTTAGTCAGTAGATTTTCCGTTTTGTCTTTAACTCCTATATCAACAACTTCCGTCATACCGGAACCCATAAAGTCAACATTATTCAGTTTATCCATAGGATTGAATTTAAGTTCTTCAAGATCCTCCCCAGCTCGCACTTTAATACTGGTGAAAACAAATAAAGCCTTAGAAGCATCTTCCTGATATCCTGCCCGCAACAACATGTATTTTTTCGAATCTTTAACACCGATGTAAGGATAGAAAACTAATCCTTTGGTAACTCCTGATGCAGGTGAGATAAAGGTAATGTTTTCGACCTTATCTTCTTTAATATCAAATTTAGCCTCAAGTTTTCCTTTGCGTTCCTTAATCTTAGCCTCAATATCGGCTTTAAGTTTTGTATATTCGTCTTTATTTTCAGCTTTAATTGCTTTCTCAACTGTTGCAATGGCATCCGTGTAGCTGCCATCTTTAAAAAGCTTTTGAGCCTCTGCGAATAATTCCTCGTGGTTTTCAGACTTGCTTGATTTTGTTTCCTTAGCGGAATTTGTCTTATCATCTGTTGTTGATGAAGTATTATTGGAAAGTGCTCCAATTATACTTAATGCTACTATTACCCCTACAATGATAAGCATAATTTTTTTGAAAGTTTTTGGTTTTTTATTAGTCTCCACTTTACAATTAGTCCCCCTTAAGACTTTTTCATATAGTTCTATAGTAACATCAAGAAGTTCCACCATCAACCTATTAAGTGATATTAAACCAATAACGAACAAAAAAACCGTTTTTTCAGTTTCTTCTAACAAAAAACAAAAAACACCGACATATCAGTTATCATACAATATGCCTATTAAAATCACAGGACTATTTTCTCAGCAAATCTCTCGAATTTAGAAAAGATGATTTATATGTATTGAAATGGGGCGAGACAATGAATGAAAGTTTTTCCCCTCCTTTGTTTTCATAAGAGACAAAGTAATCTCCGAACTGAGGTACATACTCAATTTCTTTAAACGATAAATCGTTCCCATACTTTACATAAACATATACCTGAGATGTAGATATCGCCGTAATACGTTGTATTAAAGGGATCTGTTCAATAATAATCAACGACAACATAATTAAAAGTATTACTCTGATCTGTTTAAATCTCCTTGACTTCGATTCTTGTACACTCATTAGCTTTCCCCCTTGACTTAAAATCCATATAATTAACAAACCAAAGGAACACACTAAAACAAGAAATTTGAAATTTAAGGAAGTCTATTAAGCACTGTATTCATTCGCGAGCAACCACACTCGGTCATGGAAGCCATCGAGCGTCAGACGTCTCATTACTCTTATCATGTCGGGCAGATCGTATATGTCGCAAAACTCCGGAAATCGGATGACTGGAAGTCCTTGACCATACCTAGGAAGAAATAAACAAAGCGCCCATTCCTCATCTATCCGAGAATGGGCGCTTAACCCGCTTCACCTAGCCTTGTTGCATGAAGCGGCAGCTTGACAATAAAAGTTGTCCCAACACCTCTTGTGCTTGTAACCTCAATCGTACCATTATGAAGCTGTACGATCTTTTGCACAATAGACAAACCTAAACCATTGCCACCTTGCGCTCGATTACGAGAAACATCTGCCTTGAAGAATCGTTCAAATACATGTGGAATATACACTTCTTCAATACCTATACCGCTATCCTCCACTCGCACCTCAACATGATGTTCTGACGCCCTCATGATTATCCAGATCGAGCCTTTATCCGGCGTGAACTTAATCGCATTATGAATTAAATTCACCCATACTTGGCTGAGCATATCCTCATCTGCATGAATACCAACTTTATCTAGGTTCAAATCCATCTCCAATCCCTTAGCAGACCATTGCGGCTCACTTACAAGAACGAGATTTCGAAGCTGACTGTCTAAGCGAAAAAATTGCGGTTCGACTGGATGATGATCCGATTCCAACGATGTCAATTTAAGCAGATTATCGCTTAATTTGGACAGCCTCATCGTTTCCAGCTCGATAATTTGTAGATAATGTTGGCGTTCGAGTTCACTTAATTCATCATTTTGCAGAGCACGCGCAAACCCTCGAATCGAGGTTAACGGAGATTGAATTTCGTGTGAAACATTCGAAATAAATTCTTGACGCATCTTCTCCATCAGCCCCAGTTCACCAGCCATCTGGTTTATGCTCTCGACCAACGTTCCGTATTCGTCTTCAAAATCTTCATTAGGCTTAATCGTAACATCAAAATCACCTTTCGATATCCTTTTCACAGCATCAACTATAGACTGATAAAAAACCAGATGCTTGTTTCGCGCAAATGGTACAAATATGCTCATAACAGCGCTTAATAGAAGCAAAGCGACAACACCTACCACAACAAAAGCCCAATAATCTGAAAACTCCCATCCAAACCATTTCATTAATAAGGGGGTGATATAGTAAGAAATAGACCAAGCCCCGAACATCATGAACAATATAGTAGCTATGCTGAAAATAAATTTGATCCTTCGCCATGCCTTCGTCTTCATGAACGCCTTTATTTTTTGCATCAGACTCATCCCATAACCTCTAACCGATAACCAAGTCCTCTTATCGTCTTAATCTTAAAAGCATAGTCGTTCTCAGGGAACCTTTCGCGCAAACGGTTAATATGAACATCCAATGTTCTCTCGTTCCCCTCAAAGTCATATCCCCATATATCTTCAATCAATTGTTCTCGGGAAAATGTCTTGCCAGGATAACCTCCAAGCTTAAATAACAATTCGAACTCCTTCATCGGAAGAGGAAATTTTTGATTGCATGATGTCACTTCAAACGTCTGTCTATTCATGCTCACTTGACCGAACTGAACGGTTTGCGATATAGCGATCTGATACCGTTTTAGTAGTGCCTTTACCCGAACGACCAATTCAATTGGATCAAATGGCTTGACCAAGTAATCATCCGTTCCTAGATTGAATCCCTTCACTTTCTGCGAGGTCTCCCCTTTAGCGGTCAGCATAAGCAGCGGAATATCGTACATAGATCTAAGCTCACGACACAATTCCCAGCCATCCATATTCGGCATCATGATATCGAGTACGACCAGATCGGCTCTATCCGTCTCCATCTTATTCAGCGCCTCTACCCCGTCGGAGGCTTCACTAGTCCTGAAGCCTTCCTTCTGTAGGAATAAGGTCACTAATTCTCGAATATGAGGGTCGTCATCTACGATTAAGATCGTTATCATGCTGTACTCTACCGCCTTTCCCTATCACCCGTTAAGAGCCGTATTGTTCTTGTATACGCAGCTGCTGCGTCGCGAATTCCCGATACATCGCATGGCTTTCCAACAATTTCTCGTGAGTGCCGTTGCCTGTTATTTTGCCTTTCTCGATAAACAAGATCTGGTCCGCATCAACTACTGTGGACAAACGGTGGGCAATAACCAAGGTAGTACGTCCCTTCATCAGGTTGTTTAATGCTTTTTGCACAACTATCTCGGACTTGCTGTCCAAGCTGGAAGTGGCTTCATCCAGCATTAAGATATGCGGATTACGAAGCAATGCTCTCGCTATAGCAACTCGTTGGCGTTGTCCGCCTGACAACTTAACGCCGCGTTCACCGACTTCTGTCTCGTAACCTTCCGTTAACTCGCGGATGAAGCCGTCCGCGTATGCCATTTCAGCTGCTCGCTCCAACTCCTCCTGCGTAACTTCCCGATTCATCCCATAGCAAATATTTTCCCGAATCGTACCGTCAATTAATGGACTCTCTTGCGATACATATCCAATCTGGGAGCGCCATGATTGCAGCGAAAATTCGTTAATCCCGTCCTGTCCTAACTTGATTATACCTGAAGTAGGCAAGTAGAAACGTTCGAAGAGCGAGAATAAAGTCGTCTTTCCGCCGCCACTCGGTCCAACGATAGCCGTTACTTTTCCAGGCTTGATCGTAAAGCTGATATCTTCAAGAATGGGCTCTCCTTCAACGTAAGCAAAATGCAAATGTTCGACTGCGATCGGTTGATTGGCCTTAGCGACCTCTTTACCTTTCACGTGCTCCTCTTCCTCTGTATCAAGAATAGAGATCATGTGCTCAGTTGCACCAATAGCTTTTTGAAGTTGTGTAAAGAACATGGACAATTGGCTCATTGGCATCACAATTTGAATCAGATACAGAATAAAAGCAACCAACTCGCCCGTAGACAACGCACCAGAAGAGACTCGCATCCCGCCATATCCAATAATGACGACCAATAGGACCATAAGTACAAAGGACATGATCGGGGATATCAGCGCTTGTACTACACCTTCCTTAACCCCGAACCGAAATAAACTTTTGATGCCTTTGCTACCGTTCTCGTACTCCCGCGACTCCGCGTTGGATGCTTTCACAAGTCGGATCTCAGAGAGCACTTGGCTTAATACAGCCGTGAAGGATGCCGTTTCATCTTGGAGGCCTTTTGATATTTTAAACATTTGCTTTCCGAGGGGGAATAAAACGAGTGCCGAAAGCGGAATAACCACCAGCATAATGAGCGTCATCTGCCAGTCTAAATACAGCAGCACGATAAACGAACCAATAACAGACACGATACCTGTAAAGAAACTTGCAAGGTGTTCGGTAATAAATCCTTTAATAATGCCCGTATCATTCGTAATCCGGCTAACGGTCTCTCCGGTCTTATTCTGATCGTAGTAGGATACCGGAAGGACTAGCATCTTTTTCCATAGCCTATCCCTTAAGCTCGCAACCACCTTTTGCCCAATCAGATTCAACATATATATAGACAAACCTGCGGCAATCGCCTGGATAATAAACGCAACCGCCAGCGCGACGATCTGCATCGTATCCAACTTAGCTATGGAGAAATTGTCCACCATGCCCTTCGTAAACATCGGGATAACCAACGCCACAGCAGTTGAGCCTATACTCATAAGCAAAGCGACCATTAACATTAATTTCGATGGCTTTGTCTCGTTAATTACGTTCATGAATTGGCGCCAGTTGCTGATTGAACCTTTTGTTGATTCCATTTCTAATTCCATGACTTTCACTCCTTCTTTAGCTCAGCATCAGCTATTGCATACATTATAATCCACGAATTTAAACGGAATTTAAACGGCCAAGTAGAACGGCTTCGTAGTCCTTTTCAAAGGGCGACGGCGTTTGTGCAAAAAATATAATAATTAGTTTTTGATGGTTAACATCGAGATGGATTAGTCGTTTACGCAAACTCGTGAATTTAGTCGTGAGCGGTTTAAAGTGAACAGGCGATACTTTGGGCGGACTCACGTTCCGTTATTTAGAGTATTTTCGTCTATTAGAGTGAGCTAACGGACTGAGACTTTATAGCCCCCTAATCCAATTGGACACTCCAAGGTACCTCAGATACACTAAAAAGAAATGAGGAGTCCGTCCATGAAAAGACGATTTCGATGCCCGGTTGAGGCGAAAAAAGAGTATGTCGTAGAGGTGTTGTCTGGTTACCGGACAGAGATGGTTGCGAGAAAATACGGCATGTCTCCCAAAACGTTAAGCGGCTGGGTTCGTCAATATGAGGATGAGGTGGGAGATCTTATGGTCAAAAAGCAGAAAGAAGCCCAAAAAATAGAGCAGGATGCGGCCAAGTTCCAAGAGCTGCAGCAAAAATATGACGAGGCGATGAAACTGTTGGGGGAGAAGGAACTTGAAAACCACATCCTCAAAGATCTCGTAAAAAAAAAGTATCCCGACTACAAATAGCCTCCTATTGGATTGAGCAAGGCTATCCGATCCGTACCGTCCTACGGATCTGTGACGTGCCGCGATCCACGTACTATTACCGTTTGAAGCATCCTGAACGTCAGCAGCCGATCAGCAACGGACGACCGATCCCGGGCTATTCCTGTGACCAGAACGGAAAGGCCGTCTCTGATACCCGTATTCAAGGGTTTCTTCGTCGTCTGATCCAAGGCCCTCATGGAGCATCTGGTTACCGGAAACTGACGATTTTGCTGCGCCGAAAGTATAAGCTAGTGATTAACAAAAAGAAGGTATACCGTCTCTGCAAGTCCTTGGGGATTCTCCTTCCACAACGAGAAAGAACGAACCCTGTTCCCAAAAGAGTAGCGAATAACCGGGTGGTAAATGGCGCCAACCAGTTGTGGCAGATGGATATTAAGTATGGCTACGTGGCGGGAAAACGTCGGCATTTCTACCTGGCCAGCATTATTGACGTGTTTGACCGCCGAATTGTAGCGTACCATCGCGGGAAAACCTGCCACACCCAAGATATCTTACGTACACTCCAGAAAGCGCTCCTTACGCGTAAAGTGTACGGAGATGAGCAGAAGTTGGTTATTCGTACTGACAATGGCCCCCAGTTCGTCAGCAAGGCGTTCCATGCTTTCTGTGAACATGCAGGGCTTGAACATGAACGTACTCCGAACCGGACACCGAACAAGAATGCCTTCATTGAGTCCTACCACAGTATTGTGGAACGCGAGTGCTACCAACGACACTGTTTTGAGGATTATGAGGAAGCCTTTTCGGAAGTAGATCGGTTCATTCGCTATTACAACAACGAGCGCATTCATGGAAGCCTTCATGACTGGCCGCCTAAGGAGTATTTGCGTTTGGTGAACGAAGGAACGATTACTCCTGCAAAAATTGCGTTATGATGCGATATCCCGAGAATGAGGTGGCTAGTGTCCAAGATTAGGGGGTTAAACCGGAGAGGCAGTTATTTGCGCCTTTTTAAGCGGAATCGGGTTTGTTTTGAGGAAATAACGGATTCTCAGACCAAATGAGTGCAATATCTCGTCGATTGTCACAAATAACGGAATGTGAGTCCGCCAGATTAATCAGGCTTATCACAGTGGAAGCACTTGCTCTGCAAGAGAGGCCATTTTAATAAGAAATATCCGCGATGCGCTCAGCTCAAGGCTTTGTCTCGTACGAATCACTATCGATTAACGACGATTAGCTAATTAGATTGGAGCCTCTTATATTTAAAAAAACCTTCTCAAGCCTTGTTAAGGCTAAGAAGGTTTTCGCAGATATGTTACTTCCCCAGCACAATTCCGATTCTCCCATCCTGAATCTCTACCTTGTACTTCTTCACCCTGATTCTGTCGCTAAATAAAGACTTGCCCGTTTGTAAATCAAACTCCCAACCATGCCAAGGGCAGCGGATAATCTCGCCTGCTCTTCCATATTCGTAGTCATATACATCCGAAGGAAGTGTAGTTCCGGAGACGAGACCCGCACAGATCGGTGCTCCTTGATGCGGGCAATAATTATTTATGGCATGATACTCTCCATTCACTCGATAGACGCCGATTTCACGTCCCTCAATATGCACGACTACGTGACCGCCTTCCGGAATTTCATCTGCATTCAGCACATAATGCACCACCATAGCGACCCTCCCAAGCCCCCACTCAAGTTAATCAAGTCAATTGATATAACTCCTTTGCATTCTCATAAAAAATCTTCCGCTTTGCCTCCGGTTTAAGTTTGCGTAGAATATGACCAGGCGAGTCGAAGTCCCAATGCGGATAATCGCTTGAGTAGAGCAGCATGTTTTCAGCATCGATCATATTAAAAAGATCGATGAGATGCTGCGGGTTGTCAGGCTCCTCTATCGGCTGCGTAGATAAGTAACAGTGCTCTCGAATGTACTGGCTTGGCATTTTCGTCAGCCATGGAACGGTCGAACGGAGCGCTTTATAATTTTTATCCAATCGCCACATCAATCCCGGCAACCAAGCGACTCCTCCTTCTACCAACACCACCTTCAGCCTCGGGTACTTCACAAAAACCCCTTCGCATACCATACTCACCAGATGTGCCATAAACATCTGAGACAAACAAGTGTGCCACTCAATGTAACGAGTCGGATAACCAGCAGCGGTTGGAGCCGTTGAGCTCCCCCCACCCTCTGCTCCCGGATGAATCGCGACAGGCAGACCGTTACGTTCCGCTGCTTCGTAAATCGGATGATAGTGGCGCTGCCCCAGCGGCGAGCGCGCCGCACTGGAGATCATAACCTCCACGATGTCCGGATGCCCGCCAACTCTATCGATCTCCCGCGCTGCAAGAAGCGGGTCTTGGGTCGCTACAGCCATCGCTCCCTTAAACGCTTTATGCTTGCCGAGCCATTCAGCAATTAAGAAATCGTTATAGGCTGAACATATGGCTGCTGCGTAATCAGGGTCATGCGTTGATGAGATATTGTAAACGACCCCAGTGAGTACTGCATAATCCAGATTATATCCTTCGATCAGCTGCTTGATCATGAAATCAGGATCAGAGCCCGCTCTCCCTCCACCTGGGGGTATCGAATCCTTCTTCATGACGCCGATCGGCGAATAGTAGCCTGAGCCGGCATAGCCGATACCTGATGCAGCGACCCGCGAACGCCAGGGCTCCTTCAGATAAGGAAGCAGGGCGGTATCCTCTTGTTCATTATGAACATCGACATCGATAATTTTGTATCCGTCCATCACCTGATTCCTCCGTCTCCATCACAAAATTACTTACTGTACGTGCGTGTGTATGCGGTGTTGTACATGTTAAGGAGTTCATCAGAACCGAATTTTTTGGCCTGGTCAATAAATTGCTGATAAGTCGTTTCGTTGATTGGTGTTTTGCCTGTTACAAACTCTGTGACCTTCTGTTCAAGATATTTGTTTAGATTGTTTAACTTTGACTTTTCAAGTTCAAGCTCTTCTTCTGTTTTGACGATCTGCTTCGGAGCAGGAATAATATATTGCTCATACCGAGCATTGATATCCTTACTCTTCTCACTTAAACCTCGCTCCCACACTTCACGGGATTTCGCATTGTTCAACGTAATAAGGTCATACCAGACACCCCAATCCTTACGCAGCGTATTAAAAGGGGATGCTCCGAATTCCTTGTTGTACACCGGCTTACCGTCCTCCATGGTATACGTCTTGCCTTCAATCCCTAAAGAGAGATAATTACCTCCCTCATCGCCGACTAAATAATCGAGAAATTGAACAGCCCGCTCCTTATCCTTCACTTTTGCTGAGATGGCTCTGCCAACCGTGCCAACTACTGGACGAGAAAACTGGTAGTTTTTAATACCCTCGACTGCAAAAGAAGGGATCGCATCCAGTTCATAATCAGCTGTACCGGCACCTCGCGCCTTTGCGACCAAGGATTCCAGATCTGCCTTCCAGAAATAAGTAACTAATGATTTTCCGGTTAAAATCCTCTCCTCCCACTGCGCTTGAGTCAGCAGCGAGTATTCAGGATCAAGCAGTTTCTCCGAATAAAGCTTATTCAAAAATACAAGCATATCCTTATAATTCGAATGATATGGAGCGAATGCATATTGTTCCGTCGTCGGATCAATATTGTAGAAACCACTGATGCCCGTGAATACTCTTCCGAAAGTTGTATACAGCCCTGTGTCACCAACGATGGTGTTTGAAATAAGCGGGTAAGAATCCGGATAGTTTTGTTTAAGTGTTTTTAAATATTGATAAAATTCATCGACCGATGTCGGAGGCTTTATTCCATCTTTATCCATAATATCTTTGCGTGCATACCAGATAAAGTTAAAGCCTTTCCCCTCTGCATCACCCTCTAGTACAGGTACGGTATATAGTCCTCCATCCGTGCCCGTTGCCAGTGCCTTAGCTTCAGGATATTTCTCGTAAAACGCTTTCAAGTTTGGAGCTTTATCCAGATAATCCTTTAAGTTTAAAAATACCTTCTCCGGTCCATGCTCCCTTCCGTCTTGAGTCGGTACTTGGATAAAATCGGTTGCTGTGTTCGTTGCGATCATAATTTGTCTTTTTTCCTCAAGCCCTTCCTGGCTTACGATTTGAAACTCAAGCTTGACGCCTGTCTTAGCCTCAATTTCTTTGAATATTTCCCAGTCATCACGAACCTTTCCTTCCACCCGATCATAGACGAGCCATGAGAATTTAACTGGATTATCTGGGCTTAATGTACCACTATCTTTACTCTTTCCGCTGGTGCAGCCAGTTACGAGCATGGCCCCGAGCAATAGAATCGTAAGCACCATTTTGAATCTCGTTCGCTTCATTCCATAACCTCCTTTTTTTTAGATATCAGATAGTAAAAACGACGTGAGCTTCACAACCTGATATCGCAAGAAAAACTACCACTTATCGCGGTCTGTCTTCTTTGAAGTACATCGAAAGACGTTTTTCTTATGTAGCTCGCATTTCCATATCTACCCCTTAATACCTCCAATCATCGTACCCTGCACAAAATACTTCTGGATGAACGGGTAGACGCAGAGAATCGGCAGTGTCCCAATGATAATCATGGCATATTTCAATGTTTCCAAATGGGTCAGATCTCCCTCGCCCTGCACATTCGTGCCGGCGATCAGAATGTTACGCATCATAATTTGTAGCGGATACATATCCCGGTCATTCAAATAGATTAACGCGTTAAAAAAAGCATTCCATTGATTCACAGCGGTAAAAAGGCCAATCGTGACCATGACCGGCAATGATAACGGCAGTACGATGCGCACCAGTATTTGCATAGATCCACAGCCGTCGATAGCAGCTGCGTCTTCAAGCTCCTCAGGCAGCGCCTCGAAAAACGTCCGCATAATAAACAAATACCATGTACTAATAAGCGATGGGAGGACGATCGCCCATATCGAATTCAAGAGCCCAAGCTGCTGCACGATCAGGAAGGTTGGAATCATCCCCCCGCTGAAGAGAAGTGTGAAAGCGGCCATGAGCAGAATCACTCTCCGGCCAGGCAACCACCGTTTCGCGAGCGGATAAGCCATTGCAGACGTCACAATAAGAGTCAGCACCGTTTGAACAAAAGCATATCGAATCGTATTCCAATAGCTCACCCAAAGATCAGGGTTATAAATTAGCTGCTCGTAGGCGATAAACGTTATATCCTTCGGCCAGAACAATACAGCGCCGCTCGCTACCAGCGCATTATTGCTGATCGATGCCGAGAATACGTACACCATCGGATAGACCATCACGATGACAAGCAAGATCATGAACAATATATTTAGCACATCAAACAGCTTGGAAGCCAAGCTTTCCTGCTTCTTCATGGCACACCTCCCTTTACCAAAGGCTAGTCTCCGAATGTTTACGAACTATTCGATTCGCCGCAACGACCAGAATGAAGCCAATTGCCGATTGGAACAAGCCTACCGCTGTTGCAAAACTGAAATCAGCATCGAGGATACCTCGTCGGTAGACGAACGTGTTAATCACATCCGAGGTTTCATAATTCATCGTGTTGTAGATCAGCAATATTTTTTCAAAACTTGCTTCCATAAAGTTTCCTAATGTCAGCACGAACAAAATAATCATGACCGGTACCATACCTATGAATGTGATGTGGCGCATCTGCTGCCACCTATTCGCTCCATCCATCTTGGCCGCTTCATAAAGCGTCGGATCAATCCCCGCGATAGCTGCCAAATATAGAATGGTACCCCAGCCCACCTTCTGCCATATCTCAGAGCCAACATAAACCGTTCGGAACCACTCCGGTATACCCAAAAACATAATGGGCTCGATGCCGAACACCTTGACGAGAAAATGATTCACAACTCCTGTTGTCGGGGAAAGGAAGGTAACGAGAATGCCCGCGATAACTACCGTAGATAGGAAGTGCGGCAAATAGCTAATATTTTGCACAAATCGTTTGAACCACTTGCCCTTCAGTTCATGGAACAGGATTGCCAAAATAATCGGTGCCGGAAAATGAAACAAAAGATCATACACATTCAGCATGATTGTATTGCGAATCAGCTTCCATGCATCTGGCGTGACATAGAAAAATTCAATGAAATGCTTCAATCCAACAAACTTACTTCCGAAAATACCTCGGCCAATCGAATAGTCCTGGAAGGCGATGATAATGCCATACATCGGCGCGTACTTGAATATTAAGTAGTACAAAATGCCAGGCAGCATCAGTAAGTACAACGCTTTATGCTTTTTCAGAACATACCCGATTCGTGATAGCTGCGCCAATCATCCTCACCTCCAATTGCTATATAAGATGAACTAAAGATTCTTAGCCTGAGCATCACTACGAATACGGATTATTCTTCCGATCGCTGTTGCCCCCAGATTTCTTTTTTGTAGTTATACAATCGTTGAAATCCGGGGACAAAGGCGACCACTTACGTTTCTCCAGAATAATTCCGCCTTCTCCGTTGAAGTACTTCTATTTCTTTAGTTCAATCTATTTAGCACCTTCATTGTTCGTTGTTGTCCTCACTATACGAGCAGCACTTCAGGGCGTAAAGCGCGCATCTTTTCCTCAAGTCACTTGTTTTACATGGCCTGATTGCATAAGGTTTTTCACCTGTTATCGCAAAAAAAGAGACTTTAGAAAAAAACAGTCTCTTCTTCCCTTATTGGTGGATGCTCCGGTACTTTGCAGGTGTAATGCCTTCGTATCTGCGGAAAGCCCGAATTAACGAGTTCCTGCCCCAATACCCTACCTTCTCGGCAATCTCATCAATTTTCATATCGGTTTCGAGCAAAAAGTGCTTGGCCTTCGTCAACCGGCATTTCGCAATATATTCCACATACTTCTCACCAACCTCCTCTTTGAAGGTACGGCTGAAATGCCCAATGGACATATTCGTCATCCCCGCAAAATACTCGATAGATAGCTCTTGGTCATAATGTTCATGAATGTAATTTACGATTTCTAAAAATTGCTGCCTTCGACTGCTGGTCTCTGCCTTTCGGAATAGAAAACCGTGAATGTCCTCGAAGCAGTGTTTCAACTCGTCCCATGTCATACAGCGATTCATCCGTTCAAAAAGGCCGGAATAATAAGGGACGTTCAACTCGTTATGCTCCGATTCCACAGCACGGATCCACGTGTTCAGCACATCAGCGAACAAGTATTTCATTTGGGAAGCTGCCGCATCTCTACGCTTTCCTTCCTCCAGCAGATCTAGCACAGATTGGAGCAGCTTGTCGTATTCTCTTGTTTTGTACTGATTGAGAATCCGGTTAACTTCCTGAACCGATAAGAAAGAGTCCCATTGCTGCAGTTCCCGGGAAGGCTGACTTCTGCAAATTTCAACTGTCGAATGTAGCCCTCGATACTTAAGCACTGCAGCAGCATGCTCATAGGACAGATGTAGCTCTTCCATGGCGTGAACAGTCTTGCCGATTCCGATTGTTGCTTTGTAGTAAGTACTGTACTCCAATAATACAAGTCTAATCATGTCAGCCATATGCTCCGGATTGTCCTCATTCTGATCATGCTGAACGACACAAGCCAGTAGATCCGGCTTTGTCTGACATAGCCAAATCAGACCAGGTGCCAGCTTATGTATCTTGTCCTTCAACTCAGTTAGGAGAAACGTTTTCGTCGATTCCGATGCTGAATCGTAAACGTGAGGATCATAGTGAAAGGAGATGCACAGTACTGTTCTTGCAGCCTTATTGCTGTAGGCAAACTCAATCTCCCTGGCGTAATACTCGATGGACAAGGCGTCACGATATTGACCTAGAAGTATTTTTGAAAAGAATTGCTCCTGTACAATCGGCAGCATCCCGTTCACCATTTGGAACAGCTCTTTATTCTCCGTCATGATTAACTGAGAGTAGCGTTTAATGACATCAAACTCATCCCCTTCGTTCCGAAGCGCCTCAACCGAGAGATGATGAGACTTCAGTCCATCCTTTATTTCTCGAATTGGCCGATATAAGCGACGACTTAAATAATACGAAACAAGGCCGCCGACCAATAGGAAGAAGATAACGAACAGCCAACTAATAATGCGGGTAAGGTATACCGGCTTCATTAAAGTACCTAGATCAATCATGCTGATATAATGCCAGGAGTCGTCAAAGCCCGATTGCATAAATGACAGCCCTGTCTTGTCTGATATTGTAAATTGTGAAGCTATTCCATCTGTACGTATACGCTGCTGCAACGTTAGCTGATCCTGTTCAGTTAAACCGGTTTGTGATATCAATCCCCCCTTATCGTCAACTATCGCAGTGGCTGTGACCCAGCTTTCAGGCATATAAATTTGCTCTTTGAGCTTGTCAGGCTTCACATCAACCAAAAGATAAACGTCAGGGGTGGTGGTATTAAATGGGTAACTCATCAAAGCGGTTATTGTTGCTGGAGAATCAATAAAGTCCATCATTTTCTTACCGGTCAGTTCAGCTTCAAGCTTATTGCGCCAGCTAAGATCCATGGTATTACGGGAGGTAAAATAATACGATTTATTCGTATATGTTTCAGCATCAACGATAAGGTCCTCGTGTACAAAGTAATAATATGCTTTCTGGACCAAATCAACCGATTCCAGTTGCTGAAGTTGCTCCCGGAGCGAATGAAGCAACTCCGGAAGCCGCTCACTGTCCGCAGATGATGCCATAGGAGTAAGGAGAACGCTACGCAATCTCGATGTACTGAGGTTATGAATCATATTCGTCTTTAAAGATTGAAGCTCTGCGTCGGTCTGCTCGGAGAATCGGCTCATCATCACGTTGTTGAACCGCTCGGCATCCTCTTCAATGATACGAACGACGAGCACATGTGCGAGTACACTAGCCGCAATAACCGGAATGAGGATCAGAAGAAAATAGTTAGCGAATAGCCGCCAAAAGAGGGTATGCCTTCTGAGAGGCTGAGAATGAGTTGCTCCTAGCTTAGGAAGTCGAGATGGTGCGGTTCGCTTCAATAGAGATTCCCCTTTTCACTGCCATATTTAAAAGGGGCACAGTTAATAAAACTGTACCCTCAGAAGTTGCAGTTTTGTTAGTAGTCATCTTAACTATATTTTGAAACAAGGTACATTATTCGCCTGAAGATCAGGGGGGATTCAGCTTAGATATTTTGGATGTGAAAAGCTATATGTACCCGGATATCGAATTCGCTGAAAGACTGGCTAAGGAAAGCAAAAAGCCATTGATTTTGTGTGAGTTTGCTCATGCAATGGGCAATGGCCCCGGCGGCTTTGTATGGGAATGGTGTGATCATGCTGTTTTACAACACGATGCTAATGGTAACGCGAAGTATCTTTATGGTGGAGACTTTGGAGAAGTGCTGCACGATGGGAACTTTTGTGTAGATGGACTTAGCTTATCTACTGCGTTTTGGCATGCGCTATTTTCTGACCGGAGATTTTCAGAATTGTACCTATTTCGGCTATGGTCCGCAGGAGAACGGTTCGCACTATGTAACAGAAAAATGTACGCTCTCGAATGAGAATACTTCACTTCAGGTACATAGCACAAAGCCCTTCAGCTTCTGCGCCTCAGAGTATACACGAGAAGTGCTGACCGCAAGAAAACACCATTTCGAGTTGCAAAAAAAGTGGCTGTACCGTATTGAACATTGACTATGTAATGACTGGAGTCGGTTCTGGAAGCACTGTAATTGAATTTACATCCACCACTTTATTAATCAACCAAAGCGTTCATAAAACCATAGCACCATGGAAATATTAATATCGGAAAATTGATAGAATTGTTACTCTTAAACAGGGACGGAGTTACTCCGTCCCAAACTCTAAAGCTTAGTTCCTTTTATTGCAGATTATTTAATTATAAAGGATACGACAGCTAAAACTAAACACAGGATCCCTCCAAAAAATTGTCCTATTCCGGATGCCTCCCCAAGCAGCAAGAGGTTGAAAAAATTTTTTCTTTTTTGGGTTTTACCTACAAATGCATCATCTGTTTTCATTCTATATATACCCCATAAGACTAAGACTACTCCCAAAATTATAAGCACTAATTTTAATCCCATATTTTTTCCTCCATCTATGTTGTATGTTTATTTTCTCAATAAACCAATTTTTCACTCTTACTTAATCATCTTGCTCAAATAAAAATACTTCTTCAATTGGTAAGTTAAAAACTGAAGATATTCTATATGCCAGCAGGACAGAGGGATTATATTGTTGTTTTTCTAAAGAGATAATTGTTCTTGAAGATACAAATACTTTATCAGCTAGTTCTTGTTGTGTTATTCCAAGTTCTGAACGCAATTCTTTTATTTTATTTTTCATAGCGTTCTCCTAATTACAGTTAAAGAGAGTAATTATAATATTTTTTAGCTACCATATTAGTAATCATGCACAATATGATGAGCATAAATAAAGCAGTATTCGCTGGAATTGCAATCCATTTTGAAAGAAACATCATAAGAAAAATCACAATCATTAAAAATCTCATAGTAAAGAGTGCAGCTTTTCCTTCTATTAAATCATCCCTTTCATCATAATCTTTTGACATTTCTCTCTCTAACTGCTTTCTATTATTCTTATATTTAATGTGAGAAATTATAACGAAAACTAAAAAAACTGCCCCTACGAATAACATTATAGTACCAGAATAAAATTCTTCTGCAGTGTTAGCTTTAGTGTAATTAAAAATTATTTTAAGTAAACCCATTAAAAGAATTGCTAATGAGCATACATAAAGCTCAGTAAATCTGTTTTTCAAAACAAATCGCCCCTAACATAGTACCGATATGAAGTTTATTTCATGTGAACTTAACTTCACAATATGATATCCTGAAGGAGATGTCAATAATTAATTTTGACTGGGACTTAAAAATACAAAATCTACTTGCAAACCTAATGCAGGCGTACTCTTGATTCAATGCTCTTTACAATTAGGATTTCAGGCAGTTTTACCTTATATCTTATAAATGTTTTAGAGATGATACTCGAGTCCAATGAGTCGAGTAATAGATCTAAAACCACAATAAATAATCATTAGTGTTAAAAAATATTATGTATATTGAACAAATACTTTTGAGGTGTATACCCTTGATTAGGCGAACCTGCATTTGATAAACTTGATGCTGATTTGGCAAAAGCTATGTTATCTCTCCTTACTTAAACTTGGATTAATACCAAAAACCGAGCAGCTTCGGAAACAATTCCGAAGCTGCTCGGTTTTGTCGTCTTTGAACCTTATAATTCAGAGACGCTCACAAATTCATAGCCTTCTTTTTTCAAATATTTCAAAATAGATTCTACGGCTTCTGAGGTCGTTGCATGAATATCGTGCATTAGAATGATTGAACCGTCTCTCACATTCTCTTGAACGATATTTAATATGGCAGCCGGATTATGCGATTTCCAGTCCAAGGTATCAATGGTCCAAAATACAGTGGGACTGCTGATCGCACTCTGAACCTGCTTATTAACGGCACCATAAGGTGGGCGGAACGCCGTTGATTCTCTTCCTGCGGCGCTCTTGATTGCCTGGTTTGTTCGTTCCACTTCCTTGATCCCTTCTGCTTTGCTTAGGGTCGTTAGATCCTTATGGTTCCAGGTGTGGTTACCTAGTTCATGTCCTTGATCAGCAACTTCCTTCACAATCTCCGGATAGAAATCCACCCGGTTACCCAGCATAAAGAATGTCGCTTTCGCATCATACTTTTCCAGCAAATCAAGAATCTTCAACGTGTTTTTAGGATGCGGTCCATCGTCAAAAGTAAGAGCTACTCGTTTACCGCCCTTTGGAGAAGCATCATCTTTAACCGGTTTATCTTCTTGGGGCTTGTCCTTATCCTTTGTATTGTTTTTTGAATCGTCTTTTTCGTCTTTTTTATCATTCTCAATCTGCAACTTCTCTTTCCACTCATCGGTTAGAAGATTTTGCATCTCATCCAGTGGAATCGAAATTTTAGGCATACCGGCTGCTCCAGCAGTTACCTCATATTTATCAAATTGAAAAACAGCTGCCTTATCCGTAAAATACATGCCATTCAATTTATTGTTCGGATCAGCTGCCCAGATCTTTAACCCATCTTCCAACAGTAAAGGACTGTATTCTTTCGATTCCTTGAATTTTTTATTTATGAGCGCATATAACTGTTCCCGGTTGCGTTTCGTATCCTTGAGGATTTTAGTTTTTTGAATGAAGTCACTTTTTTTGGCATCCACTATATAAACCTTTGCTTTTTGCTGTGCGTTTGCACCTACGACATAACTCTCCTCAGAGAATACAATGGAATACACATTCTCCACTACAGGATGGATTTCCATCGCTAAAGATAACACGGCCGCGCGATCTTTTATATATTCCTTACTCTCCTCGACAATCGCCAGAAAATCCTCTTTGACCGATGATGCATATCCTTCCATTTCTGTATTGAGCTTGTCGCTTTTAAATTTCGGATAGTGAATCGCCATGTTGTAGTTCTTTTTCTCTGTTATTTCTGTAACTAAATCTACTCCCGGATATTTGGAAACTTCTATTCTTTTTTCATCTTTGTCAGCTTCACTGGCATAATCGTCATTACTCCGTAACATAATATTTACAAAATACCCCACTACAAAAAGTCCCAGGATCAACAAGATACTAAATGTTATTTTTGCTTTTGCTGATTTCAAGATTCCACACTCCTGCTGTCTTATTTCCTTGGTAAGCGAAATTTCTATCAAACCAAACGAGTTTCATTTAACACAAAATAAATATTATTATATCAAGAACGATCCGATGACCATGATCCCACATTGACGGCAATGGAGGACTGAATACCCTATGACTTTTTTCTGACTATTGGACAAGCATATACAATGGCACTGCTAATTAGTAAGAGCAAGACAAAAAGTGGCGGCCAGTAAAAGCGATCCGCCGCAGAAGCTCTCGTCGTATTAGCTTTTGTCATTCGTTCTTTGTTAAGGCTTAATTGCCTCTGCCACCAGTGCAGCATATACCTTCGCACCTTCTTCGCCAAGATGTACGCCGTCCCTTGAGAAATATGAATCTTTGTCGGAACTAGCCATGTACCAGTCAACAAGCGTCACGTTGGAGAACTGTTTCGCTGTCTCCGCCAAGGTCGAGTTAACGTCGTGTTCCCACGGACGCGGCACGCGAATGTTTACGGACAGAATTTGCTGAACGTTTTCTAGCGAATCCAGCAGCATAAAGAGTGTCTTCTCCGCAGTGGTTTCCAACCCAATACTGTGCCCAATCGGCTTACGGGATGGGCGAGAACCGCTACGACTACAGCTGTGGCGACGGATAAAAGCACGAAAACCCGCTCCTCCGATGCAATCAAGGATCAGGCGTGCTCGCGGCGCAGCCTTTACTGTGAGCTGGCGACTTGGCCAAACCATGGCGAGCGCTGCGCCAATGAGCAAGGCAAACGCTCTCGTATCCGTGCCGTAATAAACCCGGCTCGGATCGCTGCCCGGCTCGTAAATCAGCGCCATCGCGAGCGCCGACAAAAGCGCGAGTGAGAGAGTCAACCCGAGAAGCCGTCTCCGATAGTAATCATACGATACCGTAGGCCCGATTATCGTACTCCCTATGCTCCTTTCCGAATTTTATTTTATATATTCATTACTGACTAATGCATCGGCAATCACATCGGTCGGTATAACAAATTCCACAACACCCATATACCCCGGAGCGACTTCGTATTTATCAAAAGAGATGACAAGCTTGCCTTCATTGTTAATGTAGAAGGTCTGATCTTTAGCAATGGTTTTAAAGCCTCCCTCATCGTCTATCCAATAAGTCTTATCGGAGTCTTGTTTCATCTGCTGTCTCATCTGTTCCTTAATATTTTCACTGATCATGGTGATATAGCTATCATCTTTAAATATACTTGGCAACGTAATTAAAAGTTGATTTTTCTTGTCAACCGTGTCGTATTTAAATGTTGTCGAGGAGGAACCTACCGTATTGACAACATATCTGCCCACAACAAGGATCTGATCATTATCGGTTTTGATGACATAATCGCTTTTAACGCCTGTGTGCCCCCCGCCATTTTTCTTTAATTCCTCCATTTCTTCTTTAAAACTGTTATACAGCTCTTTATTTTCCTCAAGGTATTTGTCATTTAGGGAGGCTTCTAGAGTTTTATTGTCCATGTTCGTAATGGCAGGAACTTTTATATCGGCTTGGGCATTTCCATCATCTACTTTAAATTCAGTAAAAGTCAGAACCTTAACAAGCGAACCAACCACGGGCACATCTGATAAAGCTTGTGCAAAAGCGGGACTGGTATTTATCCCTGTTATAAACAGAATAGCTGCTACCCCCACGACACCGAGACTCTTCATGATACTCACATGTTTTTTCTTTTTATGTTTGAGTGCTTTCTTCACCACAAAATCCAATTCATCAGGGATGGGTATATCCTTATACTTTCGTTTCATTTGTTCCAACTGCTCGCTCATGTTTCTTGGCCTCCTATAAAGTTTCGTTGCTCATTTGAATTCGAAGTATGCGAAGCGCCTTATACAATCTTGATTTTACGGTACTCACGTTTTCGTTAAGCACTTCCGCAATTTCTTCAATTTTCATATCTTCAAAATATCTAAGTATAATCACAGTCCGAAAAGCATAGGGTAATTCCTCCAGAGCTTTTTCCAGATCAATGTCTTGATAGACATCTTCATTTGAGGGGAGGTGTAATTCCAACGTCTTATCGTCTACAAGTTGAATCCTCTTTTGTTTTCTTAGGAAATCGAGTGATGTATTCATCACGATCCTGTAAAACCAGCTTTTCATCGCCCCTTCGGATTTTAAGGTTTCTGAAGATAACAAAGCCTTATGGATGGAATCCTGGACAATATCCAATGCGTTTTCAGCATTCTTTACATAACTGAAAGCAAAACGATACATATCCTCCTTGTTTCCCGCAATAAAATGAATAAGTTTTTTGTCTAACTTGTTATTCATAGAAAAACTCTCCTTTGATACGCGCGCATCATTCTCATGCCATTTCATATGTAAGACGTGTGAGTTACCTAAAAAGTCTATTTTCGTTAAAGGGAACTTTTGTCACCAACTGAATTGCAGATGTTTTTACTTCACACGCCTTGTCCAGCCTATTGGTTATCGGCACTAAATAAGAAAAACTCGATGCCCAATAGGGAAATCGAGTTTTGTGATGTTAAAATTTATTATTTTACAGTAGCCTCGTTGTCCGCAAAAACGACCTTAAGTTTATTTTCTTGCCAAGATAAGACAAGATGGTCTACGTATCCGCCGTTTCCTCCTTGAGGGGCCGTAACAATGATATCGTCAACTTTGTCACCCGTATAGTCGCCAATTATCAAGTTAGGCTCCCTCCCGAGTTCCCCGTACAAAGTACCCTCCGTGTCTTTGTTTACCCAATCATATTTTGAATACTTATGTTTTTTTCCATCTTGCACTATGATCGATAAATCGCTGGCATACGCATCCATTTTTCCATCAATCATTTCTTTTGTACCAACCAATATGATTTTGTCAGCAACAGAATCGCCATTAACATCTGAAATTTTGTAATCAAGTACATACGTATTTTCCTTTAATTTAAGTTCGGGTACTATAATTTTTTGACCCAATTTCAATTTTGGAAGTGCTTTATTCGTTTGTTGTGTTGCCCCTTTTGGGACCGTGGTTGCTTGTTTTGCTAGCGATACTTGAGGCGTATAGATTGCCGCTGCACAAATGAAACCTGCCGCCAAAAGAGTAATTTTCTTTACATATTGTTTCTTCATTTTAAAAACCTCCAGTTGTATTTTTTGCTTGCCTTATATAGGTAAGACGTACGAGGTACCCCAAAAAGTTTATTTTTACAATTCACGAGGGCAGAAAAAATCTCAAGTTTGTTAAAAACACAACGCTGCTATCAAATGAACATTAAAAAGATGACTCCTGAAGAATCCAGAAGTCACCCATACAGCATCTTAACTATCCAGAGTACCTTATTAGAGACATCTTCCCCCCTCTCTCTCGATATACGTTTTTGGTTCGGATACCATCTTTGATGGGCAACCGTCCATACAACGCAGAGGAGCGCCTTCCTGCGCATTTTCTTTGCGGAAATGCCGAAGTAAGAGACTTAGACGCACTCCGAGTCTGCCAGCCACTTCAAAATGTCCATATCATGACAGCTCTTTTGCAAAAAGGCGCTTTATAGGTGCCTGTATGAAATATTCCGACACTGCAGGATCTTGTCAAGGCTGTGCCATTAGCAGCATAGGCACCTATTTTCCTGACCGGGCGGAGTGGGCTAACAAGCAAGGTTTTACTGTGTTTGAGCCGCTGTCATTTACAGAATGGAATCAGCCGGGAACAGCAGGACAAGACGTCAAAACAGCAACCCTCACGACTGTTACCAAGAAAGGTTATAATAACAAAGGAGTTATCTATTACCATGAAGACACCGAAGGGCATTTGTTCCGTAAATATGTAAGTCATCGATCCCCACTCCTGTAATGAACCGAATTACTATCAAACTATTAAAGTCCTTCATATAAAGGAAACTGAGACGTAATCTCACGTACACTTCCCAATATCTGTTCTTTAATAGTTGGGCTATTGGGATTTTTTAATGCAAGTACAATAAGATGGGCAATTTCTTTCATCTCTTTAGGCCCTAATCCTCTCGCCGTCATAGCGGGTGAACCGAAGCGAATGCCGCTCGTTACAAGCGGGCTTGCCGTATCATGAGGAATGGAGTTTTTATTAGCTGTAATCCCCACTTCATCCAGTATTTTTTCAGCTTCTTTACCGGTAAGTCCAATATTTCGCAAATCAAGCAGTACAATATGGTTGTCTGTTCCTCCAGAAACAACGGTTAACCCTTCATTTATTAAGGTTTCCGCCAATACTTTGGCGTTCTCAAGAACTTTTTCAATATATGTTTTAAAATCCGGTTGCAACGCCTCACCTAGTGCAACTGCTTTTGCTGCAATGACATGCATAAGCGGGCCGCCTTGTGATCCGGGGAATATCGCTTTATCAATCGCTTGCGCCCATGATTTGCGGCACATGATGGCACCACCTCTTGGTCCTCGCAATGTTTTATGCGTTGTCGTAGTAACAAAGTGCGCGTGTGGTAACGGATTGGGATGCAATCCCGCTGCAACAATTCCCGCAATATGAGCCATATCCACAAAGAAAAGGGCTCCGACTTCAGCCGCAATTTGTGCAAACAACTCAAATTCAATCGTCCGTGGATAGGCACTGGCACCAGCAACAATCATGCGTGGACGATGCTTATGAGCAAGTTTGCGTACATTGTCGAAGTCAATGCGGCCCGTTTGTTCATCTACGCCATAAGGTACAAAGTTATAGAGTTTACCCGAAAAATTAACCGGACTGCCGTGCGTAAGGTGGCCTCCATGGGATAAATTCATGCCCAATATCGTATCACCGGTCTCGACTGAGGCAAAATAGACCGCCATATTAGCCTGCGCACCGGAGTGCGGCTGCACGTTTGCATGCTCGGCACCAAAAAGCTCCTTGATACGTTGAATGGCAAGTTCCTCAACGACATCTACATAGGCACAGCCCCCATAGTATCTTCTTCCTGGATATCCTTCAGCGTACTTGTTTGTCAATATAGTACCCGTTGCTTCCATTACGGCCTGACTGACAAAATTCTCCGATGCAATCAGTTCTATTTTATCCCGCTGTCGTCCAAGCTCTTGCCTAATAGCGTTGGCCACTACTTTGTCTTGCTGTTCTAAATTAATCATGAGAATCTTCCTTTCTGTCTCCTTATTAGTTGTCCAATACTCGCTATACGATAAAATGGGTACGTTAATTTCACTTTTGTATCATTGCTATCTTGTTGCAAAGGCTACTTTCATCATGTTAGTATATCAATTAATGGAATGCCCCTAAATATCCATAAATCAATGATTTAAACAATCCATATTTAAAAGTACACTTGGAGGTGAAACGAATGCTAAAGGTTAACCGTGACGACGAACGCCCAATATGGCAACAATTGCTGGACCAAGCTATTCATAATATCACAACCGGAAAATGGCCTCCGGGCGAATTGCTACTGCCATCTCGCGAACTCGCTCTATTGGTTGGTGTCTCTCGCTCAACCATACAGATTGTTTACGAAGAATTATTCAGTCGCGGTTACACCGTTACATCTCGGCGCGGCGGAACAAGGGTAAGTGATTGGACCTACATGACTAGTTTTACGAAGGATGTTAAACCTCAAGGCCCTGTCACTCCCGAGTTACCTTTATTAAACGCTGCAGTCGGCCATTTGCAGAGCTGGTTTAGAGGCAAAGATTACCGAAGTGTGGAAATCGATTTTAGCCCGCACGAACCTTATTTGGATGAACATTTTCAAAAAAATTGGAGGCAATCGTTTCTACAAGCTTCCACAGAAACAGACCTAGCCAGTTGGGCTTACGGCAACGCCTACGGTTTCGTACCGCTGCGAGAACAGATTCAGCGTTATTTGTCACTTGAGCGAGGCATTCACGTGCATATCGATCAAATCATATTAACTTCGGGCGCACAGCATAGCATAGATTTGATCGCCCAAGCACTTTTAAGTGAAGGAGAAACGGTTTCTGTTGAGGATCCCGGCTTCCCCGCTGCCTGGATGACGATGAAGTATCGGCGGATGAATGTTGTTCCCGTCCCTGTCGACGAATACGGACTACAAGTAGAGCATATTCATCCACAATCCAAACTAGCCTATGTTACGCCTTCGCACCAGTGCGCAGTAGGAGTGATCATGTCGGAACCGCGTAGGCAGCAATTAATGCACATGGCCGCTCAACATCAATTCTGGATTGTTGAGGACGACTATGATAGCGAGTTTCGATATCGCGGCGACCCGCTCCCAACTTTGTTCAGCCAGCAACCTCAGAATACGTTGTATATGATGAGTTTTTCCAAAATGATTGCTCCTGGTATTCGTATATCGGCGATCATTGGCCCAAAAGAGGCCATTCGTCAGCTTGCTCAAGTCCACGAGTTAACTTATCGCCATCTTCCGATTATGGAGCAATTAACGCTTGCTCATTTTATCGAACACGGTCATTTCATGCGCCATATGAGAAGAGTCAGAAATGTATATCGGCGCAGACACGAAGCCATGACGAAGGCCATCCTTGCGACCGGTCTAGGTGAACGCTTCAAACTAAGCGGCGTAGAAACAGGATTGCATATGCTTCTTGAAGCTGAAGACAACTTTGACGAAGAAGCCGTGACGAACCAAGCGCTCGAAAGAGGAATCCGTGTTTATCCACTCAGCACTTATTGTTTGGAAAGCGATCGAAAAGGATGGGTACTGGGCTTTGCTAAAGTAGATGAGGCAGCAATTAAAGAAGGCATTTATCGTCTTGCGGAGATGCTTTTATAATACAAGCATCCCTGCTTATTTATCTTTATTGTCGGTCTCCCTTTTGAATTAATAAACTTGTGCTGCTTTCCATTTGCTCAGCACATGACATAGAATTTCGATTGCTTTATCCATTTCATCATGGGTTACGTACAAGCTTGGCATGAACCGTATAACGTGGGTTCCACCCTGCAGCACAAGTAGCCCGCTCTGATGTAATTCCTGAATGAATGGCGCAACAGGCTCATCAAACTCAATGCCAATGAGTAGTCCTAACCCTCGAACAGCTCGAATGACAGGATAGTCTTGCAGATCATTTCTCAGCCTGTCTAAGGCATACGCCCCTGTTTTTTTAGCTCGTTCAAACAGCCCGTCCTCGATCAGTGTTTCAATTGTCGCCAGCCCAGCTGCCATGGGAAGAGGAGAACCACCAAACGTAGATGCATGGCTCCCGGCTGAAAAGGCATCCTTGAGTTTTTCCATTCCAAGCATGGCCCCGATCGGCAAACCGCTAGCCAGTCCCTTTGCTAGTGTGATGATATCCGGTTCGATTCCATAATGCTCGTAAGCAAACATGTTCCCCGTTCTTCCTATTCCGGTCTGTATTTCATCGACGATAAGAAGAATTCCTTTTTCTCTGCATAAATCAGATAGAGCAAGGACGAATGATGGCTCTGCAAGATGAACACCACTTTCTCCTTGCACCAGCTCCAGCATAATGGCAGCTGTTTTCTGCGTAATCCTATTTCTAACACTCTGAATATCATTAAATCGAGCATGAACAAAACCTTCCGGAAGTGGAAGATAACCATCCTTTACTTTCTTTTGCCCCGTTGCTGTCAAAGTTGCCAGTGTGCGGCCATGGAACGATTGTTCGAACGTAATGATCTCATATCTCCCATTCTCCAGCACGCGTTGGTGATACCTACGCGCGCATTTAATTGCCGCTTCATTTGCTTCTGCACCGCTATTACAGAAAAAGACGAGATCCGCACAGCTGATTTCTACAAGTTTTTCGGCGAAGTCTTCCTGCGCTTTGGTATGGAACAAATTGGACACATGCCATAATTGCTCTAGTTGCTCCTGAATTCGCATTTTTACCTTTTCAGGAACGTGGCCCAAATTACAAACAGCAAGGCCGCTCATAAAATCCAAATAGGTCTTTCCTTCATCGTCCCACAGTGTCGTTTTTTTCCCCTTAACTATGGTGACTGGATATTTATTGTAGGTCGGAAATAAATAACTTTTTTTCAACGAAACCACCACCTTCCGCCATTGTTGCATACACACGTTATTCGGCTTCATTTCCCATTGCAATTGAAAACCGATTCATCTTTTATTGTATTTCTTCAGTCCTATTACTGACCGCGCTCCTGCATCCGTTCATGCTCCCGCAGGCTCGATATTTCAATACCTTTCATAGGTGTTCCTAAATTTTTGGATACTGCTGCAATTAATGCATAATCCTCATAGTGTGTTGTGGCTTCAACAATCGCATGCGCAAATTTTTCGGGACTATCCGATTTGAAAATGCCCGATCCTACAAAGACGCCATCAGCGCCAAGGTGCATCATTAAAGCTGCGTCAGATGGTGTAGCTACCCCGCCTGCAGCAAAGTTGACTACCGGCAGCTTACCGGATTCATGAACCTGCAGCAGCAGATCATATGGTACACCAAGCTGCTTGGCTTCGTTGTACAGCTCATCCTTCGACAGGCCTTGTACCTTGCGGATTTGACCGTTGATCAGTCGAAGGTGGCGTACTGCCTCAACAATGTTGCCTGTACCCGGTTCGCCCTTCGTACGCAACATCGCAGCGCCCTCTTGAATACGGCGAAGCGCCTCGCCAAGATCCTTTGCTCCGCAGACGAAAGGAATCGTGAATTCGTTTTTGCTGATATGGAAAACCTCATCTGCAGGCGTCAACACTTCACTTTCATCGATATAATCTATGCCTAGCGATTCGAGTACTTTTGCTTCCACATAGTGGCCGATGCGGGCTTTCGCCATCACCGGAATCGATACAACCTTCATGACCTCTTCCACAATGGTTGGATCAGCCATACGGGCTACACCGCCAGCTGCCCGAATATCAGATGGCACACGCTCCAGTGCCATAACGGCCGTTGCTCCGGCTGCTTCCGCTACCTTGGCTTGCTCAGCGTTCATCACGTCCATGATGACACCACCTTTTTGCATTTCCGCCATGCCTCTTTTGACCCGCTCTGTACCTGTATTCATTTTCATGCCTCCTTTTATTTCTCCCCAGTTAGTTGAACGACACTCGCACTGTCTTGCTTTTTACCAAATTTACCATGCATCAATATATGTGCCGCCAAGCCTGCGACAAGCCCCCAGAGTGCGCCCCCGACTCCAAGTAAGGTTACATTTGCTGCTGTTGCCAAAAACGTAATCAGTGCTGTTTCGCGGCCCTTCGGATCTGTTAATGCATTGGCGAGGCTTCCGCCAATTGTGCCGAGTAACGCCAGTCCCGCTAACGTGGCGATGAAGGTAGCAGGGAGGATCAGGAAAAGCGCAGCCAATGTCACACCAAATATGCCAACAGTAATGTAAAAGATGCCACAGGCAATGCCTGCAATATAACGTTTTTTCGAATCCTCGTGTGCGTCTTTTCCTGTACAAATCGCCGCAGTAATGGCTGCTACATTAAAGGGAGATGAGCCGAAGGGTGCTGTAAGGAGCGAGCCTAAACCCGTTACGGTCAAAATCGGATTCGCGCTTGTCTTAAATCCGTCATTTCGCAACACAAGCATTCCAGGCATATATTGTCCCGTCAATGTAATGATAAACAACGGCAATGCAACGCCCAATAAAGCATGAAACGAAAACTCCGGATAGACAAATACCGGTGAAGCGAACGCCAATTCAATATTGCTGAAATCTGTTTTCCCCATGCTAATCAAATAAATAAGTCCGATTAACAAAATGCCGACGATCGCATACCGGGAGGTAAACCTTCTTAAAATGATATAGGCAGCAAACAGGACCACTACAAGCAATGGGTCAACTTTCGCGCCACCAAAGGCCGAGATGCCAAACTGCAATAAAATGCCTGCCAGAAGCCCAGAAGCAATGCCTGGAGGAATAAGCCGAACGAAACGTTCGAACATTCCTGATAACCCCAAAATAATAAATCCTAAAGCAGAGATGATATAGGCGCCAATCGCTTCCGGATAGGGAGTTACCGCTAGCGCGGAAACGAGAAACGCCACGCCTGGCGTCGACCAAGCGGTAATGATCGGTTCACGGTATCGGTAGCTTAGCCATATACCGGTTACGCCCACACCAATGGATATCGACCATATCCATGAAGCGGTCATTTCGGGACTCAAACCAGCTACTTTTGCTGCCTGAAACACGAGAATAAAGGTACCCCCATAGTTGACAATGACAGATATTAAAGCTGCGATGGTGGGCGATATCAAATCGCGGCCACGAAGTGATGATGACGTTGTGTTCATAAATACTCTCCTGCCTCTCCCCTAATCATCCTGGTGGGCGTGTTCGTTCCAGTAATACCCGTCCGGTAAATAACGTTGACCAAATACGCTTGTCCCAACTCTTATGATGGTAGCTCCTTCCTCGATGGCCACCTTAAAATCCCCGGACATGCCCATCGAAAGAATATCCATTTCTACACGCGGAAATTTCTCTTCCATAATTTGTGATTGAATTTGTTTTAATAATCGGAAGCAATGCCGGGTCTCTTCTTTCGTTGCATTCAGTTTCCCAATCGTCATCAAACCTTTAACGTTCAACGTTTCAAACTGAGACAATTGTTCTACCAACGCCAATGCCGATTCTGGAGAAACACCGAATTTGCTTTCTTCGTAGGACGTATTGATTTGCACCAAAATATCCATGGTCCTGTTCTCTTTGACGAGCTGATGATGCAACGCCTGCCCCAATTTCAAACGGTCTACCGAATGAATGAGCGTAACATATCTGACAACGTCCTTTACTTTATTCGTTTGCAGATGGCCGATAAAATGCCATTCCACTTGGTTGTACTGCTGCATAAGTGGAAATTTGTCCCGAAGTTCTTGCGCTTTGTTTTCACCAAATAATACCTCGCCCGCTTGAATGGCAATTTGTAATTTCTCAAGCGGTACGGTTTTTGTCGCCAACAACAATTTCACATCTTCTATCTTGCGCCCTGAAGCTTGGCAGGCTAATTTCATCTGCTGCTTTACGGTTTCGAGATTTTCTTCGACTAGATGGCCCATGTTCTCCCCTCTTTCTGCTCTTTATCCGCGTTTGTTAGCACGCTTATTTTTAGATCAATTCTTAGCCAAAAGCGACCTCTCGAACACAGCCCCGATAATTTTGTGACCTCCACATCCTCTGCGTTTGTCAGCTGCTGTAATCCAAAATCACTAATGGGATCTGACACCAAAATTTTAAACATCTTCTTCCTCCTCTATGTCTAACTTGTACGATATTCAAGTTGTGATCTTGTACGGTAGAGGATACCAAGTTTTATCAACATTGCATGTATCGAGAACACTATGCTAGTATAACAACGGATGGATTGCTCATGAACATCCATAAACGCCCTCTTTTAGCAATCCAAAATAGATGAACAGTTTCATTCCAACATGTAAAGGGGGAGTGGATCAATTGATGAAAGTAAACCGCACTGACAAAAGGCCAATGTGGCAACAATTGCTTGATCAAGCTATCGATCATATTACGAGAGGAATTTGGAAGCCCGGTGATTTCCTGACCCCTTCCCGGGAACTCGCTCAGCAGTTAGGAGTCTCCCGTTCAACCGTGCAAATTGTTTATGAGGAACTGCATAGCCGTGGCTATACAGTGACGTCACGCCGTGGGGGAACACGTATAAATGATTGGAATCAGTTCACGGGTCAACAAAAAGAAGGTGCTGTCCCCCCTGTTCAGCCACCGCTCCCTGTGCTGTCTCCATCAGTCGATCTATCGCAACATTGGTTCAGAAGCAAAGATAACCCTGAAACAGTCATTGATTTTAGCCCATACCAACCTTATTTGGACATACAGTTTCAAAAAGCTTGGCGCAAATCGTATCTGAATGCCTCTTCGGAATTAGACTTATCCACTTGGTCATACAGCGATGCTTATGGCTTCGAGCCTTTGCGCAAACAAATTCAGCGTCACTTGTCGCTTGAACGGGGAATTCACGTAGAAACGAATCAAATTTTGCTGACATCGGGGGCCCAACATAGTATTGATCTCATCGCGCAAGCGCTATTGACCAAAGGAGATACCGTTTCGGTCGAAGATCCTGGTTTTCCCATTGCTTGGATGACTATGAAATACCGACAAATGAAGATTGCCCCTATCCCTATTGATGAACATGGGCTTGTCGTGGAGAAAGTACCTTCTGAAGCTAAACTTATCTTTGTTACCCCCTCTCATCAATGCGCGGTTGGTGTGATCTTATCAGAACCACGGAGGCAGCAGCTTTTGCATAAAGCCGCGCAGCAACGAGCATGGATTGTCGAAGATGACTATGACAGCGAATTTCGATACCGCGGCGATCCCGTGCCTAGTTTATTTAGCCAAATCCCACAAAATTGTCTATATTTAATGAGCTTCTCTAAATTGACTGCGCCAGGCATCCGAATATCCGCTGTTATTGGACCTGAGGAAGCCATTGCTCAACTGGCGCGCGTTCAAGCGTTCACCTATCGTCATCTTCCCGTCATGGAACAAGTGACATTGGCGCATTTCATCGAGCACGGCTATTTTATGCGCCATATGAGAAGAGCAAGAAATATCTACCGGCGCAGGCACGAGATTATACAAAAGGCTATTGTGACAAGTGGCCTAGGGGACAAGTTTACATTGAGAGGCATTGAAACCGGTCTGCATGTGTTACTGGAGGCTGACGAATCTTTTGACGAGAATACAATGACCCTTCGAGCACTTCAAGGCGGCGTTCGTGTCCATCAACTCCATTCCTACTGTTTAGAGAGTAAACGAAAAGGGTGGGTATTAGGATTCGCAAAGGTGGATGAGGCACTCATTGGAGAAGGGATATATCGACTTGCTGAAACGGTTTTATAAATTCATCATGGCTTCGACGTGATGAATTTCGCATGTGGTGAATGCGCGTCTTGTCGTAGAGGGCTGTACAACGTTTGCGAAAAATTCAATGTCTCAAAGCGGCCGGAGCGACTCGGATAATCGCGGTGGATATTTCGGCAGAACGTAGAGAGAAAGCTATGAGTTTGGGTGCGACCCATACCGTTAATCCGCTAGAGCAGAATACGGCGGCATTCGTTCGTGAATTAACTGGAAGCGGAGCGGACATATGCTTTGAAGTGGCTGGAGTGGAACCAACGCTCGCCAGTGCGGTCGATAGCGTCAAAGTCGACGGTCAGGTTATTATCGTAAGCTTATGGGAGAAGAATCCTGCTGTCGCTCTGAATTCAGTCGTCTTTAAAGAGGTTAATATAAAAGGAACCATATGCTATCGCAATGTTTTTCCAGCGGTTATCGATATGATTGCCAGTGGCACGCTCCAGTCCGAAAAGCTCATTACAAGCAAGATTAAAGTGGATGATATCATTGAAAAGGGCTTTGAAGCATTACTTAACAATAAGAACGAAATAAAAATATTGGTCAGCTCAAAAGCGAAAGCCAGTATATTTTAAGCCAAAGAGCGCCTGCCTGCACAAGGCGGAGCTCTTTGGCTTTTTGACCTGCCAATATGATAATAAGCCCACTTCAATACACTTTCGCCATTTCGTGAAATTGCATGGATATTGACCGCGACAATAAGCGCATCCGCCTGTATTAACGGAGCACCGTGCAGAGACTCACTTGGCCGTCGCCATAACATTCGTTCGCTCCAAAATATCAAATAACGCTTCGTTGAATTTCTCCTTACGGTCAAGCATGGCAATATGACCCGCATCCGGAATGGAGTAAAACAGCTTGAGCGGCGCATTTATTGTTGAAAAGAATTCCTGTGCCAACGGATAAGGTGTTTGCCAGTCCTGCTCGCCATGTATATAAAAGACAGGTATTTCAAATGTAGCGCCCATAGACGACAGATCGAATGATTCCATTAAATATTTCCAAATATGACGCTGTCCGTCGCCAAATGCACCGGAGATGAAAAAATATCTCATATCCTTGAGAGTATAAAATGGTGAACATAAAGCATTGATGATAAGCTCTGTTGTTGGACCAGCCGATAACTTATATTTTCTTTGAAATTTTCGAACCTTCGTAAGTTTCCTGATCATTTCGTCATCGAATGCGAGCGGAGGGTAAGGTTTCAAATGAAGAAGAGCCCGATAATCGTTGTCGTTTCCCGCTTCTTTCGCCGATTCCAGTACTTTTTCATAGCCGACGCGCTCATTGTCAATCATATTGACAACCTGCCCAACGCCGATATAAGCCTGCACAAGCTCCGGATATTTTTTACTGAACAAGCTACCTAGCACCGAGCCCCATGAATGTCCCAAAATAATAATCTTCTCTTTGTTATACTTTTTTTTCAAATATTCCACAATTTCATAAGTATCCTGAACGATACGGTCAACCGTCGTTGTTGGCGTAACTTGTTTCGGATCATTATTGAAATAGGTTTTGCCGCTGTTTCTTTGATCCCAATGTACGACCGTGACACGCTTCTCCCACGGTATTTGAAACTCTTGGGCAAACGGCAGTATAGGCTCTCCCGGGCCGCCGTGTAAAAACAGCATCACAGGATTGTCAATGTCCTCTCCCCGATGATGCAAATATTGCGAAATGCCGCCGATGGTTACGAATTCTCTACAATCAATGCCATTACTCATGGGAGTAATCCGAATTTGATTTGCCTTCTTCTTTTTCTTGTACTGGACAAACAGAACCAAGCAAACCATTAATATAAGCAATCCGCCTAAAACTATCAATAAAACGATCATTGTTTGGCTCCTTCCGCCATGTAGTCGGCAATGGAATGGACAAGTATATCCAAGGCCTTCTCTCTTCCCCGCTCACCAAAAGGCATATCTGTCGAACCAATAAAATGGAGCGCATTCATTAAATAGGCAAGCACATCCATCTCGCATCCCGATTCGTCAATGCCGCAAAGCGACAGCGTCCTACTAAAATAGTCGTTTGATTTTGATGCTTCCCAGTCTGCCGCCTCATCTGGAAGCTTACGAAGCAGATACTCTATATCCGATGGAGAAACGTAAAGTACAATGCTGTCCGCTGCCAGATAGATTTCCTTCAATGCCTTTACAAGCCTTTCTTTCAATTTTATTTTTTCGGACAAAACGGACTCGACTCTCTCAAACATTCTTTTCTCGCTCTTTTTGATAATCGTATAGAGAAGTTCTTCTTTGGAATTGTAGTACGAGTAAAAGGAACCTTTACCGATATTTGTCGCAATGGTGATATCCTCCACAGTAACCCGCTTTATGCCTTTTTTGCGAATCAGTTCAATGCCTTTTGTATGCATCGCTTCTCTCACCATTTCTTTTTCATGTTCGGTGACAATCTTAGGCATAATCCCCCTCCTTTTATTGACTATAAATTCATTATACAGTCAATAAAAATATATTAACCTCTTTTTCTGCTTCTTACAAGATGTTTTTAGATTACGATTTAGGAATTGTGGGAGGGTATGTTGACTCCCTGTTGACTCGGAATACTCAAGAGTACAATGTACGGAGGGTACACCGCCATATCCCCCAAAAAAAGAACCCGCGTCCAACGCGGGCTCTTCAGCTTTACTCATTTTCAGTTGCCACCGGATTCTCCGGATAACTAATCCAATCACTCCAGCTTCCAGCATATAACTTTACATTGCTATATCCCGCTTCCTGCAATGCCAAGACATTAGGGCAAGCGGACAAACCGGAACCACAGTACACGATGACTTCACGGTCTGGATCGACACCAGTAAACCGCTCATGCTGCGCTTCTGGCGATTTCAAGCGTCCATGCTCCTGAATACCATCCTTCCAAAAGGCATGAATGGCTCCCGGTATGTGACCGGCTACCGGATCCAATGGCGCGGATTCGCCTGTATATTGCTTCTTATTCCTTGAATCAATAAGAGTAACCTCCCCTCTACTGTCCAGAGCTGCTCTTACATCGTTCACATCTGCCAGCAGTTCGGGGTACAGTTCCACTTCAAAGTTCCGGGGTGTTACTTCAGTGTCCTCCGCGGTCAAAGGAAGTCCGACAGCAGCCCAGCCCTTGAATCCTCCATCCAAAATGTAAGCCTGCTCATGTCCAAGATACCTTAATATCCACCACAATCGGGCAGCCTCTGGCCTTAAGTCATCATCATAAATGACTACGGGAGTGCTCCGGTCGATGCCGAGACTTCCGAATGTTGTTGCAAGCCGCTGCGGATCAGGAAGCGGACTTCGGCCGCCATGCTTACCTGGATGGTCTGTCAGATCCTTTTTCAAATCGACAAACACAGCTCCCGGCAGATGCTGCATTGTATATGAACTTATACCGTACTCCGCATCTCCCGGTTGAAACCTGACGTCCGCTATAACGAGCTGACCATTTCCTGACTGAATCCGTTCAAGCACCCACTCCTGACTGACCAGATTGGACATCGGCCTCACCTCCTGTCACCTTTTCCTAAATGGTAAACTCCAAATCTTCCTCGGTTTTCACATCATAAATAGCAGAGTATATGTCATTCTGGATCTTTAGGAGACCAGCATCATCAAGCTTGCGCGGACGGGCAAGAGTAATATTGAAAATGCGGTGAATACGTCCAGGTCGCGGTGACAGCAGCACAATCCGATCTGCAAGAAAGACCGCTTCTGAGACATCATGCGTGACGAACACCACCGTCTTCTGTTCCTCCTCCCAGATCCTCAGCAGATCACTCTGAAGCTGCAGCCTCGTAAGATGATCTACAGCACCAAACGGTTCATCCATTAACAGCACTTCAGGGTTACCGACAAGGGCTCTGGCAATGCCTGCACGCTGTTTCATTCCACCGGACAGTTGGTGAGGATACTTGGCACCAAAGCCTAGCAAGCCAACCATCTCTAAATATTTATCAACACGTTCCTTACGCTCAGCTTTACCAACACCCGCAAACTCAAGCCCAAGACCTACATTTTGATCAACTGTACGCCACGGGTAGAGAGAAGGGTCTTGAAAGACGACGCCTAATTTACGGTCAGGTCCCTTCAACCACTCTTCGTCTAGCAATATACTTCCCTCAGATGGTCTTTGAAGTCCCGCAAGCAGCTCTAGCAGTGTACTTTTCCCGCAGCCGCTCGGACCCAGAATGCAGAGGAACTCACCATCTTCCACGGTCAGATTGATGTCCTTCAGCGTTACTGTTGGTACGGCTCCGTCATAGACTTTGGACACGTTATGCACGGTGAAACCAGCCATGTGGATCCCTCCCAAGCGGTATTATTTTTGTGGTATAAATCGCAAGTCCAAAATACTCTCCACGTCATATATTTCATCCTGGAATCCTAATTCCTTCTGGATCTTTTGTGTATCTTTCAACGCATCAACATTTACATCGGGATTATTCTCCCACAGAACGTCTTCACGCTTTAAAGACTGATCAAGTACATCCGGATCGATATCTATATTTTTCAGATAATATTCCTTAAATTCCTCCGGATGGCTCTTCGCATATTCCTGCGATTTGAAGTAAGCACGAATCAGTTTCTCCACCAATTCCGGTTGGTCTTGTAAAATCCCTTGCCGGGCGGCAAGAACACCTGTATGAAACGTCGGCAAGTAATCCCAACCCGTGGCAATAATTTTGCCCTTGCCTTCCTTCTCTACCAACGAAGCGAACGGTTCGTGGATAATGGTGGCATCTACCTGTCCTGTTTCCAAACTTGCATAAGCCGCTTGGTGTGTACTGTTAGCAACCAGCGTAACATCATCGGCATTTATTCCGTGCTTCTCCAGAATTACTCTTGTATACACTTCAAGACCGCTTCCAAAGACGGCAACCCCGACTTTCTTCCCTTTCAGGTCCTCAACCCGATCAATTCCAGGCGATGTAATTAGATAGAACGGGCCTTTTGTACGGAACATAGAAGACACAATCTTGATCGGTGCCCCCTTTCCTGCGGCTACGATTGCTGTGGTCGTGGCTACATCCACCACATCGATATCTTTACTCGTCAAGCCTGCAATCGGATCTTTGGTGCTAATGAATTCAACGTCCAGCCCTTCTTCTTTAAAAAACCCTTTTTCTGCACCGAACGACACAGCCAGCCCACTTACACCGCTAAGCGGCGCATAACGGATCTTCTCTAGCTTCTGCTCCACTGACCCATTGGAAGACGGATTAGCCGTATTCGAATCGGCATTGCCTGCGCATCCTGCGAGCAGTGAGAGAAGCATGACTGATATAGTAATTGTAATGAAAAGACGATTTCTCTTTCTATTCATGCGACATTCCCCCTGCCAAATTTGATTCTCCGTTCTTCTATTTAAGAGGACTTCCATTTCATAAAAACTTTACGTTCAAGCAGATCTATCAGTGCGATGAGCAGCACAGATACGAGTGTTACCAATACAACAATGCCAAAGGCCTGTGCCGTATTATATAGAGACGTAGCCTTCACCAAAATATTACCAAGACCGTCTTTCGAAGCCAGCATTTCACCGAACAGCGCCCCGACAAGACCGGTTGCAGCCGAAATTCGAAGGCCAGCGAATATCGTCGGCGCGGCCGAAGGCAAAATCACCTTCATAATAGTCTGATAGCGGCTGGCTTCAAATACCCGGGCAACTTTCATATGCTGATCTGCTGTTTGTTTAATCCCCGTGATCGTATTTATCGCAATCGTAAAGAAACAGAATAAAAAGACAATCGAGATTTTATGGATCACACCAATGCCAAGCCAGAGCGCCAGCAGAGGAACAATCGTTACCTTAGGAATCGCCATCAGCGCGGATAAATACGGACGAAAGAATTTTTCAGCCCAAGGCACAAGCACCAAAAACATGCCAACAGCTATTCCCGTAATGACGGAGACACCGTAACCGACCACAAATTCACCCAGTGTAACGTAGATATGTTTATAGATTTCACTATCAAGAAACAGCTCTAACATTTCTTTAATTACCTGAGTTGGTGCCGGCAGATAGAGGCTGCTAACCACTTCCGTTCGAACCAGCAATTCACAGAGGGCAATAAGGATTAATAAGAGTACAAGCTGACCAGCAAGAATTCCTCGGTACTTCCCTGATGTCTGTGTACCCATATGTTCACCCCTTGAGTTGAAGCTCAAAGCGATTTTCCGGTCGCCCCAAACCAAGATGATCCCGGAATGTGCTCCCTTCATATTCTGTCCGGAATATACCTCTACGTTGAAGCTCTGGCACGACGAGTTCCAGAAACAGATCCAATCCGCCAGGCATGTACGGAGGGCATACATTGAAACCATCTGCCGCCTCATCAACGAACCATTCTTCGATCAGGTCGGCTATCCGCTCCGCACTTCCTACGACAAGCAGATGTCCTCTCACGGTCACGGTAAAGAAGTAGAATAAATCCCGTAACGTAATATCCTCCCGCCCATTTGCCCTTCTTGCCAGCTCAGCCCAATGGAGTGCTGCTTCTGATGAAGATAAATCCGGCAGGGGAGCGTTCAGATCAATGCCCGTCAGATCGATCCCCAATTTATCGGATAAAGGCTTAAGATCATAGTCCGTGACGACCAGACTGTTCAATTCATTGTATTTGGCTCTGGCTTCTTCATCCGTTCTGCCAACAATCGGCACGAGACCAGGCAGCACTTTCAGATCCGAATCCGTTCTGCCAAACTCACGCAGTTTGCTCTTCACTTCTTTATAAAAAGCCTGTGCTACCTCCTTATCATTCGTACCGGTGAACACCATATCAGAGTATTTGGCCGCCAATAATTGGCTGCGTCGAGATGTACCTGCTGTAATTAACGGGAGCTGTCCTTGAATCGGACGAGCTACATTGAGCGGACCTGCTACAGAGAAATGCTCGCCACTGTGATTCAACTCGTGCACCTTGCTGCCATCCGCAAAAACACCTGATTCTTTGTCCCGTGGTAAGGCATCATCCTCCCACGTATCCCACAACCCGCTTATCACTTCAATGAACTCCTCGGCATAGTCATACCTTTTGGCATTGTCCCAGTGCTTCTCGCGACTAAAGTTTTGGGCCGCTCTAGGATCCGATCCTGTCACTACGTTCCATGAAGCTCTTCCTCCACTCAAATGATCTAAAGAAGCCGTCATGCGGGCGATATTATAGGGCTCGGCATAAGTCGTGTTCACCGTGCCGATCAAGCCGATTTTCTCTGTCACAGCCGCCAAATAGGACAGCAACGTAAACGGCTCCAGACGGTTCATTTGGGACGGGAATAAATACTGCATGTCTGCACTCGTTGCCAGACGGTCTCCAAGGAAGAAGAAGTCAAATTTGGCCTGCTCCAGTTTTTGCGCAATTTCCTTTAAGAAATGTGGATCGTATGCACCGTCCGTGCGCCCTTCTGGAAGTCTCCACCCGGCGGGATGATAGCCCGTTCCGAACAAAAATAACCCCAGATGCAATTGACGTTGTTGCTGTTGTGAACTCATTCTAGTCACCTTCCTGTATGTAATAGTTGTATGAAAAAATGTTAGGATGAACAGAAGTTACTCTGCCGTGCTATTCAAGCCTCTCAATGGAAAGGCGGTCAATCTCGGCTAATTCTTCCGAGTCCAGCCGCTCATCTGAGTATCGAAGCGTCTCCTGTAGTTGCTCAGGTTTCGAAGCACCCACGATGGCAGATGTAATACCAGGACGACTCAACACCCAATTCACAGCATACTGAGGAAGGCTCCAACCACGCTTCTCCGCCAAGGGACGAATGATATCAACAATCTTTAACGCATGTTTTTGATTTAACAGTGCTTGTAATCGCTGCTCTCCTGCAGCCAAACGCGATTCCGAAGGCGGGGCTTCACCGAATCGATATTTTCCTGACAAAATCCCTCTTCCAAGCGGACTGTACACAATAACCCCCACCTGCTCAGATTGTGCAAAAGGAATCAGTTCCTGTTCTATTCCCCTGGTAATCAGACTGTACTCTGGCTGCACACTCTCAAAGCGGCGCAAATGATAGAGTGCGCTTATTCCATGCGCCTTGGCAAGCTGCCACGCGGCATAGTTAGAACAACCGATATAACGGATCTTCCCCTCTTTGACGAGATCATCCAGCGCCTGAAGTGTTTCTTCAAGTGGCGTATGGGGGTCGAAACGGTGTACCTGATACAGATCGATATAATCCGTCTGAAGACGCTCAAGACTGCTTTCCAGCGCACGGTAAATATGATACCGGCTCTGTCCCTGATCGTTCACTCCCGGACCCATCACATTATGCAGTTTGGTTGCCAGCAAAATGTCATGACGTCTGTTTTTTAATACGTTGCCTAGTATCGTCTCCGACTCCCCGAGCTGAGATAGGCTGCCATTATCCATGCCCTTGCCATAAACATCTGCCGTATCCACCAGATTGATACCCATGCCCAGTGCCTGATCAAGCACCCTGGCCGAAGCCTGTTCATCAATCCAACGGCCAAATGCCATCGTCCCAAGACTTACTTCGGAGACCTTAACTCCTGTTCTTCCAAGTGTTCTGTATTGCATCTTGTTGAAGCCTCCTTAAAAAAAGACAGCCAGAAATACATCTCAATCGAGAAGATGCATCTCCGGCTGTCCGGTAGAATGAGTTTATTTAGAGTAAACATAATAAAACTAAAATTGTTTCTTTAACTTATAATTCCGATAAGTTAAGTGGAGTATAGCATTGACACTTTTTGTCGTCAACCATTTTTTAAAGAAGGAAAGCTGAGGCTTGCCCCCACCTGATATAAAAATGAGAGTTTAAGCTTTCAATTAACCTCCACAATGCCCTCTGCTTCATAAGGATAATCGATCTGCTTCTTGACCTGTACCACTCCATCTTCCCCTACAAATAACTTGATCAGGTATAACCCCAAGTCGATGGAGGTAGCTACTCCGCCTGCTGTAATGATATTGCCGTCTTTGACAATTCTGGATTGAATAACTTCCTTGCAATATGGTTCAAGCAGATCATAGGCCCTTGGATGTGTTGTTGCAGCTTTGTCTTTCAAAAATCCGGCGGCACCCCATAACAGCGAACCTGTACATACGGACACCTTATATTTGCACGGCTCGGCTGATCTCAACCAATCGATAAACTCCGGATCATACCGTAACTTTCTCGTCCCGATTCCCCCAGGAATGAACACCATATCATACTGAGACAAATCCGGCTTAATTTTATTCACTTTTATGGTCAGCCCTAATTCATCCGTAACTTCTTCCGTTAGCCCACAAATATCCCACGTCGTTCCCTTGGTTTGTTCAAAAAGATTTAACCGGTAAATGACATCATAAAAACCAATAAAGTCTAAAAACGTAATATCGTTAAAAAGAATAAACCCGATCTTCACCGTAATTCCTCCTTTAAAAGGCTGCTTTTTATTTGGTTGTCAGGTGAAACCTTTGAACTTCTAATAGCCCTGGTTTAAAGCCTAAATTATAATACACAGACTCGGCAGAGTTCCCTTGCATCACATATAATCTCAGTATTGGATAATGGGGTTTTAACATGGTTAGCGCTTTTTTCAACATATTCGTAGCTAATCCCCTACCTCGATATTCTTGAAGAACACCTATATTATATATAGCTGGAAAATAACCTTCCCACGAAACTAAGCAGGCTCCTACAAGACGATTACTTTGCCGATCATAAACTAACGTAGAAGCTGCTAAAGTTAATTCATTGGTTTGATAAGCGTAGGAGCTAATCATGTCCTTATAACAATCCGCTGACTCCTGCTTTCGTCTAATAGCATCAATGCTGCCCATATTACATTGGTAGAAAAAATGTTCTATGTCCTGAGTGTTTACTAGTTTTTTTGCATCACCATTCTCAGCTACAAGCTGTGGCTCTAGAGCAATCAGATCTTCATCCCAATTCAAAGCATACATTTCTGTTGGGCGCTGCATCCACTTACACCTGTATTCATCAGGCCAAAACCCTGCCCGTGCAAAGAAATCCACATGATCCTGCAAAATTTCATAAACTATAATAGGTTTCGAAGGATCTGACCATCTAAGCAATGCTTTTTTCAGTAAAGTAACAACTTGAAACTCTTCATGAAACGGAGGAATGAAAAACAATAAATATAAGACATTGGGCGCAATTACGACTCCCCCTATCCTTTGTTCACCTTTATAAATCCAGAACGGGTCTCTTTGTAGATGAAAATCATACACGTCTTCCTTAAAAAAACCGTTATATTCAGAGTTGTAATAAACCGAGCTATAAATGCCCCATTCTTCCTTATCTGCTTTGATCAAGTAGAATTCTTCGGATAACTGGTATTTCTGCTGGTCGCTGGACCATTGAATGAGTTGATACATGATTGTTCTCCTTTGGTTCGCCTTTTCTAGCCAAGCTCTATTAATTCATCTATTGAATGCGGGTACAGTGGTTTGATTAGCTCTAATATAGCTTTTGCATAATCCTGTATTTCTTTCTGCGCATCATGTTCAAGCCTTTGATTCAGAAAATGGCACACGGACTGAAGTGAGGCGGTCCAGTACCATCTGACATACATTCCATAGGCAGGCAGAAACAACCGAGCTTGTTCTGCACATACCCCGTTGTTTAATGCAGCTTCATATTTTTGAATTCCTGAGTCTATGTATTCTAACAATTCGGATGTAAGTTTCATTCCAACCGTTTCATCTAGAATTTCTCCACTGCCTTGTTTAGAATTTTCCGGTTTGCTTCTCCATTCTCCTGATGCCGGAATATAAAATGTTGGTTCCTCCGTAATATATCTCCGACTTGATTCATTCCAAGCCTCAAAACTATCACCGGTACCTTCAAAATGAGCCGAGCCAATCACATATTTCCACCACTGTCTCGCTACCATTAATGGAGCATATATTTCAAACTGTACAAGCACATGCCTGAATGGCGACGTATGGCCTTCTCTAGCCAGAAACTTTATGAGTTTAATGTCTTTTTCGTTAAGTTCATCTGATTCCTTCGCATAAGAAACTCGTGCAGCGTTTACAACAGTCAAATCGGATCCCATATGATTTACTAGCCGAACATATCCCTTATCCAATACATTTAGAAATGACAATAGTATCTACCCCTTATGTTGTGATTGTATTTCCTCAGACTACTGTACTTATATACTCCTTTACTACTCGGACCACTTCTTCAGGTTATTTTCTTCATCATCAATAGTACTAAGAAACAGGTTGATTGCTCTTTGTTGTTCAAAATGCTCCTCCAAACTTAGTACAATCTCTTCTCGTAAGATTCCTTCAACGACTTCCGGACATCCTCTTCTCTTGCTCCAGTATGGGCTGCCAAGATTTCTGAAGGCTTAGGTAATGTACTTCGATCTGGCCAGCTTTCGTGATCCCATAGCTTTGATCTTTTGAAAGACTTAGCACAGTGTATGTAGCATTCCTCCACCGTTACACCGATTCCGACTGATGGTATTTTTCCGTTTGCCATCATGGACTCCAAAATATTTTTATCTTTAGTAACACATGCCTTCCCATTGACCCTTAATGTTTCTTCAATCTGTGGAATCACAAATACAATTCCGATGTAAGGATTACTTAGAATGTTTAATATAGAATCCATGCGGCGGTTTCCCGGTCGTTCAGGAATAACCAGATGCTTACTGTCGATCATATGGACAAATCCGGCGGCGTCACCACGCGGAGAAACGTCGCAAGCCCCTGAAACATCTGAGGTGGATATAAAAATGATTGGCGATTGCCGAATAAAGTTCATCGCATGACTGTCAATGTGATCGATCGTTTTTTTCACGACCAGTGGACTTGGGTAACCTAACATTTCCCGAAGCTCTTCCTCACTCGTTATTCTCTCATTCTCATGAAATGGTTGATGCATATTCGTTATCCTCCTCTATTACTTTTTATCCCGTCTATACATTTAAATCATAATGGAAAAATTCCTCGTCCTTCACATATCCATTTCTCTCATATAGTCTCTGTGCTATAACGTTATCTGCTGCTGTAGAAAGAGATAGACCCTTCGATTTCGTTTCTTGGGCATAGCTTTTGGCTGCATCTAACAATAATTGCGCTACTCCTTGCTTGCGGTAATCCTCATGTACATACAGATCATTCAGAATCCAAGATCTCTGCATGGATATAGATGAGAAAGAAGGATACAGCTGCGTAAATGCGGCATATTGATCCGATGACTTGTCGATGATCGTAAATATAACGGACTCTCGCTGTTCAAATCGTTCACTCAGATATGCCTTGGCACCCTCCAGATCAGAATCTTGCTTGTAAAATGTTCGATAATGATTAAATAAAACAGCTATCCCGTCTAAATCTTCAATCGTAGCTTCTCTGACAATGAACAACTCACTCATCTTTTTCGCCCCTTTTTATAGGTATAATATAACATTTCCCCATGATGTATTCTCTGGGATATTATTATCAATTTATGTGTAGTTTCCCTCTATTCGTGCCTTGTAAGACCTGTAATTCTATCATATTGATTTCCTACAAAATCCCTTTAATGACCTGTCTCGATCAAGTAAGGTACCATCCAGATCAAAGATAATTCCTTTAATCATATGCTAACCTCCTTTCCTTTCTTGCTTCACCAACTGGATTACTCAGTTCCGTCTATTTTTTTAAAGTATAGTAGTAAAGGCCGTCTCTTAGTTCCTCTTCTCTTGTAAAATTCATTTTAGTCAATAGTTTCTGAGATCGGATATTGTCTTGTTCAACAGTGGCTTCGATGATATCAAGCTGCATGTCATCAAATCCAAGTTTCAGAATTTCAACGAGGGCTTCCTGCATGAAACCCTGTCCCCAATATGAACTAGACAGATCAAATCCGATTTCAGCTCTCGAAGGAACTTCTTTCACCCAACAATGATATCCGCAAGTTCCTGCTAACTCACCACTCGACTTGATAAACAATCCATATCTACAACCCGAATCATCCATATGAAATTGGATAATCTCCTCGGCTTCTTCAAGTTTTTCACAAGGGTCTATATCCATAAACCGGGTTACCTCTGGATCGGAAAAATGTCTAAAGACCGACTCCGCGTCCCTCAAACTTAGCTCTCTTAGTAAAAGTCTACTTGTTGTAATCTCTTTAAAATGATTCATATTCTGAACTCTATCCTCCCAACTATATACAACAAGACCCGACCATGGATAGTACCTTAGTCGGATCTTATTCGCTCCTGTATCCCTTTATTACATAGTCACGAACCATTGCCCTGATCCAGCAAAAATCATTCTATCGTCTACTGCCCGACCCTATCGCGGTAGATCCTTGGAGAGACACCGGTAATTCGTTTGAACACTCGAGAGAAATAAAATGTGTCTTTATACCCGAGAGCTTCGCCAATCTCTTTGACCGTCAATTCTGTGTTGAGCAAAATATTTTTCGCTTCGGCTGCTTTAAGCCGGTGCAGAAATTCATTGAGCGGATAACCGGTATACTCATGAACAATTCTGCGGAGTGTGGAAACAGAAATATGATGTCTCGAAGCCATATCTGCAGGTTCCTGCTTCATATATAATGACTGCGAAATATCGTCGATCACTTTTACCACGAAGCTTTCCCGGTTGTTCAACTCGCTGCGGTCCGATTGGGATACGAGATCATAGAGGAAGGCCTCCAAAATTAATGCAGCGCGGTCCATATTGCTGGGAACTCCACTATCAATCAGCATAAACATCATTTCCATCCGATGGATGAGTGAATCGTCAAATGTAGCCTTTTTGATCATTTCCGGATTAGGAAGCCAGTGCTCCAGCCACTCGATAACTCTGTAACCGTCCACGGTAAAATAATATTCATCCCAGTGCCCATCGGTATATGGTCCATAATCAAACGATGCGCCGGGGAACAGACAAAACCAGCTTCCTGCCTCTACCTTCTGTATTTCTCCACCATTCACCTGGTAATAACCACTCCCGCCTGTGATCATGACAAACGCCCAGTTGTGGAATTTGGCATCCTTTCTCTGTAAGGTTCTGCCTGGCAAATGACCCGCATTTATAACCGTCAGCGACTTGATCTTCTGCTTGCTGGAATCGATCATTGGGTTAAAGACTCGAATGGGATGAGAACTGATCATATAATCCATGTATTTTGTCATCCTGCACATTCTCCCTTTAAAACAACTATGTTAAATTGTACTTACTTGAATAAATATAACATATCTGCGTTGTAAATATCGCATTATATAGCAGTTCTACGGCGTAGATAAAGAGAGGATGTAAGCGTAAACATGAGCAAAGTGAAAATTGGTGTAATTGGCTGCGGCTCGATCTCTGAATGTCATTTCCAAGCTTATCAAAATAATCCTAATGTGCAGGTGGTTGCTGTCTGTGATTTGAAAGAGGACAGAGCCCGCGAAAAGGCTGAAAAATATAACGCTTCTCACGTATACACCGATTATCATGAGCTGCTGGCAAACACCGAAGTAGATGCAGTCAGCGTTTGTACCTGGAACAATACCCATGCCGAAATCAGTATCGCTGCGCTTCGTGCAGGCAAAAACGTTCTGTGTGAGAAGCCGTTGTGCAAAACAGTAGATGAAGCTCTTCAAGTTGAGCAAGCTGTACGTGAAACAGGCAAATTCCTTCAGGTTGGTTATGTGCGCCGTCATGCGTCCAACATTTCTGTACTGAAGAAGTTTATCGATGCAGGCGATCTCGGGGAAATTTATTTTGCTAAAGCCAGCTTGATCCGTCGTCTCGGCAATCCGGGTGGATGGTTCGCTGATAAAGAACGTTCTGGCGGAGGACCATTGATTGATATCGGGGTGCACGTCATTGACCTCTGCTGGTATCTGATGGGCAGACCTAAAGTGAAATCCGTAAGCGGTAATACATACAACAAGCTTGGAAACCGCTCTAATATTGAACATTTTGACTTCTATCAAGCTGCAGATTATGACGCATCTTTCAATACGGTTGAAGATATGGCGAATGCACTCATTCGTTTTGAGAATGGAGCATCCATTATGGTTGATGTAAGCTTCTCTCTTCATGCCAAAAAAGAATCCAGTCAAATTAACATTTATGGTGACAAAGGTGGCGCTGAAATTGAGCCGGAGCTGTCTATCGTTACAGAACGTCATAACACGATCATTAATATTGATCCTCAGATCACATCACCGGGCTTTGATTTCCAAGGAGCCTTCAATAATGAGATCAATCACTTTGTCGATAGCTGTCTCGGAATCATCGAAACCAACTGCCCTGTAGAAGACGGAGTGGAAATGATAAAAATCCTGAACGCTGTGTATAAGTCCGCCGCAGAAGGAATCGAAATCCACTTCTAGTCGACTTTTGATCACGAAGTAATTCACACTATCTCTTATACTTAGGAGGCTAAAGCCGTTATGAATTTGAATAACAAAATTGGTGTTATTGTAGATAGCTTCGGAGTAGGCGTTATGGAAGGCCTAAAAAAAGCAAAAGAAGTTGGAGCCGATGGCGTTCAAATCTACGCCGTATCCGGCGAGATGGATCCTGCAACCCTTTCGCCAACCAAACGCAAAGAACTTCTCAGCTACATTGACGGACTAGGACTAGAGATTTCTGCTCTTTGCGGTGACTTGGCTGGACATGGCTTCCAGGATGCTGAAGCTAACCCTGAGAAAATAGAAAAATCCAAGCGCATCCTTGATCTGGCTGTAGAACTTGGCAGTTCCGTCGTGACCACTCATATCGGTATCGTTCCTGACGATAGAAGCGGCCGTATTTATGACGCCATGCAGCGGGCTTGTGACGAACTTGGTATATATGCAAAGAGCATGAATGCCTACTTCGCCATTGAGACTGGACCAGAACCGGCTGCACATTTGAAAAGTTTCCTGGATACGCTGAGCACGAACGGCGTCTCAGTCAACTTTGACCCTGCCAACATGGTTATGGTTACAGGCGATGATCCTGTAGAAGGCGTTAAGCTGTTGAAAGATTATCTGGTTCACACCCATGTCAAGGACGGAAAGCGTATTCGCCCGGTTGATCCTAGAGACGTATACGGTTTTCTCGGATACGGAGCGATGGATCACGAGAAGATTGCCGAGATGGCAGCCTCCGGTGCCGCATTTGAAGAAGTACCGCTGGGTGAGGGAAAAGTGGATTTTCCAGCCTATTTTGCAGCACTTCAAGAAATCGGGTATGGCGGCTACTTAACCATCGAAAGAGAAGTCGGCAGCAATCCGGAACAAGATATCCGTAAAGCCGTTGATTTCATCAAATCTTATCGAGGCTAAATGAAACTAACATCTGAAGGGAGCAATCAGCATGAAGTTAGGAATTAGTTCTTATAGTTTATTTCAAGCCATGCATGCGGAAAAAATGAGCATCGCGGAAGTGATTGAGTGGACAGCCGAGATTGGTGCCCAGCATATTGAAATTGTGCCAAAACTCGGTTTCGACTTTGATGTGAATCCCGAACTCGAAGAGCAAATCGTAGAGAAGGCCAAATCTGTAGGCATTGATATTTCCAATTACGCAATTGGGGCTAACTTCATCACAGAAACGGAAGAGCAGTATGAAGCGGAAATTGCCCGTGTTATAAGCGAAGTAGATCGTGTTAACCGCCTTGGCGCTAAGCTGATGCGTCATGATGTAGCTTCCCGCCCGGATACATCCATTGCTAACTTTAACAAGGATTTGGAAAGGATCGCACACGCTTGCCGCCGAATTGCCGATCACGCGAAGCAGTATGACATTACAACCAGCGTAGAAAATCATGGATACTATGTTCAAGCCAGCGACCGTGTACAATCTCTGATTCATGCGGTAGATCGGCCTAACTTCAAGACGACACTGGATGTCGGCAACTTCGTATGTGTAGACGAAAATCCGGTATCCGCCGTGAAAAACAACTTGAAATACGCTTCGATGGTTCACATTAAGGATTTCTATATCCGTCCATCGTACCGTAACCCAGGGGAAGGCTGGTTCACCAGCACAAGCGGTAACTACCTTCGTGGGGCTATTGCAGGACAGGGTGACCTCGATATGTATGAAATATTGCGCATCGTGAAGCAGTCTGGATACGACGGCTACATGTCGATTGAATATGAAGGTATGGAAGAGTGCACTAAAGGTACCAAGATTGCTTTCGACAATGTAAACCGCATTTGGAACGAAGTGTAATACACTCCATCATCCATAAATGATACTAACAATCCCCTCGAGGCTGACAACTTCAAGGACACATCTGCTCAGATGTCCTTGAGGTTGTTAACCGAAAAGGGGATTTTCATTTCACCGAGATTCCTCCATGGCACTTGCTAGCGTGACGAGCTTGTTAATTGTTTTCCAGTTGCGAACCGTCGCCGGGACATTTAACTTATGAAGATTGTTTGCAAGTTTGGAATTGCGTACGCTATGGCCAAATAACAGAAATACCTCTCGCCCATTTATCCGGAACTCTTCGTTATCGCTTTGATAAACCCTTAGCTTTTCTATCCCTTCCGATGATGGTTCTTCCTGCAGCAATGAGACGTATAAGCACTCTCCCACTGACGAAGCTTCCGCTGCGGCAACTTCTTCTTCTGAAAAAGGGTTATCCGCGACAATCTTTTTCAATTCCTCAGAAGTTCTTATAATAACGTTGACTGAAAATCCAAACACGGCTTCTATCTCATTCTCTATAATCTTCCGCAGTGTGCTCTCCTCTTCTGTTGATTCGAAAAGAACATTTCCGCTTTGAATATACGTCTGAACTCGATTCAGACCCAAAGCTTCACACATTTTTTTCAATTCAGCCATCTTGATCATATTCTTACCGCCTACGTTAATCCCTCGTAATAACGCGATATAGATCGCCATACCTCTCACTCCCTTACTCCTCTTTCATTCTTCCATGATTATATATCTGATAATCACTAGATGTAAGACTAGAAACTATACAACAAAAAAGCCCTTCCGATTCCGGAAAGGCTTCGCTACCCAAACATAAGATTTATGATAAAAGTCGATTTAAAGCGTCCTCATTTATATTTTCGGAGATTACAGATTGAATTTTCCCGTCAGCTAGATAGACGATGGATGGTACAGAATCTACGCTTAACTTGGCAGCAAGTCCGGGCGATTTATATACATCCACTTTCGTAACCCGTACTTCTGACGAATGGGATTGCTCAAATTTTTCGATAACGGGCAACAATTCACGACATGCGGCATCCGTAGCGTTCCACAAATACACAACCGAAGGATGACCATGATTCTGAATCTGGTTCTCATAAATTTCACATTCAGAAATATACTTTTCTGCACCATATCCTGCAATTGCACCATCACCAACCGCAGTAGCAACTTGCTTAAGAAACTTATCACATACATCTCCTGCCGCAAAAACACCAGGTATGTTCGTTTCCATTTTTTCATTAACAAGAACATATCCGTTCCGGTTCATATCCACGACGCCGGTTAGTATTTCCGTATTCGGTGTGTATCCGATAAACAAGAAGCAGGAATCAACCTTGACGGGTTGCCGTTCATTGGTTTTTAAGTTTTTAAGTACAACACTATCCAGATGACCTTCCCCTTCAAAAGAATCCACCACCGTATTCCAGATGAATTCCATTTTAGGATTTTCCAGCGCCTCGGTTTTTGCGATTTCATTACAATCCATTTTGCCATGATCATGCATGACAGACACAATCACTTTATCTGCGAACTTGGTCAGGAACATCCCTTCTTCAATCGCCGCATCCCCGCTTCCAATAACCATCACGGTTTTACCTGTATTGGCTGCCGCATCACATGTTGCACAGAAAGAAATCCCTTTATCATATAAAAATTGATCCTCATTCGTTGCACCGGTAACCCTTGGTTTACCGCCCGAGGCAATGATGATCGCCTTGCACTCATAATTCGTCCGGAAGGTTTCGACTATTTTTTTATCCTCAGTTACACTTACCGCTTTGACATCGGTCATTTTAAAGTCCACGCCGAATTTTTTGGCCTGCTTATGAAACAGTCCCATGAGCTCCGTACCTGTCGTTCCTTCCGGAAAGCCAGGATAATTTTCTATTTCATTGGTATACGTTGCGAGTCCGCCTACCAGAGATTTTTCCAATAAAAGTGTTCTCAGTCTTGCACGTCCACAGTAAATACCAGCAGTCAAACCTGCTGCTCCTCCGCCGATGATGACAACATCGTATTGCTCCGTTTTCTTATTCATTTCCTTCGCCCCTCTTGTACAGACTTTGATATCACAAGAAGAAACGACTTCGTCGTCCTTTTTAAAGGTCGGCGGCGTTTCTTCGAGAAATATAAGCCAAGTATGCAATATGAAATTTATACTTTCTTATATTTTGAAAACAGGCTGACTTGCGTCAGCCCTAAATCTTGGTTCACTCTTGGTTTCACATAAAAAACTTCGCTAATAATTTGCTGCCTATATACGCACCTACAAACAGGAACAGTCCAAAGATCCACCCTGAAAGAGATAAAGAGGCAATCGCTGTAAACAGTGCACCAATATTACATCCATTAGCCAATCTGGCGCCGTATCCCATGAGCAAGCCACCAAGAACAGCAGCCGCAACCTGTTTTTTTGACTTAATCTTTTTCAACTTAAACTCGGATGCAAACAGTGTTGCTAGTAATGCTCCCACGATAATACCCAGATTTCGAATTGATCCGCCATCGTTCAGAAACCCGGAGGATAGCGTTTCTTGGGATTTTTCCGAGCTAAAGTAAGACCAGTTATCAACATTTCCGCCAACAAGCTGATATAACCATGCTCCCCAATCCGCAAATGTACCCGTAACTCCCCATCCTTTAGAGAAAACGGCCAGATGAGCAGTAGCAAACACAGCGAGAAGTACAGCTCCCGTAACATAAGTTAACGGCTCTTTCAGCAGCTTTTTGTAAAAGCGGTTAGAGGATATTTTTAACCAGAATTCATTCACCGCCTCACTCACCGTCCTTTCTCCCCGGAATTCTATTTCGCCTTCTCAATAACAACTTCCCATTCGCCATCATCAATCTCTTCGATCTCAACATTATGTCCTTGTTTTCTTGCCCACTCTGGAACATTCTTCATCGCACAGCTATGGTCTATGGATACAATGAGAACGTCGCCTACATTTAGTTCAGCCATTTTCTTCTCTGTTCTCATCAACGGAACCGGACAAGCTTCTCCCATACAATCAAGTGTAAATTCAGCCATCTTGATAACCACCTTTATCATTATTTTTTAGTTTGTTTCAATTGTGAATATATTCACTTAAAAGACTAAACTTATTCGGCGCTGCCCATCTTTTTCTCCTGCCATTTTACTGCCGCGATATATAACAGAAGAATAATTAGAAACTGGACAATTAACGCACCAAGCCATCCAAACACATCGGGCAAAAATACAGCTGGCGAGTCCTTAATGACGTGTGCCCGCCACCAGCCCATATCATGCGCTCCCCAAAGTGAGCCGATGACAAAAAACAGAAGTGACAGCATCTGCATCGTAAACCCTTCCCCTACACGCATCAAGGTTCCTGATGCACAGCCCCCGGCAATAACCATACCTATACCAAACAATACAGCCCCAATAACCAAGGCAAAGCTGATCTGACCGACATTCCCCATGCCCGGAATCGGATTTCCATCCATAAACGCTGAGTATTTAATCGCTGTAAATCCAATAGTAGCAAGAGAAAATGCGATTAATACAGCTCTTGTAACGGAAGTACTGCCTGTAATACATGGGTCCCTCATTGAAGCGGTGAAGCAGAAACGGGATCTTTGTAAAATAACTCCAAACGAAATACCGAAGAGCAAGTAGATACCCATTTTGTCGTTGTACTGGTTTAAGAAGAAAGCTAATACAATGACGAGGACCGTTACCAACAAAGCAATTGGCAATTGACTTTTCTTAGGTTTTCTCGGTGCTCTGGTTCGGGTTGATTTCGTTTCGGGACGATCGATTTGTCCCATGGTTACACCCCCAACATTTGTATTCACTTGACTATGTGAAAATAGTAACATACTTATTAGGGACGTAGTTATATGCTTTATTTATACTGTATAAGTTTTTCTAATGGCACCTTACAATGTTCAATTTGGAGCGTCAGGAGGAATGATTTATGAATTTGGAATCGCTAAAAATATTTCTGGATATTGCTACGCTAAAGAGCATATCAAAAGCTGCCCAGAAATCTCACCTTACCCAATCCGCACTTAGCCAGCAATTGAAGTCTTGGGAGAACACACTCGGAACGGAGCTTCTTCACAGGAGCAATAAAGGGGCTAACCTTACAGATGCGGGGATCATTGCCGAGAAATACGCAGCCCAAATCTGCAAATTGTATGATGATATGATTACGGAGATCAATCATTTGAAACCGAGCCAACATTGTTTGTCTATCTACGCCATTCCGGAAGTATGCAATTATGCCCTTCCCTGCACTTTGTATGAAGTAAAGAAACAATTTCCGCAATGTCATATCTCTCTGAATGAAGGCTCCTCTTCCATGATCGAAGAGCGCATTCTGCTGGAAGAGGGTGATATCGGGTTTATTTCTGGACCTTCATCCAATCCGGAATTGAGTTCCTATAAGGTGTTCGCGGATAAGGTCATGCTTGTAACAAGCGGTTCAACCCTTTGTCCTGATGAGATTAATTTAAACGAACTTCCCCGTTATCCGCTGATCTGGTCGGCTCAGCTCTGCTGTGTTCATAAGGCCATAAATAGTACTCTTGAACAGGAATTAAACTTAAATATACTTTATAATCTGGACTCCATTGAAGCAGTTAAACTCGCAGCCGTCAAAGGACATGGTGCCGCTTTTCTTCCCTACATGTCCATAAAAAAAGAGCTGTATAGTAAACAGCTCAAGATTATAAATATTGATCAATTTCAAATATACAATGAGGTTTATATGATAAAAAAGCAGACTCAACGTTGTGATAACGACACGAAGCAACTACTCCGATATATAGAAAAAACACTGATTGATACATTGTGTTGAATCGCAATCACACTTCGATGATGATCTCCCATACTCCGTTGATCACTTCATCAATGGAACATTTCATATGGGAGCTACGACAATAATCAGCAATCGCTGTTTTCGCACAGCTATGATCTGTGACTAACATGACCTTTTCACCGCTCTGGATCGCATCTCGATGTTTTTTTAACATCATAACAGGGACGGGACAGATTTCACCCAGACAATCAATTTCAATCATATGTCCCCCTCCCGCTGTTTCACGGTAACTACTTCCAGCACTCTCTTCTTATGATCTTGTTCTGCAGACATAGTCGATCCTCCCGCAAAGTTAGACCTCATTTATTCATTGGTCCTCATACTATATCCTTAACCATTAGCAAGTGTATATCGATTAACTCATATCCCAGTGATTTATATAATCGGATTGCTGCTTGATTGCTTCCCACTACACCTAGAGATGTTTCGCTTTTTTGTTTCTCATCTCTTAGGAATTTCATGGTTTCAATAATGGTTGCCCTCGCCACCCCTTGCCTTCTCCAATCAGGCGGCTCAAATCCAAAATCAGTGCTTGCATTAAGCAATGAAGCCGCTACGTGGATGGATCGTTCTTACGATCGCTGTTGTCCCCAAATTTCTTATGAATCAAAGTGCAAATAGAACTGTAAATAGCTAATTTCAATCTCACCTGCGTTGGTTATTTCAATGTCATATGATTTTGATTCCTTATCCGAGCTGGAATGAATTAATTTGAACTTAATGTTACGATCATCGAAGGAAATATCTTTATCTGCCTTACAACCAACTAAAACGAGTAATAGAATAAAAAAGGTTAAAGCATACTTTTTCTTCATAGCTCCCTCTCTTTAAGACAAAATCTTCATTCGAGCAAATCTTCATTCATACAAACTCCGATAAATTCAAAAAGATTGTTCGCTTCAACAGATCGCTTTCCCCAGTCGTGCCAATAATATAATACTTGACCTGTTACCCCCGCTTCGGATGGATCTGTGTCAAGACATAGATAATCGCCACCACCGTTTTCTGCAATCGGAATCCATTTGGCATTCCACAGAAAAGGCTTAATTCCGCTTTCTATATCTGCTTCCATATCCTCAGGATCAAATTCATCCTGCAGAAACTGCCAGTTATCAATAATTTGAGAAATAGGAGAGAGTGTCAGATTTCGCACGAAAGATTCAACCCCCAAATTCCATTCCTGGCCGTTATGTATTTTGTAAAAAGCCTTCATTTGCTCAGGAAGTATGACACCCAGCGTGTTCTCAAGCAGCTGGAATTCTTCATCCTTCGCACCTGGCTGCAGATTTAATGCTTCTGCAAAATTTTCATTTATGCCTATTCCTTTTTCAATAATACGCTTCCATAACAACTCAGCATCATTAAGCATAACTTACCCTCCTAGTAAGAGTGATGACCTGGAAATAGACCACCCTTGGTAGTAACGGTCTATTTCCAGGCTTAATTGTGCGAAGGGCTGCTCTGAAGAGCTATTACCATCCTCGACCCCTTCTACTTATAGGTGTATCTTGCTAATTCCTCTCCCCAAGGAGCCAAGCCAATCTCTTCAAATCCTACACTCTTATACAATCTTCTTGCACCTTCATTGTCAGAATTATAGCCGATCATGATTACCTCTGTTCGATTATCGGCCGCTTCTATTTGTTGTATTAACAGGTTCATTGCCGCTCTCCCATAGCCCTTTCCCTGAAACTGATCATCAATCATAAATCGATAAATCCAATAATTCTGATCATCAGGGTCGATACCGTACATGAGGAAACCAATTACCTTATCATCCAGAATAATCGCTCTCGTCATAAATCCAGGAAGAAATTGAACCTCAGCGATGGAATAGAGATTTGAAGCCATAAATCGTTCTTGCTCTTCTCTTACACGGAGATGAATGCATTCTTCCCAATTTGATCGATCAATTTTTCTTAAACTAATCAAATAGACTCCTCCTATTGAATAGAGAAATCTGTTAGCAAATTCCTCTACTCTGATTTACTATGCAACTGACACTGAAATACTCTCAACTTTTTAACATTTAATAACAGGATGGATGACTTACTCATATCACATCACTCCTTTCAAAATTTCAATCTATAATATCAAAAATTCACCATCAGCGATTCTTAATAATTCGCCTTCTTCATGCAATTCAAACTCCGATAACCGTTCTTCTTGATTTGTATAACGATTGCTATGTGGTAAAACGACGCCTTGAATGATCCCTAATGCATCAAAATTCGTTAAATCTATATCATTCCATTCTGGATGTAACAAATGGGCATTTTTTTTAATCAAAAACTACAGACACCCATATAATGTCCGTTGAGTTCAAAAAAGTTGAAAAATTTAAGATTCCCCTCGTCCACAATGGGTTCTACCTTTAGTCCCTTATCGGTTAGCACTTGATGAGCTCTTTCGATATCCTTAGTGTAGAAATTCATATAAGGATGTACCTCACCATTTTTATAAAAACAAAGAGGGTTAAAATCTTCAGCTTCCGTCAGGGTGATCATTGCATGTGCTTTGTTGATTCCTTCAGATGGTATGGATACATGCAGAGCAGCATACCCGGTGTCCTCTTCCCAAGAAAATGTACATCCAAACACTTCAACATACCATGTTATTGATTCTTGTAAATTCGAAACGGGTATGAAATTACAATCAATTCGTTGAAAAATATTATTCATTTTTACTACTCCTTTTCCTTTAAATTCTTAGCCTGAGCATCACTACGAACGCGGATTATTCTTCCGATCACTGTTGCCCCCAGATTTCTTTTATGTATTTATAAAATTGTTGAAATCCAGGGACAAAGGCGAACGCTGCGCTTCTCCAGAATAATTCCGCTTTCTCCGTTGAAGTACTTCTATTACTTTAGTTCTTTGTGTTTCTCTAATATATTGGTTATCCCGTCTGTCCACTTGCCTTCCTGATCTGCGATCATAGTGATCCACCCCAGATGTCTGGCTGTATCCAAGTTTTTCTCTTGATCATCCACATAAATGACTAGCCCACTATTGATCCGGGAATTAACGAGGTTATAGATCGAGATATCGGGTTTACAAAAACCGACCTCACTAGAGATCGTTATCGTTTGTATGTATGGTTCTACCGGATTTAAAAGATCGACTACCCATTCTTGACGGTGGTTGCTCAGCAGATGAATATCTGCGATCTGACTCCAATGTTCGAGATGTTTTATAGCAGGCAAAACCTTCAAATGTTTATCCACTAATTGCCTTGCATATTGTGTTTCAATTGTCGGACAATGCAAGGTAAGCCATTCTCAAAATTGCTGCTCGCTCATTCTACCAGTCCATAATGCATCTCGAGCTTCTTGCTTAAATAATTCTTTTATTGTGTTATACGAAATGTCGGCAATCTGAGCAATCTCTTCCCAATAGGAAGGAGACAGATTAGTTACTATTACTCCTGCTATATCAAGCACAAGCTGTGGTTTATTCATGATTCGAGTTGGCCTGATAAAATCCCTGCTCTTCTAATGACTTCAATCCGTTCTTCTCTACCTTCGATTTTCTTAATCATATCTATAGCTGTTTCAAAATTCATGATGACATAACCGGTCGTTTCATAACCTTTTGGCAGCTCAACAAAATTCTTAACTTTTGCTAAATAATATAGCCTATAAGCGTCAAATTCTTTCCAATACCAACTTGCAAAAAGAGTTCTTTCATCGGATAGTTCTATCCCTGCTTCCTCCATAACTTCTCGATTCAAACCATCAAATAATGATTCATTCTCTTGTAATCGACCCCCAATTGTCGTTAATACTTGTTCATATTTATCCCATACCATCACCAAATCTCCATTCTCAAGGATCGGGACGCAATGAACTCCACCTATCTGCTTATTTTTTGGCACCTCCGTAATAAATTCCAACATTTGATTCACCCTTTCTACACTTATTATTCTTAGCCTTAGCACCACTGCGAATGCGGATTATATGATTTGTATAATTGTTGAAATCCGGTGACAGTTTATACTTCCGATGCGAACTTTCCTGTGGAAAGCTTTCGGGCGACCGCTGCGCTTCTCCAGAATAATTCCGCCTTCTCCGTTGAAGTACATCTATCTCTTTAATTCAATCTATATAAAGGATTGATTCTTATCCTTCTATAAAAAGAGACCTGCAAGAGTCTTTCTGGTAAATTACAACTTTAGGATCATTATTTTAATAATGAAGTTCTTACCACCCCCTACTGTCAATAAATGTATTGATTTGGGACATATGATGTTGGTTGTGCCACACAAACCTCTGGAGAGCTGTATCTAAAGTGATTTTACCAAGTACTTGAGTTCTAAAATTTCGATTATAATCTTCTGGGTTTAATCCGTTGAGTAAGATGAGAAACCGACTGTGGAGTATTTCAAGAAGTGAAATTGAGGTTTCGATGGGGACTTCTCTGTAATCGTTCAATTCTGCCCACAAATCTTCACGATAAGAATCAGATAGAGGTTCATCTTCAGTTAATGCTCTTTTGAAACGTAAGTAAGCATTCATGTCATTATCGGCTAAATGATGTACGATTTGCTGAATTGTCCAGCCATCTGGACGGTATGGAACACGGACCTATTAAAAAGTATTGAAGGACAAGTATTTCTATGCGATGTCATTGTCTTTACGTTCTGCACCTATATAGTCCTGTATATGTTTAATGGCATCCTTTTTGTTCTTAATATAAAATCTCTTATTTGAATAGGTTTGAGTCAATTCTGATACCTCTCCTAAGTCATATCGATGATTCCACTCAACCATCATTTTTATTAGATTGCTGAAAGTCTGTTTATAATTCCATGATTCAATCCCTGTTCGTGATCTAATAAATCTCTTTATTATTCTATGATCTCTCACCCAGACGTTAGGAACAAGAATGAAGATGATGTCCGCACATCCGAAGCTTTCTCCTGTCCATTTGGATTGCGCACCTTCCACGATCCATGACTCAGACTGAATTATTTTGAAAAATGTTGCATTGCGTACTTCTTCAGGATATCTAAGATCTTCCTCACTTCTATCCCAGATCATATTATCTATCTCATAGTATGGGATATTAAATTCCTTAGATAACTCACGAGCTAAACTAGATTTCCCGCTCCCACAAGGACCAACAATCCGTATTTTCAAAAAAAACGACTCCTTAGATCAATAATAAATAACAAATATCTAATCTTCCCAATAGAAAAACGCATCAAAAATCTTATAGTGGTCCTCATCCGAACTGTAGTGATGTGGCCCGGTTCTCTTACTCAACTTGATTTATATCACACCAAACTTTTTCAAAGCGTAAGAGATTCCGTCTTCACTTGCCTTTTTGGTAACAAAATCAGCCTTTTGTTTGAGCTCTTCCTCAGCGTTTCCCATGGCAATCCCCAGTCCTACATATTCCAACATTTCGCTGTCGTTTCCGCCGTCACCAAAAGCGATAGCTTCTGACCTGGAGATGTTGAAGTGCTCTAGTACTTGCTTAATGGCATTCGATTTGGAAGCCTCTGTTTCTTCAAATATGCTCATCACGTAGCCATGCCATCGCTTAAACTTGAGTGCAGGGAATTTGTCTATGAATTTTTGAGCCTCACTATCGTCTGCATATAAACACATCCCGTATACCTGTTCTGTTAGAGAACTCATTTTTTCAGGATACTCTGTAAGACTCAAAGTTTCTTTTAAGGCACTCATAATTCGCTCATTATCAGAACCTATACCGTTCATGGAATACCGCTCCGTAAAATAGGAAATGCCGTGACCATTTAGGGTAGCAAAGTCCGTGATTTCCCTAACCGTTTCTGTCGTCAGCACTGATTTATAAATCGTTTCATCATTACATTTTACTAGCGCGCCGTTAGCGGAAATAATAGTATCAATCCCTATCGCTATAAGCTCTTCGCAGAGATTGTAAGATCTGCCTGTCGCAACTACCACTTTGATTCCTTTATCAATCAGTTTATTAATAGCTTCTAGCGTGCTTAGGGGCATACTTCTATCAATCTCACTAAATAGGGTCCCATCAACATCAAAAAATACAACCTTGTACATTGTGTAAACAAACCTCCCTAGTGTTTCTCAATAACTACTCAATATCTATCCATTCAATATGCTATTGATCACTTTCATTTCATTAAAAACTCTTGCTTTCCCTTTATCTGTTCTATACCAGTTTTCCTTGTCAATTCCTCTATGATCCAACAGCGGTAATACATCGAATATTCTATTAGAATCAGCGTGAAGAGTTGCCAAGATTAAGAATCGTCTACAGAAAAACGCCTTGCCTGCCAACAAAATATTCCTCATGTCTTTGTCTAGTTGCTGAACCGCACCAATAACAACATCACATCCATCATTAAACTCTCCTGCTATGGGATGAATGATATCGGCTGGTATATCAAGCTCAACTAATAGAGGAGTGTGGTATTCATATTCGTTGGCCTGTAAGAAACTATTGTATACATTTGGGATAAAAAGATGATTAAACCCTTCTTTATGAAACAGATTAGATATCTGCTCATTTAACTCAGGAAAGTGGCCTGGATGATAAATAACCGCATCTGCTCTGGTAAAAAGTTGTTGCCTTTCAATAAAAATAATATCGCTTATGTTTTCAACAAATTGTTGATTCACTTCGCCCCCTCCGATCTATCCTACGTGAAAATAATAAAACTAATTCTAAAAGAAGGCGTACTGCCAGATTAAGTTCTTTAACCATGTGGTACATCCTTTAAAGTTTGTTCCCAACTGCGATCCATCGCCCGTCAATATCCTCGAATACAAATTCACGATTGTTATAATCCGTTGTTGATAATGGTCGTACTATCTTAATTCCTAAATCCATTAATTCTTGCTCTAACGCCTTCTGCTCATAAGCAACAAAGTATGCGTCGTAACCATAACCATGGCTTATGCGATTCGGAATAATTTCATTATTCTTGGATTTGGTTACCACGATCTCTATGGAATCCCTATAAAGACAAACATGAGGCTCAGCCGATTCAAGGTAATAGTCAGCCCTAAATCCAATCCCTTCATAAAATTGAGCTGTCTTATTAAGATTCGGTGTCGGGAATATTTGTAAGCAGTGCGAAAATCCTTGATTCATATGTGCACCTTCTCTCGAGTAATTTATATTATCAGTTCTAGATAATGAGTGACTTTCTCATCGTCCATAACTTCCTTAAATCCGAGGGCCTTATAAAATTCACTCGCATTAGGATTATCCGTTCTTAATACAAGCTTTCTATAATGACTTTTTGCGGTGTTTATTACTTCTTCTGTAAGCCTTCTCCCAATACCATATCTCCTAAATTCCTTCAGAACATAAAGTCTTCTAACCCTTCCGATTACTTCTTCAGAATACGGATCTCTATTCAATCCACATATTCCTATGACCCTGTTATGTAAGCGACATTCAAACAATGCTTCATCTTCGTTATGAAATCTATTAATTCCTGTAATGTAATCATTTATCAATCGATTGATATGTCGAAAACCTTCAGCAGTACTTTGAGCTAATAATTCGGCAAGATCTTCGGGCTTGAAATCAGTCACTTTTTGATAGATAAATTTATCCATATCCTAGCGTTACCTCCAGCAAAAAGCCTATTATAAATTGACCTGATAATATCCTGCTGCTCCTAAAAAATCAGTCCTCGTTAATCCTTTTTCCCCCAACAATTGCCTATAGCTATTTATAGTTCCGTCGTGGGCGATTATAAAGACTCGGCTATTACCTTGAGCTTTTATCCACGTAATGAATCCATCTCCAAGTTTTTTAAATAATTTTTCCTCTTTGTCGTTAATTCCATCAATCCATACTTCTTGGTTTGCTGCATCAATCACAACGAATTCATGGTATTCCTTTTCAATTCTTTCTATTGGTAAGTGTTCATCGCATTTCAATCTGCTCCATTTCGGATTCTGTGGAAACATTCTTGGTCCTACTAATGGACTGATATATTTTATGGGTTGATCAAGATTTTCTGTTAGAATGTTTGCAGTTTCAATTGTTCTTATCGTGGGACTAATAATAAAAAGATCCTCATAATTGAAGTTAAACTTAGCCTTTAACTGCCTTACCTGGATTTCACCCTTAGCCGTTAAAGATGGATGCTCAATATTTAATCGATCAGGAACATTCAAATTATGTTCACCTTGTCCATGACGAATAAAGACTAATTCCATCATTGATCACCAGCCTCTTTGAGTTGTTCACTCCTCTTCTTGCACAGGTTTTTACGACACAACCCGGTCTTAGATAGCTCCTATCTTTGACCGGGTCGTGTTGGTCTGAGTTGACTTCCATAAATTATACATACAATAATTATAGAGCGAAAAGATGTCAGCAATACGATATTTAATACCACTGTGTTGATACCATGCAATAGATTCTTTAAGATTACCTACTCCTATTCTGATCAAGAAGGAAATACAGATAACTAAACGTTCTTTTGCACAACAAACACCTGCGAAATCGTTTTATGCTTCCCTGTTAGTCCATCAATCTCAATCAACTCTTCTTGCTCAACAAACTCTATATTTTCGTTTTTATAATATTTCTTCCAAAATGCAACCGCGGCCTTATTCCGTTCCAATTGATCTATTTTAATTGTTCCTGAGAATTGATCCAGAACCAAACTTACGGCTTCTGCTGCTAAATTCAACCCTCGATATTTCTTTAATAAGAATAGCTCCTGGATCGTATAATCCAGCCCTTCTGATACAAATGGAGGAGAACAAACTAGAATAAATCCAATGTTTTTGCCATCATAATTGATGAAAAATGGATGTAATTCATTCCGTTCTAGATATAAATATGTATTCGTTGGATCAAACTTCCCATCATCTTTCGGATCTTCACCAGTAAATTCAGATAAATCATACAAATATAAATTGTACATATTTAAAAATAGTTCTTGTTGTTCTTTTTTAATTCTTGTAATTTGAATTTTCACGTCGTCAGCACCTTTTTTCGAATTTGTATTGCACTAATCAAAGCATCCCTATCTCTGCATCTACTCTTGATTGTTTTGGTTAAATTAATTATTTCAAATGCTTCCTCCGTATGGAACCATCTTATTTCCTGAGTCTCCTCATCATAACCGGTTACTCTAGGCGCTGGCTTCATTAAAAAATACTTGGTGATACATGTGTCCGATTCAAACTCTCCCGGTATCGGAGCAATGATTATACATTCATATCCCGTTTCTTCTCGAACCTCTCTTCTTGCTGTTTCCTCAGGAGAATTATCACTAATATGAGCTCGTCATTTCGAGCCACCTAGCAACAACTTCTTTGAGTTTGTCTTTCTTCTCCACCAAATCACTCATATTTAATATTTTTACAATTGCCCTATCACCAGAGACCCATTCTAATAAACATGTGTTATCTTCGAACAGAGGTCCACTCTCGTCGTGATCTTTTTTCTTAGCACCACAGTGAAAAACTAAGCGAAAAAAACCTTTCCCTTGTAAATTCAAGGTCACTCGGTCTTCACCATTAAAGCAGAAACTTGGCGCATTCCATTTAATATGTTCAGTAATTTGATCATTAACACTTAAAATAATCTTTCGGACCTCCACTATTTCCTCCTTGAATGGATGTTCAAGATTTTTCAAGTATTCAACGACCTGTTGGTGGCCAGTCATTTTTGGCATGAGGTTACTCCTCCAAATGTGTTTCGATAAACTCTATATGTTTATGACAAATCCCGTTTTCTTACCCTTAACGAACCCTGCTCTCTCATAAAATCGATGAACTTCTTCATCTTCTCTTCCCGTCAAAAGCATAATTTTATAACAGTTCTTCCCCTTTGCCATCTCGATAGCTTTATCTAGTACCATTTGTCCAAATCCATTCTTTCGATATTCCTCATGTGTTATGACATTTTCAATTAATCCATATGGTCTTGCATTTCTCGTTAAGTTTTTAACAATGGCCAAGGCGCACGATGCAACGATGACTCCATTATGTTCAACTACAATGATGTTCATGTTCCGATCATTTAAGATGTCGTTCCAATGATCTATTAAATCCTGGTTTCGAGCTAGATCCGGATCTTCTGGTTGTAAAAATTTGTATAGAGTTAACAGACCCTCCAACTCATCTTCACGTATAAGCCTACTTATTGTACTCAACTCGTTGCACCTTCTCTCTCCAAGTATTACATTTATTTCGTTGTTATCTGATGTTAATTCCTGCTTGAAATTAAAAAGAGAGAGATTTCTCTCTCCCAAATCGTTTATTTTACTAGTTTCATGTCCCTTTTCAATGATTTCTATAATCATTTAAGTCACCTCTGTATCAAGGACACTTGCATCAGAAATAAAATCCGGCGTTTGCATGTATATGGAAATCCGAGCTATTTTCTTAACACATGATATGTATTGCTTGTTTACGAATCGAAATATCGATTGGCGTTTCACCGATTATTTCCCCATCTCCAGTAGCCAGCATAGGAGAACTCGATGAAATTTTTACTTTTTGCCCCTGAAGCATCGAAATCCCAGGACGAAAAACATGTTTTCCAATAAACACCAGAGGAAGTAGTCGTAACGCTTCAAAACGGGAAATTCCGTGCACGATACAAATATCAAATACCCCATCCGTATATGAAGCCTCGGGACAAATGTTCATTCCTCCACCGTAATTCGGGATATTAGCCACGGCAATGAGCCATACGTCTGAAAAAATCGTTTCCACTTCGTCTACTTTAATATTTACCGTATGAGGACGATAGCGGGCTAATATCTGAAGCAAGCTTATTACATAAGCCAAACGACCCAATCTGAGCATGTTTAACCATTTTTTATACCTCGAACGATTTACAGTTTGTGCTATTTTTCCATCAATCCCGATACCAACAATGGTTGTATAAGTTTTGTTACCGCTTTGTGCTATGTCTATTTTTTGGATCGCTCCGGTTAGTAAATAGTTCAGCGCTTTTTCGGGAGTTAATGGTATCCCTAAAGCCCTGGCAAAATCGTTACCCGAACCTGCTGGAATTATGCCTAACGGGATATTGCTTCCTGCCAATTCGCCGACAATACTTTGTACCGTGCCGTCGCCTCCTACAACCGCAACAGCTTTCACTTGATCCGATTCATTCACATTTTTCAGCAACAATTGCACGGCATGAACCGGATTATCCGGAAACTCAACCCGATAATGGATCCCTTTTTCCTGAAGCAATGGTTGTATTCGTTTCCACACCTTTAATCCTTGTCCGTTTCCGGACAGACTGTTCACTATGAAGAGAATCATTCCAGCCTCCTATTTTGACTACACCTGTATTATTCCACAAGAAGAAGAGGCCATCGAAGCTGAAGTGCCCGTTACTATGCTCCAAAATTGCTTTTAGCCTTCTCGACTATTCAGGATGTTACTCAAGTTTACAATGCAAATATTTGATAATATTTTACCTTAAACAGTAAGAGGTTTGAACATTCATTTTTCTACTGTTCTATAAAAACGATCGAGTTAAAGAACTCAATGCAGCAGACGGTAATGGGTGGATGATATACTATATTAGATTAGATATTAAATTTGCTGCTGCTTACAAAGGCCTGCAATTCTAGCTCTTGCCTCATGCCCATTTCCATCTTCATTCGTAATTGCATATACTTCTCAAGCAGCGGATGACGGTATCCCAAGTAACTGCTGATTCTGCCTGTCACCGAGTCATCCGTATGCTCATTACTCCATTGAAACAACTCTTGGTAGAGGTCGGTTATCCTCTCTTGATTGAGTGGGGCAAACCTTACTGGGTGTAGATCACCAACCAGTTTCAATTCTAGCAGGTCGTGTAATACATCAAACTTGTGTTCTATCATTCGCTCATCCTCAATGCCATCCTCATTGTTCTCACCAATAGGTGTCCGATCCTTCAGATCCGAAATAAGTTCACTGAATGTCAGTTCGACCATTTGCATGGCCATATAACCCCACCAATGGCTACCCGTTCCTATACTGTACATTTCCCAATGAGGTTCCATTAATATATATTTAATTTGTTCTTTTTGTGTACTGCCAAACATGGAAATACCCAGTACCAGCCCCGCATTACAATCCGTAGATGCCTGTTGCCCCCACGAAATCAGCCTAGGAACGATTTGATCATTTGCAAATTTAAAACTTAGAGCTGGCAGAAATTCAGGAAAAAGCGGCTGCCCGTATACCTTTTCCAACTCATTCTCCAACCTTGCCTGATACAATTCACAAGGAAGATGCAGAAGACCTAGACAGGCATCTTTGGACAAATACCAGTCGTTTGCACAAATGCAATTTACCATATAGTCAATATGTTTTTCATACCCCATATATCCCAACACATGTAGAACTTCGCTGGGCATGCCTTTCCTGAGTAGCCCCTTCTCAAAGCAAAAATGATCTAGTTTCTCAGCCAGTGCCAAGTCTCCACATCTCATAACAGAATCCAGCAGCAGCGTGCGCCTGTAATCGGAGGGTTGTTCTGAGAAGATTTCAAATAATGCCGCTGCATCCTCCTTATCTCCGTACATAGATATAATATGGCAATAGGATGTAAGAATGCTAGCATCAATCTTTTGATCAGACCTGAACAGTTGTAGAAGCTTTTCTGTGGTTTGAATCATCTCTACACTCCTGTTTTCATTAAGTTATACTGTTCCCAGCAGTACCAACTCAGTTCGAAGGCATTTGGTTATGTACCCCCCATTTGCACATCTCCTCCAGTATTGGCATCAAAGTTCTGCCTCTTGGCGTTAATGAATATTCCACCTTTGGAGGTGTTTGTTGGTACTCTTCCCGTTTGACAATACCGCTGTCTTCCAGTTCTTTCAACTGGGAGCTTAACACCTTGTGAGTGATTTCCGGAATGCGCCTCTTAAGCTCTCCGTAACGCGTAACCTTTTGGCAGGTTAATTGATACATAATTTTCATTTTCCACTTTCCGCCAATAATGCTTAAAGTATAGTCAAACGGAGTCAGGTTGCTTAGTTTTTCCGTAGTTTGGGTCTGTTTGATCATCAGAGTCCTCTCCTTAAAGTAAGTACGCACCTAAAAGTGCGTACTAGTTTATATTTGACACGTGTTTATACTTAAGTTAGTCGAAGTGCTATATGAGTTCCGGATGCTGACGGACAGCTAAGAAAGGAAGATGATTATGCCAAGGCATGATGCGAACGAGTTTACTACAAGCGATTTAAGCGAGCAGGAAATGTACAAGCTGATGATCGGTTCGGTTGTACCGAGACCTATTGCATGGGTTTCCTCCAAAAGCAAGGATGGCGTTCTCAATTTGGCGCCCTTTAGTTTTTTTACCGTAGCTTCTCGCAACCCACCGACACTGCTTATTTCCATTGGTCCGGGCGTAGGAGAACGGGAAGGTACAGTCAAGGATACGCTGACCAATATTCGTGAGATCGGTGAGTATGTCATCAATATGGTCTCAGAACCTTTGGGCGAGGCGATGCATCGTTCATCCGCCAATGTCGGGCCGCAGAAGAATGAGTTTGAACTTGCAGGAGTCACGCCAAAGCCTTGCAAGAGCGTCGATGTGCCGGCGGTGCTTGAAGCGCCTATCGCTTTCGAGCTTAAGCTGGATCGAATTATTCCTGTGGGCGGAGATCATCTGGTACTTGGAATCGTGGAACGTGTGCAGCTGGACTCCGCCGCCTATGCAGGAAATTATAAAACAGCAGTGGATAGCTGGAAGCCGTTGGCAAACTTAGCCGGTGACTTTGCCAGATTGACGTCTGCATTTCCGCTCGGACCAGGCAATCGTTAAACTATGAATTGTATCAAGGAAAGAAGTAGCGAGGGACTAGGACGAAAAAAAGTCCAAGACTCCCGCTGCTTTTATTGCTCTATCGTTTTCCGTTGGCTCAACTTTTTAGTTCTAGATGAAGTAAGGGGAATGGCCGACCTGTTCCGTCTAATTCTGATCGTCCTGTTTGCACAAATCCATACCGTTTATAAAAAGCTCGCGCCCCCTCATTTTGCTCATTGACGTCAACTTCGAGGTGGCTACCTTTCAATTTTTCAGTGTTTTTTAGTAATCGACTACCAATTCCCTGTCCGTGGTAATTAGGGTCGACAAATAACATCTCTATTTTACTACCATTAAGCCCAATAAACCCAATCGGTTCGTTATTCCCATTCACTTCTACCCAAATTTCCACTTCATGTAATGCTTCATTTTGAACGATATGATGATAAAATTGAATGTCTTTTTCGGACAAAAAAGTGTGGGTAAGAACCACAGCACGATACCAAATATCCACCAATTTTTCATGATAATTTTGTTGATAAGGAACAATTTCGTTGATCATTATTAATCCTCCACTCTAGTACTTACTGATGATACTGACTTAAACTACTCTTCAACATCTCCATTATTAACTCTTGCAATTGTCTTGGGGCGATAACCTTTGCTTCGGGACCATAGGAGAGCAATCTTCGTGCTATAAATGGAAACTCTTCTGGAGGAACTTGGCCTCGCCATTCGTTGTGTTGAAGGGAATTAAATAGAGGTTCCGATCCTGCGAGCCTTGCTCCAAAGTCGGTAAATTGCAACACCACTTCTACACTTTCTCTTTTATCCTCTGAGTCTAACCACTCTTTAAGGGTCGGAATAGAATTGTCCGATCGATTAAGTGTACCTACCTTCTGCATCCGATCTACACGATACAATAACACTCGTTCATGTTTCAGAGCTGGCATGTACCAATATCCATGCTCATAATAGATGCCAATCGGATAAGCTTTCACATTCTTCGTTCCGCTGCGGGATGAATACAAAAATTCAATCTCTCTTTTTTCAACTGATGCACTTAATATTTTCGTTGTCAGTGACTCTGGCTGTACCGAATGATATTGATGAAATGTAATGTGCTGTCTCATGCGAATAATCATATCTTGTACATCGCTGGGTAAACTTGAAAAATAATGTTCTGCTAAATGGGCACGAATCGATCCATATGGAAAGTCGGGGACTTTTTCCAAATATTCAATCATCATAAATAAACCAAACGCCTCATGCTGTGTAAGTTGAAGTGGCGGCAAAATTCTGTTCGGCAGAACACGATATCCCCCGTGTGCACCTACCTCTGTATAAAGAGGTACACCCATCTGCTGCAAATAATCCAGGTCACGTTGAATTGTACGTACCGATACATTAAATCGTTCAGCCAGTTCACGGGCAGTGAATTTTTTCCTCGAATCTAATAATCGCATTATCGTAAGTCTTCGATCATTCATTTCCCTCACCTAATTACGTCATTTTTTGTCGTAGTTATAATGTATCATAATCCTTAGAAGGGAGCGATTGATAAATGAACAATAATAAAATAGTACTGTACATCGCCATGAGTTTGGATGGTTATATCGCCAAACCCGACGGTTCCGTCGATTGGCTGTTTGATGTCGAAGGGGACGGACAGGATAATGGATATGGTGAATTTTATAATACGGTAGGTACGGTCGTAATGGGGCGACTCACGTATGAAGAAGTGCTAAAGCTCAGTGATGACTTCCCCTATGCCAACAAACCATGCTACGTCCTGTCGAGATCGAAGCAAGCCCCTGCCCCGCATATTATGTATACGGATGAGGCTATAGATACTCTTATTCCAAGGTTAAAGCACGAATCGGATGGAGACGTTTGGCTTGTAGGAGGAGGACAACTTGTATCTGCTTTTTTGGAAGCAAAATTGCTTGATGAACTTTACATCGCTGTCATTCCGAAAGTACTCGGAGAAGGTATCCCACTGTTTCCAAAAGGAACCATACTAAGTACTTTTCAATTAACTCATATGGAGAAGATCGGACAAATCGTTTCATTGAGTTACAAAGTAATTTAGCATTAGAGACTTGCTCACATCCAAACGACCAGGTAGTTAAACAAGTTAAGACTATCCGATTTATGCAAGATAAATAGAAGTTATACTATCATTTTTCTTGAGTTAATGTTAACATCTTGCTGTATGTCATTTTACTTTTAAATATGAAGGAGGGAATATCTGATGAAAAAGAGATCGATTAAATATTTATCTTTCGGTATTGGGTATTCTACTGCTGTTTTTTTCTAGAATTAATTTCTGACGGGATAAGTCCGTCTAAAGTTAAGAAGTATTAAAAAACAGTAAAAATATATAACATTTCCATAGGTTATGTATTTTCTATTTAAAAGGAGACTTTACAAATGATGAACTTAAATAATAATGTAGTTAAAAGATATAATCCAGAAAATATAGCAAAACCTGTTGGAAACTATAGTCATGTAACAAAAATAAGTAGAAATGCTGAAATGTATGTATTTTCCGGTCAAATTGGTATCGATCAAAACAATGATATCCCCACAGATTTTAATCAACAAGTAACAAATACAATGAACAATATTGTTGCAATCCTTTCTTCTCAAAAGTTGACTCCTGATCATGTAATTAAAATCAACATTTGGGCCACAGAAGAAATTGATTGGGATCATTTCTATGAAATATGGGATAGAGTATTCGGTACCACACATCCTTCTATGACGATTGCTTATGTTAAGGGATTAGGTTTACCTGAATTAAAAATCGAATTAGATGTTTGGGCTGCAGGTTGATTTTTAAAGTCCAAAAAGTGACTATATGATATTATCCCCTCATGGTAGACAGTATAAAAAGATCTCATGTTATGATGAGTTCAAAGACTGTTGATCGGAGGGGATTTTTCATCTAAGCGGGCAATATGTTTACTTACCATCCTTTAAGGTTTTAGATGTGAGTATCAATTTATCTTTATTGGCTTCAACATACTTGAACAGATACTCAAAAATATTATTTTCTTCATGATAGAGATACAATTGTTCGGCTTCAGTTTCAATCAAATCCATAACATCGCTTATGGTCCGGCCATGTGTTTCTAAAAAATTGGATATCTGATATTCAGTCAGACTACTCCGATTCCCCCTTAATTTTTGCAGGCTAATTCCGTTTGTCATTAAAACCGTCTTAATTTTCTTCATTATATTTAGATCCTCACGAAATTGGATTCTTTCTAAGGTCTCCATGGTTTCCTCGAAATAGCAGCCGCTAGAATTTTCTAAGTAACCAGTAATTCCATTCATATTCAACTCAGTATCCAAGTCAATAACAAGTATGATATCTCTTAACACTTCAGGAAGTTGTTCGAAATGTTCTCTTCTGTCACTAAAATGATCTTTATAAATATGGAGAGCAATATGCTCAACAATCTCCTCCCCTGACATCATTGAAAGCCTGTCGACAGGTAGTAATTTATTTATCAAATCCTTGATGTTCATCACACTCCTTAAGATCAGTCTACCCATTGATTTGGTCCTTCTTCTTACCTTTAATAATTGTCGCATATTTACTTTCAGTTTCCTGAATCGACTGGATTTGAAACCCTGTTGATTGAAAAAGACGTACATATTCATCCACATCGATCGGATAAAGCTTTAATTTCCTACTACCACATTCAAACCACTCATCGTCTTTACTAACCGACAACACAAATGATCCATTATTTTTAAGCGAATTGTATATATTTTTTAGTGCTTTCTCTTTGTCCTCTATGTGTAAAAAAGTCAATACACTATAGGCTGCATCAAAGGTATTGGGGCGAATAAATTGATGTGCATCTGCCAGTTCAAGCTTCATGTTTGAAAACATACTTAGATTAGACCTAGCTCTTTCTAAGCTCTTTGGTGAAATATCAATTCCAACAAGAAACTGACATCCTGCATTCAAAACCGATTTAGCTATTCTGCCCGTTCCAATTCCCACATCTAATACGACCTTGTTCTCAGCTTTTAATGCCTCGAAAAAAATGTCACCATCCCATCTGTTCATATAAGCTTGTAGTAATGGAGGATCTTGCACAGGATCATTTCCCTCGTCAATCAGCAATTCATAATGCTCGAGAGTAGTAACCACCTTCATAGCTATACACTCTTCCTTTTCTAAGGTTTTTTGGCTGATATTACATTCCAGTGTTAACGATGTCCCACCGATTTTCTTTGATTTCGCTCTCGATATAATGCTTAATGGTTTTATTCAATTCGATATCCTTATTTTTATCCCATATCGTACTTACTTCGAATATTCCTGGTCTGAAAAACAATGGTATTCTTTCTCGAAACCAATCCTGCATAGGAAGTTCATGGAGTTGATCCTTGCTGACCCACATCAATTCCCCTTCTGGAGGGTTTGTAAGAAGATCGCCCTCAAATGAAGTTACCAAATAATTGAAGACCATGTAACGAAGTCCAGAATTAATTTCGCAGAATTAATTTAGTCCCTTATATATGATGTCTTTTACAATTAAGCCTGTTTCCTCTTTTACCTCTCGAATTGCTCCATCTACTATACTTTCTGGAAAATCGACTTTTCCGCCTGGTGCAATATATCCTGGGAACCCTAAATGATTCGGACGGTTCATTAGCAGTATCCTATCCCCATCTTGAACCATGCTCATCGTCAGTATCTTGTGATTTATCTCATTTGGCATTCAGACCAGATCCCCATTCATGTCGTTTGTTGTTCGAGCTCTTCTTAAATCTATTATATATAACGACTACGAGTATCAAATATGAGGGAATCCACTTTAGTCCACGGAGTAAAGGTGGTCGTTAATGGGTAACGCTGACCAGCTTCCGCTGATTGATATGCACCGAACATAATCTCGTATACGTGCAGCTGCTGCTTAGCCGATTGTACCGGCTGTTCCCCGGTTCTAAGGCAGTGAACAAAATGGGAAATAACACTCTCATTTTTTTGCTTAGAAAGCTTACCCTGTGGGACATAACAATTCTCGATCCCACGCCAATTGACTTGTTCTGAATCTGGTATACATTCTCTTAATGTATGGATAACCAGCGGATAACCACTATCATTCAAAGCTATAGTCCCGTTACGTCCATAAATAATTGTATTATTCTGTTTGAACGACAGTCCCCATAATGAGCGAATAACCGCATGTTGTCCTCCCGCAAACTGGAGGATTATGGACACATTATCATCCACATCACTACACACTTTCTTACCATCACCGACAATACGATTCGGGATTAAGGTGTTTACTTCTGCCATAACGCTTACAGCCGGTCCTAACAAGCAAATTAGTCGGCTAATCGGATATACCAAGCAATCAAGCACGGCCCCTCCATGGGATATTGATTTATCATAATACCAGTTGTCACGCCATGGTCCCGGAAGGGAAAGTTGCGCCTCGGCTCCCGTGATTTTTCCGATATATCGTTCATCAACATATTCTGAGGCCGCCAGAAAAGCGGGATTCAGATCAAACGGTAAACTCATGAAGATGACATTTTTCTCCTCAGCAAGGGATACCATCCGCTTACAATCCTCAAAATTGGTAGCCATGGGCTTCTCGTTAAGAACATTCAACCCTCGCTCTAGGGCAGCAAGCACCGGCTCCGTGTGCATGGAATGCGGTGTGAGCATCAAGCTCCTCACTATCCATCATGACCCGATAATCATCGTACCAACTTGGGACTCCATAGATTGATGCCTTCTTCTCCGCATTTTCCAAGTGTTTTGAGCAAACTGCAGCAAAACGTACTCCTTCTAATTTGGACGCCTGCTCAAAATATCGATTACTAACATGCCCGCTGCCTATCATGCCTAAATGAATCATTTTCATAAAAGACCTCCTTATATAAACTTTTAAACTATCATCGAATGTATTTATATATTTTCTCGTGCAATTTTCGAAAAAGATTAGCGCCCCAGTAGCCCTAGATAACTCTTATCTTAGGCTGGGGCGCTTGTCGACTGTTATTCTTCCTTTATTATACATACAGCAACCAAGAGGGGTAAGTCCAAAAGCGTGAATACACTGTTACATATAACCACCTAAAAAACATTACTAACTATCGGTAGTCCTTTCTCTAATCTTCTTCTACTCTCATTAAGATATGTACTAGTCCAATCATTTAAATTACCAGATTCTAGTCGAAAAAGCCTTAGCCTTTAGGCATGGGATGAATCGGCTTAGGGCAAGGGCTGTCATTAGACAGCTTAATTGTCCTACACTGCCAGTTAGGGTATAGTGAACGTATGCTCGCTCTTTGAAAATAGTATACATATGGGGTTGTGGCGACTAACTCTTTCGCCACGTAAAATGTATGAAGTCGTCAAGAACAAGACGCTAAAACATTTGAGCAAACAACCTGTCTCATCTGGTAACAGGGTGAGAGCCTAAGATGCTATATGCACTGTCTTAGGAGGGGCGATGACACGCCCTAAACTTGAGAGTTGTCCAAAACAGAAATGGATTGAGGGCGTTAACTACTCAAGAATCCTATCTGCGCCAGCAGACTTGCCCCTTTAGGGGTGGGAGTGTCAATAAAATCAAAGCTGCGATACATGCCAATGTAAACTATAAGTTCCCTTATGTCCCCATGTATTAAACCGTAACTTTTTTCTTTATCTATATTATTTACTTTTACCTTAAGTTGACCGAAGCTTTTATAAACATCAGTTTGGCTAGAGGGTATGAACTTGCTCATGTTCTTCAAGTAAAAATTATCAGTCCAGTCATGACGTGTCGTGCCCTTACTGCTAGGGGAATAAATCCTCGATAATCCGTGGATTTTCCCTGTAATCTCTCCACACAGCTCCGATATTATCAAAAAGAAGCTGTGCCGACATCTTCACTTTAGGTTCTCTGGGTTTAATCCCTGTAATTTTTCAGGAATAAACAACCCGTCTTTTCGGATTAAAATATCATCAAACCATATTTCTCCTCCGCCGTATTCCGGCCTTTGGATATTAACAATATCCCAGTGAAGTTCGGACCAATTTTCATTTCCAGGTGAACCAAGAGGAACACATCCAGGAGTGAGGTGGAAACTTCCCCATACTTTTTCATCGAACAAAGTATCTTTCATTACATTTTCAATATAAGGGTTAAGACCTATTCCAAATTCACCAAAATACCTTGAACCTTCATCAGTATCCAGTAATTTATTAATTCGATATGAGTCATTTGCGGTAGCTTTAATAATTTTACCATCCTTGACTTCAAGACAAATATTATCGTAAGTAAAGCCTTCTTTTAAAGAAGGTGTGTTATACGAAATCACTCCGTTGACAGATTCTTTAACCGGCATTGTATATACTTCTCCATCCGGAAGATTCATGATTCCTGCATCTTTAATTGAAGGCATGCCCTTGATCGAGAAGGTTAAATCTGTTCCTACACCCTTAATTCTAACTTTATCTGTTTGATCCATAAGCTCAACTAGATTATCCATCTCTTTATCCATTTTTGAATAGTCCAAATTGCATACGTTAAAGTACAAATTCTCAAAATCCTCAGTTGACATGTTCGCCTGTTGAGCCATCGCATGATTCGGATAACGAAGAATGCACCATTTCGTATGATTATAACGTCTGCCATTGATAGGCTGGGAATAATGCTTTCGATACAACGCCATCTTCTCAGGACTAATACCACTTAATTCACTCATATTCTCCCCGGCTCTAATGAGTATATAGGCTTGCATATCGTTAACTCTGTTTAAGTCGTATGATGCCATTGCTTTTAATTGTTCCTCGGTACAATCTTTTAATATTTCTCTTAATAATTCATGATTGTTTATTAAAAGAAATGGAACCCCATCGACACGATACGCCTGTCTCACCAATTCTTGAGCTAAAGGAATTTCCAAACCATCTACTTCAATTAGTATCTTTTCTCCTTGTTGTAGCTTCACCGAATATTGAATGAGATTTTTAGCGAGTTGTTCAATTCTTGGATCTTTCATCGTTAGTCACTTCTTCCTTTATGATTGAGAAAATTACCGCGTCAACAAATCTTTGCTTCACATAATAATATTTTTTTAAGTACCCTTCTTCACTTAAACCAGACTTCTCTAATAGTTTTCTAGATTTGATGTTATCTGGATATGTAAAAGCCTCTATGCGGTTTAACTCAAGTTCTTTATATCCAAAGTTAATCACTTCTCTTAGAACTTCAGTCATGACTCCTATACCCCAATATTCAGGGCTTAGTTCATACCCAATCTCAGCTTTAAAATGTTTCTTAGACCAATTGTGAAAACCACATGTCCCGATAACTTTATCTTCAGTCTTAAGAGTGATTCCCCACCTTATTCCTTGCTGAGTAATAAATCGATCATTGAATATTCTTATAAGACTTTCTGCTTGCTGCAGTTCCGTGAAACTATCTAAATCATAAAACTCTGTCACTTCATCTTTGGAAAAATAATTATACAAGTCGACGGAATCCTCTGGTCGTAATTGTCGGAGTATCAATCTTTCAGTTTCAATTGTAGGAAATGTTTTCAATATTCTTTCCTCCCTTGAGAATCATTTAGTTTAAATGTAATGATAGATGTTTTCAACACCTTTATAAATTTTTGAATCAGGAACTACCCCCATCATTTTCACTTCGTCTTTTTTTAACCCATCAGCTTCTCCCAAATCAAAAACATCCAATCTTAGATCTATTTTTACTGTTTTACCCGTTGCTATCTCTGCTGTTTGAATAGCTCTTTCTTGTGGTGAGGTAAATACATAATCAAATTCTACACTTTCAAGTTTGTCTCTTAAGTTTTGTGCTTGAATTATTCCATATTCATTTAATGGTAGTCCCCGTCTTCCTTGGAGTCTTCTTTCTTGATTCAAATCTGTTTGCCCGTGTCTAATTACATAAATCATGCAAGAACCTCCTTGAATCACATCTTATAGAGTTCTCCTATCTCCCGAATACACATCGTACTCAGCTCCTAAGAATCCCCATTCGTTCTTCCTTTAAATCAATAAACACCGGCTTCTGTACTATATTTATAGTATCAAGATTTATTTCATCAAGATGTTTAAATATAAGTTGTAGCGATTCATCCGCACTGTCTGTAATAATTGCTCCACCTGTTACGATAATACGTCTGGTCATTTATTTCATTCCTTTCTTTACATATATATTGTTAGATGAAGTAAAGCTTGAATTATTTACACAATCGTTCCAAAACCATTGCCACTCCATCTTGGTCATTACTTCCCGTTATTTCATTAGCAATTTCTTTCAATTCAACAACCGCATTTCCCATCGCAATTGAATATCCAGCTGATTTAAACAGACCTAAATCATTATGGTCATCTCCAAATACAATTACTGATTCCATTTTTTCATTGTAGATATTACATAACCTAGTTACTGCCGCCTCCTTCGATGCTTGAAGTGGCATGATTTGAATCAATTGTTTATTGTCTGTAACCAATATGTTTACCTTATGTCCGAACATTAAAGAAAGCCCTTGAATATGATTGTTTCCAGATAATAATATTTTGGTAGCCTCATATTGTTTTAACTCTTCCAATGATTTTATCGTAGGATTAGACTTGGCATTCATCGTGTTCGTATAATTAAGCTCCCTAAAGCTAAACCATTGATCTTTTACTTCCATAGTCAGTTCGATTTGTGAGTCATGAAACAAACAATAATCGATGATTTCAGAGGTAATATCAGCAGGAATTGATTCACAAAATTCGGTTTTCGATTTTCTACAAATTACTTGTGCTCCGTTATAATATACAAATGCTCCGATATCTAACAACTCATTTGGAAGGAATACTTTAACCGTTCTAGGAGGACGAGCTGTTGCAAAAATAATTCTTATATCTTTTCGATAACAAGAAAGTACTGCTTCATAATTCCGCTTAGAAACTTGCTTTTTTGAGTTTAAAAACGTGCCATCCAAATCTAAGACAACAGTCGAAAACTTCAATGCAGCTGCCTCCCCCAAAAATGATTATTTCATTCAATCTCCTCGATTAATTCGAACTCAATGCAAATTGCCATATTCAGATTCTCCTAAATTCTTACTCATTTATTTCTTTCAACCTTCTTAAGATTATCCCTACCTTCCCACTTGAAACTGCCTTTAGAAATAATCCTTCATTGAATCGATCTCCTCTTATGTAGGCAGTCATTAGTTTTCTTAAAGTTTCTAGATCCGCCTTCTTTATAAATTCTTCAATATCATTATCTAAATTTCTAAAGACCTCATTCTCTTTTAACCATCCAATCCAATCAAAAACTAATAAAAATTCAGTATTAGAAAGTTCATTATAAAACTCACTAATCATTTCATTCATATTATGATTGTTATTTTGACTTTCAACATTTTGAAAATATTCAGAATAATTAAGTAATCTTTCGATCTCAGTACTTGTGATCTGTGAATTAAATGACATCGTAACCTCCGTTGATACTATCTTTGTTTATTCGCTGAATTCTACCCAGAAGTATGTGAGGCAATAATCTATTTATTTTGCTCATAATTTAACCATTCTTCTAATTTAGAAATCTGTTCTGCGTAACGACTAATGGCGTTTATTGTCCCCGTTACTTGTGCTGTCCCCATCTGCTGTTCTTCTTCGTTTGTACATTCAATCCATAAAGACCGTTTTAAATTATATTCCAGCCAGCCTAATTTTCCTAAAAAACCACTTGCTAATACCATTCGCCAATTTGCTTGTAGTGTTCCGTATCTCTTTTTATATCCAGTAATAAAAGCCAAAAACCTTTGTTTATCAATTTTCCCCATTTCATTTTCGGACCAGTAAACAGCTGTTTCAGTCAAGTCTTGCATAGGATTTATATAGCCAGCTGACTCCCAATCAATAAGGATGAGATTGTCTTGGTTCCACATCACATTTTTAGGATCTAAATCCCCATGGCTAATAACCGTGTCTGATGCAAGCAGTTTTGCTGATTTATTCGCTATAGCATTCCAATCATAAAGTTTATCCATAATTTCAAGCAGCAGGTTAACCCACACCGCATTATTTTCTTGACCTTTTTGTACATAGTAATTCCAATCTATTAACTGTACATGATTTGTCCTATCATCAACGATGCCTATTTCTGAAAAATCCGTCATATGTAAATCTGCAAGAATAGCACCTATTTTTTCACAATGGACCGTATTGATTTCATTAGATTTCAGACTTTTACCATACAACCAATCGAACACAAGATAAAATTGATTATCGATTTTATGCATGACAGTACCATCCACTTTTTTAGCTGGAAGAGCAGGTATATGATTTGCTGCAACATTGGCAATTTGTTCTGAGTGGATAAAGTTTTGCATTGCCACAGGTCTAAGCATTATTTGAGGGTTTAATGCTTTGAGTGCATATTTCCCTTGCGTGGTTTCAATAAAATACATTCTGTGTAAAAGCCCACCCGACATCGCTTCAGGCACACCGACGATTTCACCAAGTTGCAAAATATTACACACTTTATCAAATTGCAAATTGTACTGTACATCACTCATTTTTCGGTATTTCCCTTCACGATTTTTATGTGTTCTCCCCAGAACTCTACTTCTCGAATCTCACGTAGTCATCTCTCATTGACTAACCAAGTTTTTGCATCTTCAGGATCTTTATAAAATGATATCCTTTGTGTTATCTCCAACTTTTTCATTCTCCTTCTTAGTCTCCATATATTGATTCCTGATAGCCCGACAAACGAAAGTTTATCAATATGAGCTCTTAAGTTATTCATATTGTTTGATAATTCTTGCAGTACCCGATTCGTTACCGAGGTTTCGTACAAATCTACCCATATCTTCAGTTTTTTATTTGTGTTAAAAATAAACTCTTCTTCTTGTTTCATCAATTCAAAAAGTTTTTCTTCGTTATTGTATTTACTCCCGTATTTTAAGCAATGGATTTCTCCACCTTTATAATAGTAAGGAAATATTGAACCTCCTGGTGATTTCATTAAATATCACTTCCTCAGGTTTTATTTTTGGTTTGGGATAATAATTTCTGTTTATTCCGTATTCTAGATTACTTGTCTGCCCGGTTGTACTGAAATTAAGAAATGGCCTACATTTAACCATTTTCTTTTATCCAATGGATTGGTTCGTCATCCCACACTTGTACTTCAATATATCTTTCGGGACCATATAAACCATCCCTATTCCAATTCTGAGGTAAATCATATTTTTGGATGAGTTTTAAAATTTCTTCATATGTATAAATCTGTTTTCGATATTCCCGGCCATCATTTACACGAGGACTAAATGTAGGAAATAAATCACCATAGGAAAATGATAGGGCCTCAATCTTTAATTTAGATATATGAATTTTTATGCTTTCACCTTCACTGTACCAAGTATTAAGCCAATCGCATTCACCAACGATCATATAATGGGGTACTTTTCTTTCTGGCTTTCCACCTTTAGATATGAATATATTTCGAGCCATTTGTTCCAATTCACATCTTCTTTCAAGGTATCCATCATTCCTATGAGCAGCCATAACATCACTTTTTCTTTTTAATTTTTCTAAAACATTTTGCGCTTGGTTCAAGGTTAAATCTGATAAATTCATGAAGGGACCTTTCGATTTCTCATAATAATGATATAAATAATTTATCTCTACAGCGTCACTCATATATTCACCCCATCTGATGCACTATAGTAAATCATGTGATTATTTTATCCTTCAAATTTCTTTTTTTAACTTCTCGAATCCTCTTCACTGCTAGTTGTTTCTCAGGTATTGGAGCTTTAATGTGTTGTTATCAGATGTCAGTTGCTTCTTCATATATACCTACTCGTTACGAAGTGGTTCAAATATTGTCCAACCTACGTCGGGGTAGTCACCCCAAAGTTCAATAATGTTTCGATCTGGATCATAGCAGCCCATAACTTCCAAAGTTATCTCCTCCATAAGGTTTTATCAATGAATAGATTGTTATATGATGTGAGGGCCTTCTTCAAACAACTTAAACGACTGCTCTTCTGTTTTTAATTGTACTCTAGTGTAACAGTTCTTCAACATGAAATTGTATAAATGAATGTATTTCGTTACGGTTGCAAATGCGTTTTTTGCAGACGTGACGATTTTTTTTGAATTCAACTGTAACATTAACCTGATCCAACCGTTGTCTAAGATGAGAAGGGGGAGAGGATAGCGATGCGGAGTGATTTATATACAGAACTGTTCAAGACGTATCAATCCTCTCTATACCTCTATCTTTACCGAATGTGCGGATCAAAGGAAACCGCTGAAGAATTGGTCCAAGAAACATTTTACAGAGCGATGGTATCGATGAAGACAGAGCATCGGGAGTATGCAAGGGCATGGCTGTATAAGGTAGCGCGGCATCTGTTTATCGACTGCACCGTGGAGAGGTTCAGATGCGAAGAGAAATAGAGACGCAAGAAACAGATAATACGTATCCAACACCATAGGAGGCGTTCGCTGCAAGTGAGCGTTAAATCCGCGTTGCAAAGGTTATGAGCAGGCTGCCTGAGCAATATCGAACGATATTACTTCTAAGAGAAATGAACGGCTTATCTTACCGGGAGCTGGGCGAATTTCTTGATATCAGTTTGGATCAAGTGAAGGTCACCTTGTACCGGGCTAGAGAACGCTTTAATACGGAGTTAAAACAAGAGGAAGGGGAACTGTGAATATGCGGGATGAGTTTGAATCGCATGAACAAGATGTTTTGCGGGATGAGGATTTCGATACCGAACCTCCGAAATGGAGTAAGAAAAAATTTAATCGAATGATCTGGCGAACGCGGGTGAAGATGCTTGTAAATGCGGCATCAGCTATGCTGTTATTATTTTTGTTGTATACGGTCTACATTTCTGCTATTCACATCTATTTTGATACTACAGACGTAAGAGGTAAATTTATTAGATCTATAATTACGGTAGTAGAATTGCATGAAGATGGCGTGAAAGTGGAAAAACCAGCAAATCCAACCATCGAAGTTACACCATTTCTTACACAAAAAACAACACTTAAGCTATATAGAGATGTGGGTAAATGGCAAGTTATTACGGGAGAGATTCGAGTGAAACAGAGCTTGTTAGGTAAGCTTACCTATTCCATCGAAAATACCGGCGCTTATATGAATAATGATAGTCAGGCTGCATTTATTTTGCCGTCATCTATTATGTTTGATAAAAACGACCTTGAACAATTAAGGAAGATTGAAGACGGAAATGTGGCCGAGTTATCATTTTCTATAAATACATTAATGTCACCGGAGCAGCTCATGGAAATGCTCGATAGTTACGACATTGCAGTGACCGGAATGCCCGTATATGCAGGAGAGCTCAAGGATTTTGACACTCCTCATACCGTTGGCGGAGGTACGGATTATTACGTTCCTCACTTAACCCTGAGACCGATGTCTGTGTTTGAGGAGAACAACAAGCTTTCCATGTGGCAACTGTATTTTTCAGCTGAAGACAAGGGGAGAATGTCGGAGCATATAGATTATATGATGTCTGATCTAAATTGGATGACCACAAACATTAGATATTACGGTGTGGATCAAGATAAACAGCGACTTGCTTATTTACAGAAAAATGGAGTTCAGGTTTACGGTGCAACCGTAACTGGGCCTGTACGAGAGCTCGAAAAACTGAAGGAACAACCGGAATTCCGCGAATTCCGATTGGGGCGCATTGAGGTATGGAATTGGGAAGAGAGATCGTAATTACTTTACGATTCGTTAACGAATAAAAATGAAGAAGGAGAGCGCTCAAGAGGTGCTTTCCTTCTTCATTTTCTTCTCCAAATTTTTACTGCCAAGAAATATTCAAGAGATCTATCGAGCTCTTCTTACCATGAAGCTTTCAGCATCCTTTACAAATCCATATTGTTCATATAATCGGTGTGCATCAGCTGTTCCTAAGAAGCCAGTTATATCTTTAAGCTCCTCACTATGAATTATGGTTTCTACTAATTTTTTGCCTATTCCTTTTCCCCTATACTCATCATCAATGATGACATCACATAACCAGTATGCAGTTGCCCAATCCGTAATAACTCGAGCAAATCCAATCTGTTTCTCTCCGTGATATACCCCAAAACAAAGTGAAGTTTCAATCGCTTTTTTAATTTGTTCAACCGGTCTTTTATTTGCCCAATATGTCCCCGCTAATAATCCACAAACATTTTCATAATTTAAGAGTGTCTTGTCTGTACTTATTAAATAGTCTTCGAATCTAACTTGCATGATTTCATCCTCCTTTTCTACACTAAGGGTATGATTTGAAATCTCTTTACTACTACTGGGTCTATAAATTCAATATCCTTTATGTCCCTGGCTTGAAATTCTTCTAATATTCCCAGAAAAATTCTTCCAATTAATATACTGTCTGCTAATGCATCATGCCTTCGTAAATCCTTATCATGAATGTTATAATAGTTAATTAAATAATCTGTCCAAATTATGTCCGTTAATTCTGGATATAGATAAGAAAATAAAGCTTTAGTATCTAAACAAGGATTCGTAATTAATGGAAGATTGTTTCTCTGACATTCATTTTTTAGTAGGGGTAAATCAAATTCATATCCTGCATGTGTTATTAAGATACTTTCTTTAGTAAATTCTAAAAAATCACTATATTTGTCCTTTAATAAAGGCGCATTCTCTAGTTGAGTATTATAAATCCCCGTAAATCGTTCAACCGATTCAGGAATTGGCTTTGGCGATTTAATGTATGTATTAAATGTCTTAGACTCCTGTATACAATTGTTCTCAATTATAACTGCACCAATCTGTGTAATATGTTCTGTTTCATGATTTATTCCTGTCGATTCAAAATCAAATACACAATATCTTTGTTTTACTGCATCTTTAATATGTACTCCTGACACAGTATATTCGGTGTCCGATATAATTCTAATCTCCATTGAGAGTTCACCTCCATTTATTAATTACTGTGAAGTTTTTAACTTCGTTTTAATTGCTGGTAAAGCTTTTACGACTTAAGACATTCGTAAAACTTTTCATTGAAAAACATCTGATCTTCAAGATAGTTTTCAGTATATTTGTTGAGCATTCGAACTCCTACTGCATTTAGCTCTGGTACAACTACGCAATGACAGCCAGCTGCACCAGTAGCATAAAACCAATTCTCTTTAAAGTACCAACCAAAAATTCGATTTTTATCTTTCGTTTCAACTCTTAATTGTTCCATCAGTCGAAAGACTTCGAGTGGCACGAGTTGCTTATTATGAATGCCCCCTTTATTTAAAAACAGCTCACCCCAAAGCGCCAAATCTCTTGCACTAGCATATAAATTTCTTTCATGACCTTCATTTGATTCAATTCGAATGGATGCATAGCCATCTGCAGCTTGAAGATCACAAACTAATTTCTCTTTCGGTACTGAAACCCACTCCGTATTGGACAATCCAAGTGGTTTAAAGACACGCCCTGAAATTAGTTGAGCTATATTATTACCCGTAATTTCTTTAATTACTTTACATGCCACTTCTTCTCGTTCGATTCGATTTGCTCCAAAATATTTATCACCTAATTTTGTGGCTAAATCCCTAATAGTTGTATCTTTCAAATCTCTTTCTGGCATATCTGTAACGATATCAGAAACCTTAGTGTCTACTGATAGTTTACTCTCTACAATAGCAATTGCTGTCGCAAGTCCGACATATGTCTTTCTTGTTGAATATAGATTAAACATGGAGTCAGGTGTAACTTGTAGTGCTCCACTCTTAAAATGATGCTTCCCTGAATACCATTCGGTTACAATTTCATTATCTTTAATTATTACAACAGAAGAAGCTGAAGCTCCATACTTTTTTGCTACTTCTTGAGTATATGAAATTAGTGCTTCAAATTTATTAGTAGCAATCTTCTCCATGACTTTACCTCCGTTTATATGGTTATCAAGGACCGAACATTAAGTATCGTTAATGCGTTGTTATGTGATGTATATGACAATCTCAGAAATATCCTCAACTCTAAGTTTTATCTACTTAATTCTTGTTAGAATTCTATCAATAACACTCATGGTGTCTAGCTGGTCAGTAATAACTTACACTTAGTTAAGGCACTTCTTATAATAATAATGTTTATTTCCCAACGGAGCATTCTCGATGATTGCCATTACCTCGTAACCATATTTCTTATAAAATTCGGGAGCTTGGAAACTGAAGGTATTTAACTTAATGAATGTACAATTCTTCGCTCTAGCAATTTGCTCTGCTTCTTCCAATAATCTTTTACCATGTCCCTGTCCACGATGTTCATCATCTACCCATAAAATATCAATCTCCATCCAGTTCCAACATACTGCACTATTGAGACCGGCAATTATTTCTTCTTGGTCATCCTTTAAACATAAATTAATTTCTTCATAAATGCCGTTTGGTACATTTTTAGAATTGAACTCAATAAGTTTTTTTCTAACATAATTTGCTTCATCATTTGTACCTTTAATTATCTTTGGTGTATTCATCATTAGATCCTCCCGTAGGTTTTCCTCATTCACTGCATTAATTTCATCTAACGTTTCTTGTGTTCACGACGTCCATAAACACTATCTGGTTGGTTGTATGTATATCATGATCTCGTGGGCCTTGACAATAACTTTTTTTCCTACAGAGGCCTCTCCCCTACCTAAGACAAAACCTCTTTTGTTTTTAGTAATTTCATAATACAAATCAATTCTATCGCCTGGAGAAGCTTGCCCTAAAACCTCGATACCATTTAAAGATGATAAAAATCCTAGTCCGTTATCCTTCGTCATTGATGCAAATGCACCTAACTGTGCTAAAGCTTCAACTATCAATGTGCTTGGCATATGCTTATTTCCTTCAGTTATATACCATTCGTTCCATGTCACATTCTTATAGCCCTTGACCCATTTATTTGGCTCGACCTCTAGAACTTTATCAATCATTAAGAATGGATATCTGTGAGGAATTACATTAGGGATATTAATCATTATTTACTCCTTTATGTATTGAAGTTTTCTTTTACATTCGCAAATGTTCTATATCATTATATAGAATACACTTCCGATAATCCGATTAACGCACCATGAGTTACAACGAGTACTCTCATATCTTTATATGTATCACATGTTTCTTCCAGAAAAATAACACCGCGACATGCTACATCATCAAAGCTCTCCATACCTAGGTCAAGTTCACGCCAACGACTCCCCCATTTCTTTATTCTTTGTTCTTCAGTCATTCCTTCAATTCGTCCACAATCAATTTCACGTATTCGAACATCTTCAATAATATGATTGACCCCTATTTCATATGCGATAATTTCTGCCGTCTCTTTGGCACGTATTAAATTACTTGTAATAATAAGATCCCAGTTTTCATTTTTCAATTTCATTCCCAAATACTTCGCTTGCTTTCTACCTTCTTCATTCAACGGAATGTTTGAGAGTCCTTGTGCCCTTTCTTGAATACTCCATTCGGTTATTCCGTGTCTTACCATTCCTATAATAGCCACAGCTTTCCCCCGCATTGGTCTATTGCTTTGAATAGAAATTTATAATGTTTCCATCTGGATCTCTAAACCAAAAAGAGCGTCTTCCCCATGGATAAGTTTCAGGTCGTTTCACAAATGTTACATTTTTATTATTAAGCAGTTTAAATTCTTCATCAACATCATCTACTTCGATTTCAATAGTGTAGCTACCATATCCAGCATTCAAAGTACTCCCTGGAGCCATGTTTTCCATTCCTTGTTTTGAAAATATATCTATATGACTATCTTCTATTAAAATCCTTGCGTTATTCTCATCTCCTACAACCTCTGCTTGCAGAATCTCTTTGTAAAATGCAGCCATATAAGATACATCTTCAGTTATCAAACATATTCCATTGAATTTCATAATTCTCCTCCATTTTATTTGAAATTCAAACAAATATATTTCTCCCTTAAAGAACGATTATCCCCTTCAAATTCAAAAAAATTTAACAAGACTTCTTATAAAAAATTAACGTAGTGCTATCATTTAACTTTTTCTGTACTCCTGTCTTTATGTAACCCATTTTTTCATATAGATAACAGTTACGTTTTTCCTCTAAAATCGTAGCTAACTCCCAAGTCATCGCTTGAGGAAACATTTGCTCTACTAAGGTTATAGCTTTCTGTGCAATCCCTCTCCCTTGATAGTTAGGTAGAATAAACATTGGACTTATCCAATACTGTGTTTCTTCTCTCCAAAACACACATATAGCTCCTACAAGAACATAATTTTCTATTATTTTGTAGAATCCTCCATTTGGATTGTTAATTCTAGTAACAACTCTATCAATGGTTTCATTTGCAGGATTCGTATTGAAATCTTTATATTTTTCCAGTAATGGCACAAAAGCTTTAACCTGAATATCTAAAATAGATTCTGCATCAGACTCGATTGCTCTTACGAGATTTATTTCCATAAATATTCTCCCTAACAAATATCTTAATATTTGTATTGATTATTCACGAACCCGAAAGGCTTAAATCGTAAATACTTCGAGCGGCTCTATTACTGAGCCTCGCAGGTTTTTTTGCCCTGATTTCTTCTTCTTCGAAAACTTCTCTGGCAGACAGAAGGCGTTAGCCCGATACGAGAATAAGGTGTTCTCCGAAGTTCCTAAACTGCTATGGATTACTTCCACCACTGGTCTTTTTGTTATATGCGTCTTCTAATAATTCCTTAAGCCCTTCAGCTTTTCTCTTCATAAATGTATTCCAAAAAATCTTACCCTTATGAGCTAACTCTTCTGCAGTATACAATCCTGGATGAAAGCTTCCCCAACACCCGTCTGATGTAAGCTTATCCCAACCCATAAAATCAGCATACTTTTTGTTTTCACTAGGAATATGGGATCCCATGCTTTCTAATTTCACATTCTCCGGACATAACCACATTGCAGTACATACTGATAATAAACCACCGTGCATTTCATCTAATCCTTCTAATTCTGCTGCTTGAATGGCAGCCTTCCAAGCATCGTGATTATGATGAGGATGAATAACTATTATTTCTGGGTATTTATAATTGATATGCTTGATGAATGCCCCTTCCCAATAAGAGCCACCATGTCCTGAACATAAAACAAATTTCTTAAATCCTTGTCTCATTAAGCTAATAATGATTTCCTCTAAAAATGTTGTTATTAAATTTGGGCTGATCGTTACCGTTCCTTTAAAGTTCGCATGCTCCTCAGAGGTATTAAAAGGTAACGTGGGCAGTACATATGCATTTAAAGCTTTGCCATATTCTTCAGCAAATCGTTCAGCAATTAAATTGTCCAAATGCATGGGCAAATACGGACCAAATTGTTCGGTCGCACCTATTGAGATAATTGCGGTAACAATACCGCTTTCCGATAATTCTTTAGTTGTATTAGTATAATTCAACATCAAATCACATCCTTATGCCTTTTATTCGCTGAATCTACCTACTTAAAAGCCCCTTTTCGAACAAAGGGGTGCCGCTAGCCGAAATAATACGTAACCACTCTGTTATCTGAATTTGAACTCTACATTAAGTTACTTGCAAGTGCCTATATCGTTTTCACTTATATTGACAGATCATCAATGTATTTCTATCACAATCTTTAAAAGTAAACCCAGAATGGTCACCATAATGAGTAAAATTACTTGTCTCAATCCCCTTATCTGTTAATGACCTATGAGCTTCGCTAATATCATTTGTATTAAAGGTAAAAACGGCTCTTTCAATGGGTTCATAGCTTTCTGCTTTAAACAGATGCATTACATATTGGCCATCTATAGTTAACTCAACAAAGTCATTGAAATCAAAGTCACCCATACTAAAACCTAGGGAATTACAATACCATTCACCTGCTCTTTTAAGATCATTTACATAAAGCATTACACCGATTATGTCTTTCTTAATAATTGCATTCATCATCATTCCTCATTTCTAATGATAATTTGGGGTATAGTTCTTTATACTACCGTTCTTCGTTAGCTTATAAAGCATTGATTTTTTCGCAATAAAAAGATTGTGCAAACTTGTGCCTAAATGTTCCGGTATTCGATTCGTCAAATATAAATACTCCTGCCAACAATCAAATTGATTCGAATTCATTTGGTTTACAGACTCTTGCATTATCGCACTTATACCATCTGTAGCTAATACAGTAATCGGTTCTTGTCATTCACGAAACGCCCCAGCCTTAGATAGCTCTTATCTTAGGCTGAGGCGTTTGCTGACTGATCTTCTCCCATTATTATACATATGTCAACCAAAGGACGACAGTCCTAAAGGGTGGATATGGAGTTAACTGATGTTTATGACCTCTTGAGAATAGCCTCAAGTCATACCTTTCATAAAACATTCTTTCATTTTCAAAATCATTTCAAAAGCTATTTCTTGGTTGCGCAAATATATCCAGTCAAATAAAGGTTTTTCAATGAATTCTAATAGATCATTTTTCGTTTTCTCTAGACTCTCTAAGAGTTCTTCATATTTGTATTCAATATAATAAAGTTTTTCTGGATCTGTTGATTCTGGATCATTCGATAATACTCTAGCGCAATAGTCCTCATACACAACTCCAGGATTGGGATCATGACCCAACCAGGGACTCATCCTATTTCTTATGGATTCATAAATATCCTCTATTTCCTCTAGTCCACAACAACAACTTGGCATAATTACTTTCTGCTCATCTTCAAAAAAGGCAACTCCACCTGATAGGACAAGCGACTCTTGTTCAAATAAATCGTTAAAAGCTTCTTCTAGAGATTTGTTTACATCAATATCGTTATAACCAAACAAATGCAATAAAAACAACTCGACTTCTTCGCTATTGCACTGAGCAGATAGAGGGAGATATTCTTTTATTGGTACTTCGTGATCGATCCATACTGGAGTTCCATAATAAGGTTCTATAGTTACTGGCTTGGTATATGGCATGCTATGCTGCCCCTCACTATTTCAATATTATACTTCAGGAATTTCAGTTAACGTTATTGTATTCACGACGTCCATTCCCCTTAGATAGCTCTCTATCTTAGGGGAATGGATGTGTCCGCCTGCTTCTTTTAACTGCATATTTTTTAACATATTGATCACCGGGGCATACTACTCTTATTCCTACAAGCCGTTCTCTTTAGGAACGTTTAACAGGAATGCAATTTCCGTTTTGGGGGATTGGGGCAACGACCACTAACAAGCTATTCTTCTTGAGTGCATATACACTCTTCCTGTTTGCCAATATTATCACTTTCTAAATCTTTGCATAGTGTTATGTTCATAGCCTTGTCCAAAAGCTTTTGTAGTCCTCAAACTCACCATCTTTACCCTTCATGCAATACTCCGCATAGAAGATTTCGTCTACGATTTTTTTATTATTATCATAGAGCGTATAGGGATAAAGAAACAACTTATCGCACTCTTCATTTTCCTCCTCAATGACGTTTTCTTCGCAGTATCCTTCTTCAAGAAGAAATTCAACCGCCCCAGAAAAGGATAGTCCTTTAAGAATATTTATGTTAACCAACCTATTACCTCCCGTTCTATAAATAATCTGTACATTTGATTACAGTTTAATATAGCTACAAAATGCTTTAAATGAGAATGATTACCGACCTTCATCGAGTTGCTCTATCAATCTCATATTTTCGTTACTTGTTTCTATACTTCTTTATGTATTCATCAATCACTTTTACAGTGTTGTTAAATTCATTCAATAAATCATCTAATTCATGTTTAAAATCTTGCCTATCCGTCCAATAGGCTTTATCTACTTTTAAGATTGAACTTAACAAGTCACCAGTATACATCTCTCCTGATCTTATAGGATTATTAATTAATCGTTCAAACGCAATTGGTAATAAATAATCCAAACTAACTTGTTGCAAGATCATTAATCTTAAATCTTCATCTGAAAAGTTTTTTAAAGGGGTTTTTCTAAGTCGGTGAACGTTGACTACAAGACTAGAACAATATTCTGGTTCACCCCAATCACAGTCTTCCAGTTCATCTAGCGATCTATTTATATCAAAATTCAATAACATAATTTCATCTCCGCATTTATATAAGCTTGGTATTTCACATAAGGTTCTTGTGTTCCTGACTGCCCTCTTCGAATATTCCCACACATTCTCTTTCATGTATCGACATTTATTAGGTTATTGTCATTACTTTGTTTTTTCAGTTTTTCGATTTTCAGTTCTTAAAAAGAGTATCTATGTTCATAACAAACCCGTCAATATTTACACAATTAAACCATCCGCTCTCTTCATTGACGATGGATTCTATTCTGTCTATCGCAATTGATTTGTTGTCCACGGTCGCTGTATCCTTCATCCCAGGAATCTCGCTCTTAGTTGGTGGCATTGGCGTGATGAATATTATGCTGGTTTCCGTTACGGAAAGAACCCGTGAAATAGGTACCATTCTCGATAAGTATCGGTATTTTCTTCGGTTACTACCCAGTGAACAAAGGCCAATATGATCCAATCGAGGCATTGCGGTATGAATAAGTAACCCTGCCTTCTTCTTTGACAATAAAGTTCGCGTTCCGGTATACTTGGGTCATATTTCCACCAAAGTGGAGGGTAAAGTCTGGAATCGAAGTAGCTACTTCCACTCAAGTAGAAGGATATAGCAAACAAGCCATAAATAATGATGACTGCATTGAAAAATGTGGTAGATAGCAGTTAACAGCATTCGCGCAATGGCAATAATGGCACGTTTATGCCCCTGATGCTTTTTAAGCTGTAGGTAGCGGGTTCGGATCTCGGGATATACGAGTTCTTTATACAAAGATAAGTCTGCGTGCTCGAAGACACACTTATTTGTGCTTGGAATGGCAATCTACACATATAACCATGCTGTCCTCCCATACATGAGGTGCCCCACACACCTCCGCGTGATTTGTAGTTAACCGCTATCCTGCTCAAGACTAAAAAGATTTCATTAAGTTTTGTGCCTTGAGCGAGGCGAAAGGAATGGGTATAACCATGAAGAATGATTTGCTCCATATTGGTCCATTAACCATATATGGATATGGATTGATGATTGGGATAGGTATTATTGCAGCATATCAGGTCTTGGTAACGCGAGCAGAGAAAAGGCAAATGGAGCGTTCCCATATTTCCTCGATTACGCTTTGGGGACTATTGGGTGGATTTTTAGGCGCAAAGCTCCTATATTGGATAACCCAAGGCAAAAATATCATGGATCATCCTGAAATTTTATGGGATATGTCTACAGGCTTTGTGGTTTACGGTGGCATTCTGGGCGGAATTCTCACAGGTTATATCTACTGCAGGATGAAAGGCTTAAATTTCCTGCAGCATCTCGATCTGTTTGTCCCCTCTATTGCCTTGGCACAGGGGTTTGGAAGAATCGGATGCCTTCTGGCAGGCTGCTGCTATGGAGAAGAGACGCACGGCTGGTTTGGCATTACCTTTCACGAATCTGAGTTCGCTCCAAACGATGTGAAGCTGATTCCCACTCAAATTCTTGAAAGTGTATTTAGCTTCGGCCTCTTTTTTGTACTGATTTATTTGGCGAAGAGAAAGAGAACGGACGGACTCATAACAAGTCTATATCTGCTGCTCTACAGTCTCGGTAGATTTATTATCGAGTTTTATCGAGGAGATATTATTCGCGGCAGTGTCGGGATCCTGTCTACTTCACAATTTATATCACTCCTAGTAATTGTAATTACATGTCTGATCATGCTGGCCAAGTCCTATCAAATCTTAAGACATCGGAATACTTAATTCCCAGCATCCTACAATCCCTCCGTTTACCCAGCTAGAGGGATTTGCTTTATGTACAAGATGCTAGCTCTATAAAATCAGAGGATTATCAAAGTTCATCATTATATAAAGAGTCCTATAAAGTCATCAATTCTAAATTTTATGAATAAGCCGAGAACACTCGTGATTTTAATCATGAGTGTTCTCGGCTTCGGATAGGGCGTGTCATTTGACACGTCAATTATCCGACTTCTTCTTGAGTTACCAACAATAACTGCTATAATTAGCTTAATTTGTACAGATTGCTCATTGAAAACTGAACATATCGAGTTACAGGTGGAAAAGCTCACCTGTGTAAAATATTCAAGCACACTTTCGTCCTCTCTGATCGAAAAGCGAAAACCAAGCAGTAGATTAGAGAGCTGAGTTTAACGTACAAGTTCTTGACTTAACCGCAGGAACTGCGGGGTTAGCCTACTTTTCTTCGCTCGTTAGAGCGTTTAGCGTAGGAATCTCGTGGCTTTAGCCATGAGAGGTTCAATCATATACCATAACCCAATACTTTTCTCCAGGTTTACCTTCTTCAACGACCTTCTTCCAACCATTATTCTCATAGAAACTCAATGCTTTTCGATTTTCTGATACACACTTCAATCGTACTGGTTTATTCATTTTTTCTACAGCGGAATTAACTAACTGAACGCCAACACCCTTACCGGAGAAATCAGGGTGCACAAATAAATTATGTATAAAATTATCGGGCAAGTACAAAGAAGTAAATCCAAGAATGTGAAAATCATCCTCTGCTAATAATATATACTCTCCAACAGTATCCCTATCAAAATCTTCTAAAGTCATTTCTTCTATATTCGTCCAATAAAAGCTTTTACGACGTGATTCCAGATATGTAAGTCTTAAATCAGGGTAGTCAAGTTCACTTGCTTCTCTAATATGTCAATCTCACTTTCGCCGTTTTCATCTGTAACTTCCTTACTTCAAGCAACAGGACGTTGCGATTGAGTTACCTACAAAATAGTCTTTGGGGCCGATATTTCTTATACGTTTTTGTATCTACGAACCCGAGAGGCTTAAGGGAGCAACGCGACCGAGTCCGATGGACTTAGCTCGCAGGGGTTGTTCACTGCATTAACTTCTTCGCTCATCACTTCTTGCGAACCAAGGTTCAACGCCCGCAGAGTAGCTACGTTGTTATAAGATTTATACACCTTCTTTGAATACGTGCAAATGGTTTATTGTAATTGCTTTATTAGGCTTACTCGTACAATTTCATCCCATATCGGCCCTCTTCTTACTATCCTATATCCGAGTTTCTCATTAAGTTCTATAACGTGTTTATTCTTCTCCTCTGTATGTGTGTATATTAAGTTCACATCATTTGTCTTGGCCAATTCCTCAAGTTTTAGTTTAAGCTTCGTTGCAATACCGCTTCGCCTATATTCCGGAGCCACCCATAATTGAAAAATCTCTACGAATCGTCCGTCCTCCTGAAATAAACTTCGCTCCAATTCATGAAAGATGGTTTTCCAAGGAAATATACCATCTCGGTTAACAATTGAATACATGATTAAGCCTATTCTCTTTCTGCTCTTCTCATCTTCAAAAATAAATGCCCCTCTATCTTCTTCAATAACAAATCTCAATATGCCCTTTCAATTCTTGTTCCGTCTTAGGAGAATCAGAAGTGGTAACGCCTTCATTTTCCAAATCAATTTGAATCATAAAATCCAGATCAGTAATTCCTGCTTTTCTGATCATTTCTTCACCACCAGTTATTATCTTAAATATATGTTTTTTAAGTCTTGCGGAGATTTCTTATAACGTTGTTGCATTCACAAACCCGAGAGGCTTAAGGCGCGAATGCGCCGGATCGAAGACTTAGCCTCGCAGGGTTATCTGCAGCTGTAACCTCTTCGCCTTTGCTTCTGCAGATCAAGGGTCCGTTAGGGCCCACAGCGTGAATGTTATGTTATGAGATGTCATTGCCTTCTGCGAGTTACCCCCAGAAAATCCCGTTATTATCCTTATCCACGATCTCCAATTGTTTCTCAAAATCTTCATCTGGTTCTATATCATCAATGAAGTGCCATCTCTCTTTGCTATCTCTCCAGAACACTTCCCATTTTATTTTATTTAATCTAAACTGTGCAACAGGCATTTGAACCCACTGGTCACTTTTGAAAGCTTGTCTTTCTTCAATTAATGTCACGTTGTTTCCTCTAATTTTATAATTAATCTTTATCTGGTTTTTCACATGTTCCGGCACTGCATTTTTTGTATATTCTTCCATTATTTTTATAATCCGTTTCTTCGTAAACTCGTCCATTTTGTATCTCCTATTTGTATTCTGTGTTTGTAAATTCTTTTAATAATTACTTAACTTCTTTGTAATTCCTCGATACACCAGCTTCAGCTCTGATTCTTTACAAATAAATTATATATTATTTTTGCAATGATGTCGTCTAACGTTTGTGTATACACGACGCCCAACCACCTTAAGCCCGAAGGGCGGTTGCGATGCGGTTAGGTGGTACCGGTGTGTCCGGCTGAATCTACTTCATTGCTGCTAATTACATACCCGAAATCTCATCTTACTTCTGCCGGACCGAGGGCCGAATGGACCGAAACGTGAATATGGTGTTATGCGATGCCAACTGTTTCTTCGAATTGCTTAAAAAGTAGTTATCTTGCCTTCCGCTTATTTCCGATAACGTTTCTGTATCTACGATCCCTAGAGGCTTAAGGTTCTCCGCGTCGGGTTCGACGGACTTAGCCTCGCAGGATTCATCGCTGATTTAGCTTCTCTGCTTCATACTACTTGCGAACCAAGGGCGTGGCCCGCAGCGTAGATACCATGTTATATGAAGTTCTGGGCTTCTCTGAATCAGCCTTCTAATTTATTGCCTGCTGTTCTTATTTCTTTAATTTTAATTCGAATTCTTGACATGCAATAACGAAAACGTCGTCATATGTATATATTACATATTGCTTTAACTCCAGATCTCTTGCAGTCTTTATATCTCTAAGTATTTTTGTATTAAATATTTCCCCAAAACTACAACACTCATTGTATGGATTATCAAACATCTGTAAACTTACATCTAACTCAACCATATTAAAGTAATAAACTTTCTTGAATAGCAATTCGTATCCAATAAACTCATCATCATCTGATTCTGTACATAATTGCCCATTTATCTCACCAATTAATTTAACTTCATTCTTTTGATAATTGAATTGAATATCATCAAGGAAGATCGCGTCTCTTCCATGAATTTCACCTAATTCGGTTTTTATAGCTTTGATTTTTTCCATCTCTTTCATACCTCTCAGATTTATCTTAACCAATATTATTTATTATCAGAACTTCATATAACGTTCTTGTATTCACGAACCCGAGAGGCTTAAAGGAGCGCATGCGACTGGGTGGCTTAGCCACCTAGCCTCGTAGGGTTGTCTGCCTGCTCATACTTCACCGAATTGCTTCGGGCAGACCAAGGGGGCTTGTCCCCCGCAGCGTGAATACTCTGTTATGTGATGTCACAGTCCTCTTCGATAAACCTTAGGAAATCTAATCATTCCACATTCTTGTTACTTCTTCTAATTCTAAGTCCTCGAATTGCATTTTATAAATATCTGGTTTCTTTAATTGATCCAAAAACTCCAAGCCAAAAGCTGAATCAAAATGATTCATCATCAAAGTCATTACAAGACCATGAGTCCCGATTGCTATTTTCTTCCCTCTGTGCTCTTTTAATATGGGTTTTAGAACTGAGATTGCTCTTTTCTGACAATCAGCATTAGACTCTCCACCCGGCAAGGTATAATCAGGGTCATTAAAACTCTCTCTGATACTAGACATTAACTCTGCATTTTCAATAATATAAGATGCAAAATGTCGTTCTCTAAGATCTTCAAATACTTTAATATCTAACTTTAAGTGCTCGGCCAATCCCTCAACACTAAGAATTGCTCGAGTATAAGGACTTGATATAATCATGTCTATTCCTTCACCTATAAGTAACTTCGTTACTTTTTCAATATCGATCTTTCCTTTTGGGGTAAGCCCTCTTGTTCTTTCATTTCCTTCATTGTATGGTGATTCTCCATGCCTAACCATATAGATAATTGTCTTCATACAAGCCTCCTTTAGATGCTTTCATTAAGTGTCACACTGTGATTTCACATAACGTCTTATCTACGAACTTCGTGAATACTACCATATTACGTGTATTCCCGTACTTCGTAAACACTCCTTTCATCAGGATATCTACGAACTCCCCTCCGTAATACCCCGATTTCAATAATCTAGCGGGCTATTAATCTATCTGGCGTCCTTCATATACACATGAGTTTAACGCTCTGTTGTTCGCCTGCTTTGGTACCCCAGTAACTCTTGTATATAACCTTAGCCTCCTTACAGTAAATGCTTTGTAAAGGAATGTCTCAACACGTGAATACTCACCTTTTCGCTACATTGGACCGGTTTTTCGCATGTTAAAACACCTTCTACACAGAACGCTCTGTCAAGTGCCTTTCGTACGATTGGCCCGAGAAAATCCATTACTCCGGTTAATACAACTCCATATATTGCGAAGCAGCTAATACGCTGTATCCGATAAGATCGTAAAGGCGATCTTACCGGCCGTTGCAAGTTATCCACCAATATAACAACACATTCTTACAAAAAAGACCCGCAGATCACATTTGTGACACCTACAGGTCTCCTGTCTCCGAAGCCTTTTATTCATATCTCTTTGACTGTGCCGTTTATCTCTAAACATTTATCATTTGATATTACGAATGTTGAGACAGATTTCTCGTGAAAATAGATTTTTTGCATTCGAGTTTTAAAAAATTATAATTCCTTTTATCATTTCAACTGTTCAAGAGCGTACTCCGTTGTAATCGTAATATTATCTGGCATGTCATGAATAAGAAACCATTGTACTTCCTGTAAAGCATGAGGCTCCTTATTAATTACTTTTAAACCTCAGCTTGCTCAGTGCGTAATTATTCTTTCTGTTATTGTTTCTTAATCAATACGGAAAACAGGACCTTTTGGAGAAAAAGGTAGTTCATTTCCTTTTGGCAATAAATAAGCATGTTCTCGTCGAATGGTTAGTTTGTCGCAATAACCATCGGTAATAATTAAAAGTGGGCCATTTTTCGGAAAATCCTCAGCATGAGTAATTAAATCAATCGCAGGCTGCAAAACGGTACCCCCTCTACCTCTAACTTGCACACGATCGGCGATTGTCTCCGGGGCAACATAACCCGCATCGTAAGGAGCTGCATCGCAAAACACAAGACGAGCAAAAGGTACGTCTCTAGCTTGTGCGTAACTAGCAATAGCACCAAGCGCCTTAGCGAGCAACTTTTTATCCATTGAACCAGACGTATCCAAGATCACACCAAACGTACGCCCATCCTCAGATGAACCGCTGTGAACCCATTGAGGTCTTGGGATATCTGGAGTTGAAGATTGGCGACGGCTGACACGGGCATAGGACCGCGTTTTTTCAAGTGGAGAAAAATATGAATCAAACCATTTGGCAAGCTCAACGTCCCATTTTATCGGAGGTTGACCAAGTGCTCTAATTTCTTCAACAAGCCCAGAAGGAAGTAAACCCCTAGCTTGTTCTTCGTGATACATTAAACCTTGTTGGAGTGCATTTTTGCAAAAATCATCCAGCGTTTGCCCATTTCGAACATCCCAGAGCGCCGGATCACCTTTGCCAATCATATCGCCTAACCCATTGCCGCGAAGCGTAGCTAATTTTCTATATAAGCGGATATCTCCAACCATTTTGTCGTAAACCGATTCTGCAGATAAACCTTTCAACTCTGGGTCCAAAAGTAGACCAATTTTAGGATATTCACCAACTTGCATTTCAACCAACCACAGGTTGATGACATAATCACAAGCGACATTCCACAAATAAGGATCGCGACCTTGGCAGCGTTCATGATGCTGAAGACCTGCGTGTAATAACTCATGCGCCATCACAAAAATACATTCTTCGTCGGTTAGTCCAGCTGCTGGATTCATGTAAATTTCGCGTTCTACAACATCAATAGCCGCAATGGAAATACTTAATCGTTGACAGATGGTTTGGTCTTCAATAATTGTAAAACCGGAAGCAAGTGCGCCGAGCAATGGATAACGGTCCATAAACCACCGTTTTGCCCGTTGCGCAGCACTTTTAACATTCGTAGAATCCGTTAAAGAAGTAGAGTGACCTCCCGCCACACTTACAGCACTTGTGACCGCATTAGATAACCCAATTGCAAAGTATTTTTCCCATTCGGGTTCTCCCCCCCAATAGCTACGCGCTGCTGTATCCCGAACATCCATATCCGAACTTGCTACACCTGCTGTGCCAAAATATTTCAAAACTTCCGGCACGCCCCGTGCACAAAATTGCTCATAAAGAAACTCCTCATCCTTTACGGTCATATCTGTCCGTGTTTCCATATCAGAAGGAGGTGTTCCTAGTTTCAAATCAGCAAGAAATTTGGCAATGTACAAATCACAAGCTGCATTCCATGCCACTGGATGTTCTTTCGTTTTCAAATGACTAAGTCCTAAATGCAACAAACAATGAGCAAGCACATAGACCCACTCTGAGGTTTCGCCTCGGCGTTTAGGATGCGTGTAAATATATCCACCTTTTGTAACGGTTGCCCAACCATTTATTGGATAAGGGGTCCCGTCACGATGGACAATACTCGTTCTTGAACATAAAGGCGAAAAAATAGGATGGTTTTCAATTATCTCTACTGCTGCTTGGAATTGTTTTAAAGCTGGATTTTCAAGTGTCGATTTTTTTGACATCTTTACCCCTTATCTTTAACGGCGAGCCGTGGTAAATCACGAACAATTTCTACCATCAGCCAGTCAGGAATGTTAGAGGATTGTTCATTTTTTGCAACAACGAGCTGTGCAATTTCGAAACTAATGCCAGACAAGTCTTTAATCAATTTTTTTACCGTGTGAGCAAACTGCCTATGATTCCCACTGATATCATCTTTTCGAACGGGAAGCTCTTTAATAATTTGTGCTCGAAAAGATTGAGCCAGAAAATAGAGAACATCACGATCTTCTGCAGCAGACGGAAATGAAATTTTACCCTCTAAAATAGCATTTAATTGATATTTACCACTTAGATTTTTGTAAAAAGCTTTAAATTGTGTTGCATGAGCAGGAGTTAAAGATCCACCCGCTAAAATACCGACCACTTCTGGTGACAAATTATCGCCAAACTCGCGAAGTGCATCCGAAAGCATATGCCAGGATCGGGGTGTGGAAAACGGTTCTTCCGTTTTCGGAGGGGCACTCCACAGATGATCGGGGCGAGACTCTAAATATTCAATAACTATCGGATGAATTTCGTTTTCGTACGCCCAAGAAATCCAGTCTTGAAACGATACATTAAGTTGGACATGAAACATACGGTTAATGAGCGCAGAGGACATCGGTTTTACAATTGCACTATCTTGCGCACGGTTGCCTGCACCGATTACAATCGAGCCTTCTGGAAGATGATAATCACCAATTCGACGCTCATGAATAAGACTGTAAAAAGCTTTTTGAACTTCTTGCGAGCAAGCATTAAGTTCGTCCAAAAATAAACAGTAAGGTTCATTGCGAGCAATCATTTTGGGTGGACAAAATTGACTTTTGCCGTCAACGATCTGAGGTACGCCAATAATATCTTCTGGCGCAAGCTGAGAGCCTAAAAGTGAAACACATGGAAGTCCGACTTGATCGGCAAATGATTCAACTAAAGCTGATTTTCCAATCCCTGGGGCACCCCAAATAAAGACAGGGCGAATAACGGAAACGTTAAGCAATATCTGCATCAATTGTGACTGTATAACAGGAACAGCAAGATTCAATAGAAATACTCCTTTTTCTTGAAAGATAATCTTATTATAACAAAAACCGCCATCACGGCGGTTTTAAGAGAGCGTATTTGATGCTTTCAAAAGGTTCCACTCTGTCCGGATTGCTTCGAGCTAACCAAGCAACCGTCAAGCTGAGTAGCGTGAACTCAAATCAATGTAATTATTGCCTTATTTCATCTAACGTTATTGTGTTCCTGACGCCTCACCGACTTAAGTCCGAAGGGCGACCGCGATGCGGTTAGTCGATGAAGGTGTGTCTGCTGATGAATACACTTCCTCGAAATTCATCTCAGACCAAGGTCGGTACAGCCGGCCGAAGTGGGAAAACGATGTTAGGTGATGATGATGCCTTCTTCGAACTACCTACGAAATCTGTCCCCCATGAAATATTTTCAATATAAATTCTTTATCCGGTACTTTCAGTTTTTCATATGATCTTAAAAAATCTAAATTATTGTATGGTACTTCAACTAACTCTTCCTTTATTTTTTTCCGCATTCACGAACCCGAGAGACTTAAGGCGCGTCAGCGCCGGGTCGCCAGACTTAGCCTCGCAGGGTTATCTGCAGCTGTAGCCTCTTCGCCTTTGCTTCTGCAGTTCAAGGGCACGCAGCGCGAATGCTATGTTGGTATTCTCAGTTCATACCCGACTGGTTCGGGGATGAACTTTTTCTTTATACTGGAGAAAACACCGGGCTGAAAAACGTATGCATTGTTAGGACATAAATCCTGTCGCATAAAGTGTTGCACGCCCTAGCCTTTTGTTCATACCCCGATTCAGCTGGCCTTAGTCTAGAACCCGTATCACCGTGCCAACCTGTGGAGAGCGAAAGTGCTGGCCCCGGTTATTTCAAGGAGATTATATGAATCAACCTGTTCTTAGTATCGATGTTGCTAAAGGTAAAAGTGTTGCTGCTGCTTTTCTTTCCTATCATGACTGTATGTACAAACCTTTTTCATTCATCCACACAAATGAGGATCTTCATCGACTCTTCGCTATCTTGGAGCAGATGAAGAATGTCACGGATCAGGAGCCTAAAGTTGTCCTCGAAGCCACAGGAAACTATTCAAAACCTCTGGTCTCGTTCTTTTCTTCTCACGGTTATTCCGTCGTTCTTCTGAATCCAATACCTACTCATCAGCTGAAACAAAAAGCCGTTCGCAAAATCAAAACCGATCCCATCGATGCTATTCGTATTGCTCATGTTTTCTACTTCCAATCTCCTCAACCTCAAGTACAGCTAAGTGAATCTATTCAACAACTCCGTGTAATTTGTCGTCAATCCCAGCACTGGATGGGTTTATACGGTGAGACTCAGCTTCATTTTCGTGCTGTTCTTGATCTTCTCTTCCCGGGATATGACAAGGCTTTTCACAAGGTCTGCAATCGAACTTCCCTGGAATTATTATCTCGTTTCCCTACCCCTTCTGAGCTTTTAGCTGCTGAGCATGAGGAGATTATTACGCTGCTACTTTCCAATCGCCGTGGTCGAGCTTGGAACGAATCTAAGCTTCAGGAGTTACTTGAAATCGCTAGACACAGCCTTCCAGATCTTCATGCGATTCAAGCCCAGAGAGTAGTTCTTATGCAATATATCCATCTTCTTAAGACTTACCAGGATTGCATGAGTGATCTCTTACAAACCATGCAAACACTCGCCGAATCTATTGAAATCTACCATCTTCTTCGAACCATTCCAGGCGTTGGTCCATTAACAGCCGCCATGTTAATCGCTGAAATCGGAGATATAAAAAGGTTCCCCTCCGTGAAACAACTAGCAGCTTTTGCCGGGCTTGACTCAGCTGTTCACGAATCGGGAACCTTCAAATCGAAGAAGAATCGAATATCTAAACGAGGCTCTCAGTACCTACGAACTGCTCTTTATCAGGCCACTGTCGCAGCCATCTCCAAACAAATTCATGGACCAAGAAATTCGACTCTCTTTCAATTTTATCAGCAAAAAAGAAACGAAGGCAAACCGGCAAAGGTCGCAATTGTTGCAACTTCTCACAAGCTTTTACGCATTATTTTTGGAATGTGGAACTCTGGTAGAGCTTTTCAAGCTGGTTAAACCCCTGAATTGGTAATTAACTTCCAGTGATATCTACTCTTCTGGGTAGGTCTATTTAGGTATGCTTACTTTTAATAAACGAAGTTATTTTATTGATAGAGTTGACTTTGATTAGCTGGTTTATGCGAAGTCATTGTCCTCGTTGAAATACTAACAAATTAAGTCATTTAACAGAAACTCGTTCATTCCATTTCAATAAAACGTATTTTTTAATTTGCTCCGCCACTTCTGATGGTCGGGTAGAGGTTGTGTCGATTATGGGCATTGGTGGATCGTAGGCGGTTTCGGCATTATCTAGATGCCATTGTGCAAATTTTTCATGGGATTTGAGCATTTCATCTGTCCACATTGCTTTATCTTCTCGATTCCGAAGTCGAAAATTTCGAGTCTCGTCATTGCAATGTAAGTTAATAAAGCAGAGTTTACTGAAATGATTGTAAGTATCACACTTCTGGGCATCCCAAGGCATAAAAGTACCACAAATTATCGTTCCTCTTCCTGATTTCGCTACAGAGTTAGCAAAATGAAGCAAAATATTAAAACGATCCTGATAATCTATCTTAGATCCTGTAGTTCCGAAATTATCATCGTCTGTACTGAAAACAACGAAATCAGTCAATATAACTCTTAGTTCATTCATCACTGTTGTTTTTCCTACACCGCTTGCTCCTGTTACTATAAATAAAGGCAATTTATGATCCAATGAATACCCCTCCTGCTTTGGTATTTTTAGGTCATTACAATGATTTCAGCTAACGTTTCGCATTCCTGACGTCTTAGCGGCTTATGTGACCGGAGGGAACAGGGCGTCAGATTTAGCCGCTTGGATGTGTCGCCTGATTTACTTCTCAAAAAATCCTCTCGGTGACCGAGGAGCGTTAGCAACGACGCAGGAATGTAATGTTAGCTGATGTCAACGACCTCTTCGAGTAATCTAGCACAAGTTCTTTATAGTTTATTTTAACTTCAGCTTATATATAATCTCTCCATCTTGGTTCTCTTTATCTTGATTAACAAATCCTAATTTCTCGTAAAGCTTTCTAGCATGATCATTATTTTTTTCGATTGTTAGAGAGATTACTTCGCATTGTCTGTGCACTTCCTGAATGAATTCTAATATTCTTTTAAGAGATTGTGTTCCTAGTCCCATCCCTTGATATTTCTTGTCTATTTGAAAGCCACCGATCCAATAATTATTAGTACTATTTGGTGTATAGGAAAGATAGAAAAATCCGAATGTTTTATCATCCTTGTACAAAATATATGGATCAAAAGCCTCATCCCACGGTTTTATATAAGCCCATGCTAAAGATTCGATAACAGAAGGTACAAACTTCTCTTGTGGTTTGAGTAAAGATATTGAGAGAACTTCTTCCCAATTATTTTTATCAATTGATTCTATGCGGATTAGATTCATTTTTTATATTCCTTTCGATTTCCCATCACAATTTCGTTGATTTCAGCTAACGTTTGTGTATCTACGAACCCGAGAGGCTTAAGGAAGCGTCAGCGACCGGGTCCAACGGACTAAGCCTCGCAGTGTTGTCTGCTGTGTCGCTTCTTCGAAACGCCTCTTACAGACCAAGGGACGAACAGCCCGCAGCGTAGATACGTTGTTATGCGCTGTACCCTCTTCTTTAAACTAGTTTCAAGTATTCTTAATCCAATATCTCTTAATTACGTTTCCATCTTCTTCTATGTAATCTGTATCGGACTTCCCACCGTTCTTAATAATGGTTCTTTCAGATCCCACATTACAAGCATCACAGACAACTAATACATCTTTTATTCCCAGTTTCTTGGCCTCAATCAAGGACAGTTCCAATAGTTTTGTCGCATAGCCTTTTAATCTCTCTGACGGGCGGATACCATAACCTATATGCCCACCAGCATTATACAAATGTTCGGTTAATTGATGTCTAATATTAACCGCACCTAATACTCTATTATGTTTATCGACCAACCAAAACGTTGAATCTGAGACCCAACCTTCAGGTAAGCCAACACCCTCCTCATTATTAGACAGTGACTTCAACATCCCTTGAAAATCACTTGGATCCATACTTATGACCCAAGGAACCATATCCTCACCAGATTCTTTCCACTCTTGATAAAATGATAAATACTCATTTTTAAGCTCTATTTGAGGCTTTACTAATTTTAAGTTGTTCATATGTTTCCACGTCCTCTGATGGCTTTTGTGACCTTAGGGTATTGCACATAACGTTCCTGTGTTCCTGATGTCGATTCCCCTTAGATAGCTCTTATCTTAGGGGAATCGATGTGTCTGCCCGAATATTCTTTCTTAACATTCCTCGGGCAGAGCGAGCGGTGACAACCGCGAAGCTGGAACATACTGTTAGCTGAAGTTATTGTCTTCTTTGATAAACTTACTTTGTTAACTCATTTGAAATTCTAATCATTTCATGTAGTTTTTGTTTAACATCTTGATTCGTAACAAGTTCTTTTGATACTTGTAATTCCTCTTCATTTTTTGATACTTGCTCTTCATAAATGGAAGTAATATTTTCAAGCAATTTTTCACTAGACTCTTTATTTTCTTTTCTTAATTGGAAAACATATTTATTTAAGAGTTCATACATCAAAACTAAAACTGATGCTATTGATATTACCAGTAAGATCGAATTTAAAATATTGGAATCTTTTGATTCCTTAGAAACACTTTGAATATATCCACTGTTATTATCATCGGCATAACTTACTTTAAATGCGTTTTTTTCGTCTAGCACCCAAAAAATCATAGAAACCTCAGCATTTTTTGATAACCTTGGCAAGTTAACAAGTAATTTATTTGATTCTATGGATTGCTTTGTTATGGTCTCGGGACTGTTTAATTTATACTGATAAATTGACCCTTCTAATTCAATTACTAGATTTAGATTCTTTGAAGGAGAACCACCATTATTTTTAATAGTAACAATTCGGATTGTATTAGGTATTAGGTTCGATTCTTGTTTGTCGATGTTTTTAACAATTATTTCATTTAATTTATCTGGCAATCTAAAATCATCTTTTGTTGAAACTAAGTCGAGCTCTGGTGCTCCAAACTTACCTATTAAATTATCTCCGAAGAACATTACAATAACAGCTATCAACAAACTTATCAGAGAAATTGACATTGTCATATTACTTTTTAATCTACTCTCAACCAATTCAAGGCCCCCTTATTTCTAAGGTCACTAATTATCCAATCTGGAGAAATAGTATCATCTTTAGAACAAAACTCAATATATTGTAATTTATCTAATTTAGTTTCTCTTTCCACCATTTTTCGAATTTCTTTAACATTATTCATATCAAAACTGAAAGGACTATCTACTATAAAGAGTCCACTTGTATTTAGAAAAGGATAATCTATATGTCTAACTGTTTTTATTAGAAAACTTAGAAATTCAATTCTTATTCTTTCACTACCAGAATAATTACTACTACTAGAATATTCTCGAATAGACCTACCATTAGTTTTTTCAATATACTCATTTAAAAAGTCATTAAACAAAATTTTTCTTTCACTTTTCAAGTTATCATACTGTTCCAAGATAATATTATATGCTTTTGTAGCTTGGTCTAAAATTTTCTTATTCTCAAAAATTTCGTCATACATATTAAAAAACTCTTGTTGTAATATCCCTTTAATATGATCATTGTTCTGAAGGTTGATTATATTTTTTTCAACATTATTAATATATGTTTTAAGTATTTCATATGAATATTCATCTTTTTGAAGATTGTTTTTAAACACGTCAATTTGTCTCTTTGACTCCTTAAGGTAATTAACGTTTATACCCATAATTTTATTATCGAGATTATCTCTATCAGTCTTTGAATACAGTTCCCCTTGAGTGTAAAATGAAGCGCGAATAATTTGGATGGCTGCGGTTCTATCATCTCCAACATTGAATTGTGGTGAAAGTAATGATGAATAAAAATCAACTAATTCATTTGTATTTAATTTTTCGTTAATATCCCCTTCAATCAATATCTCATCGTTAATAGTCCTTTTAAAAGACAATCTTTGACCTTCAATATTAACTATCAATTCTGGATCAATCTCATAAAGAAATTTAGTTATTCTCTTATTTTTGTGCAAACCCAAAAGATATAAAATTATATTGAATAAAGTAGTTTTTCCTGATCCGTTATTACCAATAATGATGTTCATTCCGGAATTAAAAGTTATTACGTTATTGTTTATTTTTAATTGTTCTAATTTTAGAGTCTTCAAAAGGCAACCCTCTCTTTTGTATTTATTCTTATTTTCTTTTTCTAGTTTACATTTTTCCAATAATTTCAGCTAACGTTCTTGTATTCACGAACCCTCACTGGCTTAAGGGGCATCAGCCCCAGGTCCGACGGACTTAGCCAGTGCAGGGTTGTCCGGCTGCTCCCTATCTCTCGAAATGCCTCTGCCGGACCAAGGGCCGAATGGCCCGCTGCGTGAATACTTTGTTATCAGATGTTCCCTCTTCTTCGAATAACAATCAATTATTTATTCTTAGTAGTAGATCCTTTATTAAATAACTAATAAATATATTAATTGCACTTAGCGTAATTAAAGATAATGGTATCGAAAGATTGACAATAAATTTTTTGTTTAAGAATTTGATTTTTTTATGTTGAAAATCAGACATATCGTGAAAATAATCATTTACCTTAATTAGGACTTCTAAGTATGCCGCCGCAAACACTGAAACTATTATCCAAGCATTTTGTTCAATTTGATTGAGCGAAGAAAATTGAACTATTAACGCAACCCACACTGTGAATAGTATCTTGAAAAGTGACTCTATGACGATGTTTAAGTACTTTAGTCTTGCATATCCTATCATCATGAATAGAGCAATAATAGCAAAATTTATTTCAAATAAATTTTCCAATAAACTAAAATAAATAGTCCCTTTAAGAATCCTTCCCCACAAGTATAAAGATAGACCATAAATCATAATACTTATAAAAAAACTCAACCAAAATATAAGGTTATTTATCAAAAAGTGTTTTAAGCTAAATTTTCTCTTATGTTTTGTTTTTCTTGACTCCATCTTTTATTCCTTTTTTTTATGTATTTAGGGAATTTCCGATAACGTTCTCTGCATTCACGAACCCGAAAGGCTTAAGGCGCGTATGCGCCGGGTGGCTCCGCCACTTAGCCTTGCAGGGTTATCTGCCTGGTTCCACATCTCCGAAATTCCTCGGGCAGATCAAGGAGCCGTCAGGCGACGCGGTGTGAATGCGATGTTATGAGATGGTGATGTCTTCTATGGGATACTCTCAAATATCTTACCAGAATATAGTTTTATTAATTGATCTGAAAAATATTCTTTAAAGAATTCATAGGTTGTTCTAGGGAATTTATATGACTTTAATGATTCTTCTGATTCATATACTGTCTTCTTAATTTCATTAATTGGTAACCATTCAATCCCGACCTGTCCAATATCAGCTTGTAAGCTTCTTAATTCATTATTAAGGAATTGAGTGTTGCACTCATAAATAAAATCAATAGAATGAACTTCCTTCATAATGAAAGAGTATTCATGATTGCGAGATATGTATTCCCTTACACAAATTAAATTACTACTCGATATTTCAATACCTAGTTCTTCTATACATTCACGAATTAGTGCCTGTTCTAATGTTTCGTTCGATTCTTGAGCTCCTCCAGGTAGTGCATAATAAAGACCAATATTCGGTCTCTTTTTCTTAATTAATAAAAGCTTATCATCCTGAATAATCAGTGCTCTTACTGTATTTCGAATCATCTAGAATAATCTCCCACTATACAATGTTTTATAAATACATCACTTTCTCATAACGTCTTTGTATTCACGAACCTCACTGGCTTAAGGGCGCCAGCTCGGGTCCGACGGACTTAGCCAGTGCAGGGTTGTCCGGCTGCCTCCACTTCCTCGAAATCCCTCTGCCGAACCGAGGGCCGAATGGCCCGAAGCGTGAATATGGTGTTATCCGATGCCCATTCTCTCCTCTGAAATCGCATTCAAAATTTCTTCAATTTGTTCTTTAGTAATAATAAAAATATTCGTTGTATCTAAAGTGTTTTTCTCTGCGTTTTTAAGAAACTCAAGATAGTTCAAGGTCCTTATAAATGCTCTTAATTGTCTTTCATTCCAAGGAATCATGATAGCTATTCTACCTAAAGCTGATGCATTAATTATTCCACCTATTAAGTGTTTTTGTGTAACAGCATTTTCAATTTCTATTGAGATAAAACATCTGGAATTGAGGTTCATAAATAATTTCTGTTCTAAATCATAATTAAAGTCAAAAGAAGTAATTCCCAGATTATTTAAGTGAGCTCGAAATAATCTTCTACAAAACTCACTTACTAATTCACTTCTTATCAATCGGTTATAACTATAAACAAAGGATTCCTCGTAAGCGAATGGTCCGACGGCTAGATCTAGCCTCGGAGAATATATAGTTTGATCTATAGATGCTGACCACTCAATTTGAATATGCTCTCTGTCAAAAATGATTGCTAATTTCTCTGCTAATTGATGTTGAAAATCTGCTACAGCATTAAATGTTTCTCTTGGGAAATGGTCTCTACGCCACATATTTTTCTCCTTAATGGGTTTCGGATAACGTTCTTGTATCTACGAACCCGAGAGGCTTAAGGAGCACCAGCGACTGGGTCCGACGGACTTAGCCTCACAGGGTTGTGAGCTGATTCAGCTTCTCTGTTAATAACTTCTAGCGAACCAAGGGCGTAGCCCGCAGCGTAGATACGGTGTTAGGCGATGCCCTCTCTACAGCGAATATTCCTACATTATTCCTTAATTACTTGTGTATCTATGATTTGTCTCATTAATATCATCGAGAATTTAATACCTTCTTCTTCTGACAAAATATCCTTTATATATATCTTTGATTCCTCACTATATTCCTCAGGAAAACTAATACTAAGATAAGTCATTCTCTTTATATCAGCTTGCCAAAATCTATATTTCACTTCCTGTCGTCCTGCATATTTCCTTAAGAATCTATCAATTGTTTGACCTTCTTTATACCAATTGACTAAGCCTTTACTAATCCAAATTTCATCCCAAGAATTATAAAATGGAAAATGAGCAATTACATTACGAACAAACTTAAAGAGTTCGCTTCCGATTTCTGCTTCCATTGGAGGTCGACTTGTTTTCATATGATTGATGACTCATTTTATGGGTTCATAGTTAAGTAATTCGGCATAAATAGAAAACGCATCCCTTGCTCTTGAAAAACGATAATATTGATCTTTGTTCCAAAAGTCATCTTTAAGAATTTCCTTGTAGATATTATAAAATGTACTATAAGAAAGGTTTAAAAATTGAAGTTCTGCATTATTGGGTTTTAGATTGCCATTCATTTATTTGATTTCCTTTATATATTTTAGAGGGTTTCGCCTAACGTTTCGCATTCCTGACGTCCAAGCGGCTTAAGGCAACAAAGTTGCCGGGTCGTCAGACTTAGCCGGTTGGATGTGTCGACTGATTTAACTTCTCCGAAAATCCTCTCGGTGACCGAGGAGCGTTTGCGACGACGCAGGAATGTAATGTTAGCTGATGTCAACGACCTCTTTGAGTAACCTAGTACAAGTTCTTTATAGTTTAGTTTAACTTTAGTTTATATATAATCTCGCCATCTTGGTTCTCTTGATTGACAAATCCTAATTTCTCGTAAAGCTTTCTAGCATGATTATTACTTTTTTCGATTGTTAGAGAGATTACTTCGCATTGTCTGTGCATTTCCTGAATGAAATCTAATATTCTTTTAAGAGATTGTGTTCCTAATCCCATCCCTTGATATTCCTTGTCTATTTGAAAACCACCAATCCAGTAATTATTCGTACTATTAGGTGTATAGGAAAGATAAAAAAATCCGAATGTTTTATCATCCTTGCACAAAATATATGGATCAAAAGCCTCATCCCACGGTTTTATATAAGCCCATGCTAAAGATTCGATAACAGAAGGTACAAGCTTCTCTTGTGATTTGAGTAAAGATATCGAGTGAGCTTCTTCCCAGTTATTTTTATCAATTGGTTCTATGCGGATTAGATTCATTTTTTATATTCCTTTCGTTTTTCCATTACAATTTCGTTGATTTCAGCTAACGTCTTATCTACGAACTTCGTGAATACTACCATATTACGTGTATTCCCGTACTTCGTAAACACTCCTTTCGTCAGGATATTTACGAACTCCCCTTCCATAATACCCCGATTTCAAAAATGCAGCAGGCTCTTAATTCGCCTGGCGTCCTTCATAGACACATAAGTATAACGTCCTGTTGTTCGGCTGCTTTGGTGCCCGAGTAACTTTTGTATATATCTTAGATCCCTATCTCCTTCCAGTAAATGCATCGTAAAGGAATGTCTCAACACGTGAATGCTCACCTTTTTCGCCAGAGCGCTCTGTCAAGAGCCTTCTCTTGCGATTGGCCCGGGAAAATCCATTCCGGTTAATGCAACTCCATATATTGTTGAAGCAGCTGATACGCTGTATCCGATAAGATCGTAAAAGCGATCTTAGGGCCTAATATCTTATATAAAATTACAGCGCACTGCTGCTTTGATTGACATAAGCATGTGAGTAAGCAAATCAGGTAAAACAACATACCCGCTCCTAAAGCAACTCATTCCTACAAAAAAAGACCCGCAGATCACATTTGTGACACCTGCAGATCTCCGGTCTCCGAAGACTTTTATTCATATCACTTTGACAGTAGCCGTTTATCTCTAAACATTTATCATTTGATATTACGAATATTGAGACAGATCTCCCGTGAAAATAGAACTTTTCGCATTGGACTTTCAAAAAAATAAAATTCCTTTTATCATTTCAACTGTCAAGAGCGTACTCCGTTAATCGTAATATTATCATGGATTACAGCATTTTCTACTGTTTCCATATATTCAACTTTTTCACCAGGCAAACTCCAGTAGCCAGCTTCAAGTGATTTTTACGGGGATTTCATATAGCCGTTCGTGTATCTACGAATCCGAGAGGGCTCAAGGGATCATCAACGCCCGGGGTCCGACGGACTTAGCCTTCCAGAGTTATCCGCCTGATTTAGCTTCCCGAAGTGCCTCGAGCGAATCAAAGGAGACAATTGCGACCACAGCGAGAATATATTGTTAGATGCTGTATATGCCATCTTGATATGCAATAAAAATATTTAAGTTTAATCTATTTACTTATTTTCCTTCGACTGCTTATACATGCTAATAAAAATATTATTTGAAAAAAACCAAATATTATTGGTATAAAAAGTTCCCATAAGCCCCAATCCCATGGAAAACTTACCCATCCGCCTGTACCTTCGTGAAAACGAGAATATAATATAAAAGCTATTCCAGGTATTATTGATAATAATATCCATACATATAAAGTTATTAGATCAAATTTATTCACAAGATATGCGTTGATTATAGTAACGATAAATAGTGAAAAATATACAACAAAAGTAAACCAATCAAACTCTTCAAATATATTTGACTTGAGACTCAAACTACAAATTAAATAGCTAAATATAATTGAGATCAAACCAATAAATCCTCTCAACTTTACACTTCCTTTCTCCCCCCCATAAAAGCTTGTCATTCTATTTATTGCAGATATTTCCTATAACTTCTCGTGTATTCACGAACCCGAGAACCTTAAGGCCCCGGAGGATCCGGCCGCGACGCGGTTAGGTTCGCAGGGGTATTCGCCTGCCCCACTTCCCTGTCAAACTCTTCGGGCGAATCAGGACCGTCAGGCCGGCAGCGTGATTACAGTGTTAAGGTGAAGTTAATGCCTTCTCCGGATTACTAGTAGGATTCTTTTTAGACCTTAAAATATTGATATATTACCTCATGTCCATCTTCTAACTCTTCTTTTTCATAAAATTCAATATTGAATGATTTGTATATGCTCTTCCAAAAATGAATTGCCGGTGTATTCGTTAATATTTGACTTATAGCATACCTTCCTGGATATTGATTGAAAAATTCTTTGCAAGCTTCTCTTCCCAATCCCTTCCTACGGTACTTCTTAAGAATGAAAAATGAATTCAATACATAATCAGCATATTCTTGATTCGAAAATGGGCCACTTTGGAGTAGAATAAAACCAATGACTTTGTCCTCAGCTTTAATGAAGTATGGTGTTAAACCTTCCTTCTCAAAGAACCATTCTAAGACATCAAATTCAAATAAACCATTACTTTGATTAATTTCTAAATCGCTATTGAATTCTGATAGATCGTGAAGAAATAAAGTCATTAATTGTTTAAGAATATCCTTGCCACTTTGTTCAACTTTAGTAATCTGCATCGTAAGCCTCTTCTCATATTTTTTAATATACAGCATTAATTTCATATAACGATCTTGTATTCACGAACCCGAGAGGCTTAAGGCGCTTCAGCGCTGGGTCGAAGACTTAGCCTTGCAGGGTTATTCGCCTAAAACAACATCTTCCTGCCACTCCCCCTTCGGGGCGAATCAAGGAGCGTTAGCGACGCTTCGTGAATGCCTGTTATAAGAAGTAAACGCATTCATAGAATAAGCATTCGAAATTATCTAATTGATTGTCTATAATATTCCTCAGATGATATCATCATGATTTGATTATCTTTATATACTCCCTCATGTAACTCATGTCTTTCTAATACTTTGACTTTGCGAAATCCACACTTTTCGTAACACCGAATTGCTCGATGATTCCATGTTTGTGGATCAATAAAAATAGCGGTTGACTGTAGTTCTTCAAATAAATATTTAATCACTAATTCTAATGTTTTGGTTCCCAATCCTTTATTCCAATGCTTTGTTTCTCCAATAAATAAATCAATCCCATATACATCCTTATTATTAGCACCGTATTCTTCTAGTTCCTGATTTGTTAACAAATAATACTGTATATAGCCAATTGGATGATCAAGATATTCAATGATGCAAGGAATGACATAATCTTTTCCCGAAGCCCTAGATTCAAATTTATGTATGATTTGTTCTCGTGTATATTTCGTGCCCTTTCCTTCGTAATAATCTTGTACTTCTTCGTCATTTAGCCACTTCTCTAATAGGTCAAAATCCTCCGAACTGGATCTCATCTTTCTTATTATTAGTTCTTTATCAGTTACATTCATAATATTCCCTCTCTGCCCCATAATATATTGCACTGATTCCTATAAAGTCCCTCGTAGTCACGAACTCGAGAACCTTAAGCCCCAAAGGGGCGGCGAATGCGGATCCGATTCGTGAATAGGATGTTATAGGAGGTCACCTCTTCTTTGAAAACACTTAAATCTTATTCTATTATTTTAATGGTTGAACCTTAGACACAGAAATATATTTGCTTGGTACTACGATTCCTTCCCCCTTACGTAATACTTGAACAGTTGGTGCTACATGCCCACCGTTATATTCTTTCTCAGGAATATAAGAATTAACATAAGCCTGCGTCACTTCAATACCACTACTACAATCATACTCAAGATTTAATTCTGTCTTACCTCTAATATCAGCACTTTTACATTCCAAAACATGAGCATAATCAGCAATATATATATTAAAATCACCAACTGGAAGTTTTATTTCCAACAAGGTATTTCCAATATACTTTCTCATCAGTTCATATCCCAAATCATTAAAGTAGGGACAATTAGTAACCCAATTAGGTAATCGTTCAAGAAACCCCTCTGTTAAAAAACAATCCTTAAATCTTTCTGGTACATTAGGGCAGGTTACAGGTCTTCTTGCCAATAATCCACTATGCGGTGAAAAAATCTGATCCAGCTTATCCTCATGAGTATAATGATAAAACGTCATAAACTTTGCTGAATCCAACTCTACAGTTCCCTTGTCAGGCTTAAAACCAAATTCACGAAGCAATAAACCTTCATTATCTATAAATGATTTTCCTAATCTATTCATGATCATCCTCATTTGGTTTGTGATGTTGATTATTATTCTTTTAGGAGATTTCCTATAACGTTCCCGCATTCACGAACCCGAGAGCCTTAAGACCCAAAGGGCCAGCTGCGCTTGCGCAGTTAGGTTCGCAGGGTTGTCCACCTCCTGATCCAGGGTCAGATGCATGAATGCATAGTTATCTAAAGGAATGTCCATCGAATAATATGCTTAACAATTGTTCTTTAACATCTTGTTTTAAAGCGCATAGCGCCGGGTCGTCAGACTTAGCCTTGCAGGCATAACCTCTTTTTTACGAACTTCGGTTAAAATGCAATTTATGCTATTTAACGAACTAACTACATTCTTACACATTTCACCATATAAGTTCCATCTTTGTTCAAAATAAAAAAAGAAAATACCTCTTCATACCAAACTCTTCCTCGCCCGAACCGGCTTGTTGGGCACTATTCAGTAATCGGATTATATTGTTGACACTCGCCACGATTAAGAAAACTACATATTATGTCGTATTTCTATTATGCTTCATCAACACAAGAAAAGGGCAATCGCTATTCTCAGCGAATGCCCTTAGGTTATGGATCAAGAATGAATTATAGTTCTTACAAGGCCCGATTCCCCTTGATCGTAAGCTTGCCGTATTTCGTATCAGCTACAGCCGTCAAATTATCTCCGTCAATAGTGCCTTTTGCCGTATAAGGAATCTTGGTAATTAACTTCTTAATCTCCCCTGAGAATATGAACTCATTCCCCTCGATGTTCCCACCCGAAAAAACGTTACTGCCTCTTAAGATGTTTAATGATCCGCTAAGTTCGTCACCATCCTGCGTAAAAGTAATGGTTCCTTCTTCCATGCCCATGGGGGTTTGCATTGTGATGTTATATGTTCCGTTCATCGATTGCTTCCTCCCTTATCTGTATGAGGTATTCAATGCTTTCAACAAGGTGCGAACATCATACTTATGAGGTGTTACCGGGCACACCTTTTTATTCAATTCCAGCAATGTATAAACAGCAATTCTGGCTGCACGAATCGAATATTCTTCCGTGAACACCATGTCCTCTGGAATTTCAACGAACTGACTAATCATTGCCAGGTTCGTAGAGCCATCTGGTACCACTTTTGGACGATCGCTCATTGCACGCGGCTGGAACTGAGAATCAATGTATGGCATCATACATGGAATAACGTTCACGACGCTATCCATGATTTCATCCATATCTTCTTCCATATGCAGATGGTGCAGCAGTTCAACCAGCATCTCTTTGCCTGTGCAATCTCGCATTGGCTTCTTGACATAATCGCCTTCTTTATCCGTGTACAAGCCGTATCCCCAGAATATTGTCGTGTCTGCCGGTTGATTTTTAAAGTGAGGCTGTGCGGCAACTACAATCGACATCAACCAATTAGAATCTTTGAATGTCATTAAAGCACCACTGCCCGGTTTGTTGCGGGAATATTTCTCGATCATCTTAAGCAGCTTGTCACCTTTGCAAGTAACCGTGAAGGATTCCCAGTTCGTTTCCTCTGCATTGCCGAAGAATGGAGCCGGATTACCGAGTCCCTCTTTCTTAGCTGCGATCTTCGCCCACAGATTGCCTGACATCGGATTCTCTGGCACCATCTTAGCAGGTGTGTTCAAATCACCTAGTGTCGCATTATCAGTCATACAGCCATTAGTCACGATACACAAATCGCCCTCACGAAGTTGAATAATACCCGGTTTGCCATCTTGCTCATAATGGATCGCTGTTACCGTGATACCATCGCCTTCTTCAAAGTCGAGATCTGTCACTGTATATTTCAAGCTGAAATCAACGCCGAAACCATCAAGGTACTTCTTAATCGGCAAAATAATCGAATCATATTGGTTATAAGGAGTACGTGTAACCCCTTCAAGAGTTTGAATACGAGAAAATTCAAAAACCATACGGTTCATATAGCGTCTGAATTCAAACAAACTGGACCATTTTTGGAAGGCAAATGTTGTCTGCCACATATACCAGAAGTTAGTTTCAAAAAAATGCGGCGTTTCCGCAAACCAATCGCAGATCCGCAAGTTGTCCAATTTCTCCTCCGGTGTGATCATTAATCTTCCAAGTGCTAATCGATCCGCTGTATTAAAGCCCATGGACATAACATCCAGAACCTCGCCGTCTTTGTTAATCAAGCGAGCATTCGCATGTGTAGGATGCGCATGGTCAAAAGCTAGAATTTCGTCGCATACGGACACACCTTCTTGTTCAATGGAAGGAATGGAAGATAGCAGCTCCCATGTATTTTCATAGGTTTCTTCGTTCAACATACGACCGCCGCGGCATACGAAGCCATTGGTTGTATCACCCGCACCGTCATTACTTCCTCCGAGAATGTGCATGCCTTCTAAAATATGAATATTTTCACCTGGAAAATCACAATCTCTTACAAGATAGGATGCGCCTGCGAGTGATGCCAAACCGCCGCCAACAAAGTAAACTTGTCTGTTTCCGTATTCTTTTTTCATCGATGTAACCTCCATATGTTCATTTATTTTCGTCCGTGAAACCAATATACTGCACATACGGATCGTCTACCTTAGACACTAAAAGGGCTATGTATAAAATTTATACACAGCCCTTACTTTGTCTAATTATATAGGGTAAAGTGAGTCCCCTTGTTATCATCTCTTTACGTACTTGTTGATTGCCTTTTCCATATCGCCTTCAATTAGGACGCTCAATCGATCAATAATAACCTCTGGATCTTCACTCATGTCGTTTCGGATCCAATCCAGCATAATTCCGATAAATGCATAGGTGTAAAAATTCGCGATAAAATCCTTATCTTCCACCCTCACCTGCTTATCTGCGTTAACTTCTTCGATAACGGACATCAGCAGCTCGAATACCGCTTGGTGGAGAAACAGTTCCAAATGCTCCCGCCCCATCGACCGGAACGTGCTCATGCAAAATTTTTTGTTGTCCAGTACATAATGAAAGATCTTCAGAAATCCCTGCTGCCAAGTATCGTAAGTACGATAATTAGAGATGCTATCAATCGCTTCCGTCTTATAAATCCAACCTAGTAGATCATATACATCTTGAAAATGATAATAAAACGTCTGTCGATTCACTCCACAATCAGCAACGAGATCTTTAACAGTGATTTTATCTAGCGACGATCGTTCCATCATTGCTTTTAAAGAGGAAGATAAAGCTTTTTTGGTCAACCCGGACATGTTGCACAGCTCCTTCCCAGCTATAAAGAGTTATCATAAAAGACAGTACACTCTCATTTATTATAACTGCGCCGTGCCAAGCGGTACAAGAACCTTAAACCTGGTTTAAGCATGTGAAAACCTCTTGAAAAATGAAGGGAGGTGATGCCCATGGAGGTCAAAGATGCTATCTCGGTTTTATATATGCAAAGAGCCTTACTTACATCCGTCTTTAATTTCATTAATTTGTTTAATATGTCTTTGTTCATGCAAGTACAGTGATCTAACCCATTCAATTAATAACATCTCTTTAAAGACTGGGTGTATAAAATGTCTTCTACTCAGCACTGATGGGTCTTCTAATGTGTTTAATATTTCGTTTAACTTCTCTCTTGAATTGTTTAGTTTTTCAATGATTTCTTGATATTCTAAAATTTCGTCAGTTGGTTTAGCAATGTCAGGAGCTTCTAATTTTTTACTTCTATCAAGTAGAAATTCTAATGGTTTATTTTCTATGAACGAATCTTCTTTGCTCTTTAATCCTTTCCTTATTGCTACGACATATAATTCTTCTGTCTTAAATAGATGCTGACATACCTGACTAATACTCCAACTTTTTGAGTCTTTCTGTTTGTTTAATTGATCTCCACTCAATCCATTAAGAATTCCTAGTAATTCGTCTCTTGTTTCTTTTAATTTTTGATTGATTTCTTGAAGTTCCATGGAAAACTCCCTTTCTTTAATTTTTTGCGGATATTTCCTATAACGCTTGCAGCGTAGATTTCTCTAACACAATAATTTTGTAATTTCCGTTTAATACAGAACTTTCTTGATGATTAATATTCAATGGAGTACTTCTTAGTATTTCATCAAACCTTCTATTTATATCTGTTCCAAAAATTGATGTGATCATATTCAAAGCTTTACGCAGAATGTTTGGTTTTTTATTCTCATCTAAAAACTTATCAAGTACCAATATGGTACCAGAAGGTGAGAGAACTCTTGTTGCTTCTAACAAAGCTTTTTGTGGATTCTCCACAACACTTAAAATTAAATTTAAAATTACAAAATCAAATTTCTCATTCTCAAACTTTAATGATTCTGCATCCATATTCAGTAGTACAACATTATTTGTTTTTTTACGTGCTTTTTCTAGCATCTCATTTGAAATATCAATACCGAAAATCTCAATATTGTTAGGTAGCAACGGAATATCTTCTCCGGTTCCAACTCCTACTAGGGCCTGTCTTCAAACCTAAGCCAACCAAACCATAATGGAAGCCAGTGTCAAAAAAGCTCTAAACGTACAGGCTAATTTATCGAACCGGGTAGCTATCCGGCGGTAGTGTTTAATCTTGTTGAAAAAACATTCGATTTCATGACGTTCTTTGTAGAGCCACCAGTCACATTCACGCTGAATCTTACGAGATTTTTTGCTCGGAATCACGGGCTGAGCCTGCTGCTCATGAAGAAAATCGAGAATATCATTGGTGTCATAAGCTCGATCAGCCAACACGTTTGCTCCAGCGAGTTCCATGCATTTCAACATGTCATAACCGGTCACACAATCATGATTTTGGCCGCCGGTGAGTTCAAAACGCAAAGGGTTACCCAGCGCATCTACAATTGCATGGATTTTGGTTGTTAATCCGCCTCTGGAGCGGCCGATTGCCTGAAATTGCTGCCCCCTTTTGCTCCGGCTCCATGTTGATGAACGCGAACAATCGTCGCATCGATCATCACATTTTCGAAGTCGGGTTCAATCGAAATCTGTTCAAGGACTCGCTCCCATACGCCTGACATTTGCCACCGACGAAACCGAGTGTAAACCGATTTCCAGGGACCATAATACTCCGGTAAATCGCGCCAAGGCGCGCCGGTTCTAGCAATCCAGAGCATGGCATTGAGCATGGTCCGGTTATTTTTTGCAGGTCGTCCTCCTTGTTTCTTTCGTTCGGCTGGCAACACGTCTTTGATAAGTTCCCACTGATCGTCATGTATTTCGTATCGTCTCTTCATAACCTGATTTTACCACTTATAATGCTAGTTTTATAGTTTGAAGACAGGCCCTAATAAGACTTTATTTTTGGGTTTAATATCTATCAATGAAAACGCCCTCATCCTAGCATTTCTAAATATCCGATTCCCCATCAAAAAATCATAAATAGGAGATAAAACCTTGTATTTTTTATATTTGTATTGTTCTTCATTACAGTTAATCTTTCTCCTTTTATGTAATGTACTTCACTTCTTGAATCACAATCATAATTCCTTAATCATATGTATATCATTGGGTTCTTCATTAAATAATTCTTCATCTACTTCATCTGTTAGCTGACTTCCATGGCTCTTATAAAAATAAACCGCAGATCTTGTTTCTGTTGAAGAAATATATAGGTACTTTGCTCCTCTTCTTCTTGCTTCATTACTTAATTCATTCATAATTCGTGTTCCAATACCTTGTCTTCTATATTTTCTCGAAACAAACATCAAAGCAATTTGAAGTTGATCTTTTTGTTTGCCCCTGAATTTATGCGCTAACACCCCAAATCCCACCAGTAATTCCCCATCAAATGCTCCGATAGCTAATCCGGTATTCTTCAGTTCATATACAAATCGCTCTTGAATTCCTTTAGTTATCTCATCATTCCAATTTGGACATTCGTGAGGTGCATTAATTTCTTGGATATTTCCATTATTTATTTGATAGATGAAATCAATTGTCTCTGAACGATCGATTTCCGTTAGTTTTTGTACTTCATCAATCTTTAATTCTCTAAAAAATAGCATGATAAACCTCCCCATAGTGTTATATGCTGTCTCTGCCCTCTTCGAATGTGCTAAGAATTTTTGACCTATCTAATTGATATCTGTAAGTATAGGTTTTATATTCAATAACCCCATATCTACTGATGTCTCTATATAACCAACTATCTGAATAAACGTAAAAACATTAAGTTTTTCATTTATAACTTCCTTATCGTACTCCATATCGCCTAATACATAAGGAATGAATTTTTCAACATCTTTGGACTTAACCTCGTGCAAATCAAAGATTAGCCTCGCAGGGTTGTGAGCTGATTTAGCTTCTCTGCCTACCTCATCTTGCGAACCAACAGCGTAGCGCGCAGCGTAGATACGTAGTTATATGAAGTATAGCGCTTCCCGAATTACTATCAAAAATCTCTTTCATATAAGTAAACCTTACCATTAAGAGGTTTAAAGAATTGGTCACCTATATACCCTCTTCTTTTGAGTTCGTTTCTTAATACTGTCATAAATGCTCCGTGAGTAACAACCAATATGGTCCTATTATGATTTAATTCGATCTCATCAACTACTCTTTTTGCCCTTAATAAAGTGTCTTGTTTACTTTCCTGTGTAGAATGGTTTAACAACCAACCGACTCTCCCAAAAGCCAGCCAGAATGAACGATGTAATTTAAATTTGGTTTTAGTAACAGCCTTAATGTTTATTTCCCTCAATAAGTTTGTTGTATTTATCTTGTCTTTAAAAATCAGCTCAGCTGTTTTTACCGCCCTAGACTGATCACTGGAATAACAAAGTTCCCAATCTATTTTTTTAGTAAATTCAACTCTTTCAATATCACATTGCTCATAGTATTCAACCCAACTATTGAATTCTGATGATGTCATCCAAAGGTTTTTCGTAATATCCACAACCCTGAAATGTCTAACTAATCCTATTTTCATTCATTTTTCTCCGTGATTTTGTATTCTTTCGCCATATTTCATATAACGTTTTTGCATTCCTGACGTTCAAGCAGCTTAAGTGACCGAAGGGAACGGGGCGTCAGACTTAGCTGGTTGAATGTATCGCCTGAATATACTTCTTGGAGGTCCTTCTTAGCGATCAAGGGCGAACGCCCGCAGTAGGAATGCTATGTTATCGGATGTTCGGCACTTCTTCGGTTTAACTAGAGTTTATTTTTTTTAGAGCTGGTTTAATGTTTTTAGTATTTCTTTAGTTATAACCTCAGATCCGCTAATATTCAGTAATTTAAAATATACACTTCGCAAAAGATTCTTGGTGTTTCCTCTAATTATGTCATCTTCAGGATATGATTCTAATCTTTCAATACTCCCAATCTGTTGCACCCAATTTATTAAAATATCTTTCTTAAGGATATTACGCTTTACAATTTGAATTACTACTTCTGCCATTCTCTCATCTTCATCGTTTATAAAATAATAGTTACTAACACAAGCCTTTTCTCCTATCAACTCCAAAATAACCAATAAATGTTTCTGAGAATAATAAGATGAGGCTGAAATAAAACCTAAAACATCAGCTGCATGTGCAATTGAATGTGCCCATCCCTTATCTAATATATATCCTCTAAAATCCTTCTCAAGTTCAAAATATAATGTCACTCTAGAGTAAATATATTCATATTCATTTTCAGTTAAATAATTCAAAATATCGTTATAATGTAAAGCAAGCGCTATAAACAGGGCTGAAAAAGAACGTGTAAACACTGTATCTTGATCGTTATCACCTATTCCATAGAATAAATGATCATCATCTAAAGTCACGTATAATACTTGTCTGACTAATTCTATACTTAGTTCTTGATTCATTATCCATCTATGTAAAGTTCCATATATGAGCTTATCCCTTAATTCGTCATCAATCGACCCAATGTGTTGAATCATTTCATGAACTACTTGACTAATGTCTGTTCCTTCAGGAACCTTATAATTATTATCTCTTACATCTCTTAGAAAGCTATTAATGTTATTCATTTATTTCTCCTTATGTTTAGGGTTTCCCCCGAATTTCTGGTAACGTTTATGTATTCACGAACCCGAGAGGCTTAAGGCGCGCCAGCGCCGGGTCCGACGGACTTAGCCTCGCAGGGTTGTCTGTCTGAAACCGCTTTCGATAATTCATCTGGCAGACCAAGGAGCGTCAGCGACGCAGCGTGAATATGGTGTTATACGCAGTTACTGCCTTCCTCGCTCAGCTTCCAATATAATCTTATTAATAAAATCCGTTTTT